>DCIF01000135.1:0-33221 GCA_002315795.1 Bacteroidales bacterium UBA1733
TGACAAATCCCAATTTTTAGCCAAAGCAGAACCATTTTTTCGATAAAAATAAAAAAAATCTATATGACATTTCATTTTTTTACATCTGCAACTTGCATTTTATCGCAAAAACATTTATCTTTGTGCCCACTAAAACATGGGGATGACTGGCTTTGACAGCGAGATGAACCTTTGTGTAAGCATGCAGTGAGACGTCACCTATCACTATAATCCATGATGGCGAAATATAATTGGCGAGACTAACTACGCTCTTGCTGCCTAATCGAAGTACAGTAGATTACTGGCTTAATCTCCGCTCAAGGTAGTGGAGACAAGACATCACCCCAAGGTCGTTGTCACGAGACTGAGGAATCGGTGGTGCAGGTAAATCGGGACTAATCAGGGTTGGCCGCGCGGCTTTGGTGAAATTTTAGCGGATACGGTGTTGCTTGGTGGTCCAGGTCTTGGTGGCACCCGACAATTTAGGCTGGAATAAGCATGTAGAAAGCGCAGATGCTCCTCGTTTGGACGAGGGTTCGAACCCCTCCATCTCCACTCCTCAAATAATCCTACGTAGAACCGACTCTACGCAGGATTTTTCGTTTATGTATGCGCACCTACTGTGACGCTGTGACTGTGGGGCTGGGGGTTATTATAACAGGTATAAGAAGGCTTATTTCAAGAGTTTTCCGATAAGCTGTATGAGTTTCTCGGTTACTATCGGCTTGGCGATATGGCCGTTCATGCCGGCACGGAGGGCCTCCTTCTGGTCTTCGTCGAAAGCGTTGGCCGTCACGGCGACGATCGGGATGGTGGCCTTCGAGAGGTCGCTCATTGTACGGATGCGGCGCGTAGCGTCATAGCCGTTGAGGCGCGGCATCTGGATGTCCATAAGGATAAAGTCGTAGTAACCCGAAGGCTTATCGGTGAGCATCTCGACACACTGCAGGCCGTCCTCGGCATGCTCTACCTCTACCCCTTCACGCTGCAGCATCAGCGTAGCGATCTCGGCGTTGATCTCGTTGTCTTCGGTCAAGAGCACACGCTTACCGGCCAGCGAGACTTTCGGCTGCTGCTTTTTGACCTCCTTCTCGGCATTGAGATAGACTTCAGGATTAGTGACAATGCGATGAGGATTGGTCACGGCAAAGATAGAACCCTTGCCCAACTCGGAATTCACCTTGATGGTGCCGCCCATCAGTTCTACGAGCTTCTTGACAATAGACATTCCCAGGCCGGTACCTATGATCTTGCTCTGCGTGGTATTGCGCTCACGGCTGAACTGATCGAAGACATGCTGGGCGAACTCCTTGCTCATGCCTATGCCGTCGTCCTGAATGCGGAAGATATAATTGGCATAACCGGCTCTCTCAGAGGGCACTTCCTCGAGGTCGATGAAGATATGTCCGCCCTCGGGCGTATATTTCACGGCATTGCTGATGAGGTTGATTGTAATCTGCTGCACTTTGGTCTTATCGAGCATCACATAGCGGTGCTCAATGCGATGACGTGACTTAACGGTGAGATTCTTCTGCCTGATCGTCTCTTCAAACAGAGGCAGCAGATTATTCTTAGGGTCAAGCAGGTCGTAGAACCCCTCTTCGACCTCGGCCTTACCGCTCTCGATACGCGCCATGTCGAGCACCTCATTGATCAGCGTAAGCAGATAGCTGCTCGAATTTTTGATCTTGGCCAGATAGTTTCTTACGGCCACAGGGTCGTCGGCCTGATGCTCCATCAGCTGGGCGAAACCGATTATAGCATTCATAGGGGTGCGGATATCGTGCGACATATTATTAAGGAACAACGACTTAGCCAAGCTAGCAGACTCGGCATTCTGGCGGGCGATGTCGAGCTCATGGTGCTGCACCAGGATGAAACAGATCTGCACACTCACCGCCATGCCAAAGAGGATGGAATAGAGGCCAGGGATGAGCGCATCGAGTGTCAGTCCGATCATCGGGATCAGGAGAAACGAGAAGAGCGCAATACTGTTGTGCATGCCCAGCACGGAGCGGTAATAGAGGATCATGAAACCATAGTAGAGCAGGATGATCAACTCGGAAAAGAAGACGATAGGCCCCATGAACCCTGGCTGAAAATGATTATCCTCCCAGGAGAAAGCTTCACCTCTGAGCGCATATAAAGAACCCAGGATAATGATTAAACCCACCACAATGGCAAAGACCCAACCCGTGTTCCACGAGATAGGCTTTCTCTCGCGGATAAAGCTGATAAGGTAGAACATGATGAGTACTACCCAGATGAATGGCGGGATAGCCGCTACGAACGACGTGATGTACCAGCCCGGTCCTCCCGGATCGGTGAACACATAGAAGTAGCTCGACGTATCGATCACCAGACAGAACAGCAGCAGTCCGACGATGTACTTGAACAGGGTGTTTCTGGTGCTCTTCTTACTCTCGACGAAGAGTACGCCATAGAGCGTAATCATCATCAGGAGAAGACTACAGATGTTGAGCGTCAGATTCAGATAGATAATAGTCATTGCAGGAACTTTTATAATGACAGTTGATTACCAGGGGTTTCCTTGCTCTTATAGAGCAGGATGTCGGCCTTGCGATAGAGGGTGTCGAAGTCAGTCTTCTCCTGACCGTCGCACAGCACAGCACCTATCGAGAGAGACACCGGGAAGCCTTCCATGCCGGGCAGCTGCAGATGGTCTATCTCATAGAAGAAATGCTCAACCTGTGCGCGCAGGCCGTCGTAAACGTCATTCGAAGGAACAAAGACCGCGAACTCATCGCCACCCAGTCGCATGTTGACGCCGTGAGGGTTATGTTCAGAGATCAGACGGGCAATGTTGCGAAGCAGCTCATCGCCCATGGCATGGCCGAAGCTGTCGTTGACGCTCTTGAAGCGGTCACAGTCTAAGATGGCGAAGACGCCGATCTGTCCGTTGGCAAAGAACTTCTCCATCTCGCGTTCGCCGCTGTCGCGGTTACGTATCTGTTTCAGACTGTCGATCTCAGACAGTCTGAGCAACTGCTCTTTTGCCTCAAGATACTCACGGGTCTTGTTGATGTCCTCGGCCTGGCCAATGATGGCATAGAGATGACCATACTCGCCATCGACCATCGAATAGTGTGCTCGATACTCGGAGTTAGTAGGCGTAAAGATAAAGTCAAAGTAACCGCTGCGCTCACCAGAGGCGATGATCTGCTTCAAATGCGCAGCCACGGTCCTTTGTTCTTCGATCAGCTGTTCTTCTGGCGTGCTGAGGAAGTTCTCCAACGCTACAGAAGCCACATCACCCTCGCTGGTCAGATAGTTCAACGAGATCGTATCATTGGCCAAGGTGTAAATGAAGGTGATAATCTCCTGCGATTGTGTCAGCATACGGTCACGCTCACGCAGCATGCGATAGCGATACTCGTCCTGGCAGTCGCGCATGGTGATCACTGCCTTATAAGGTTTACCCTCGGCATTGAAAAGCGTATAGAAGGTCTTGCGATACCAGGTATAGCCCTTGCCATCAGGGGTATAGAGGCGGAAGCAGTCAGAGCCCATCTTCTCGCCATTGGCGATGCGATCATAGAAAGTACGGAAACGTGGACGGTCTTCTTCAAAGACGATCGGAATCTCTTCGGGCATATTCGGAATGGCGTTACCGGGAATGCCGTACATCTGGCAGAACTTGTCGGAGGCCAGATCGACATGCGTAGCCACGTCCCACTCAAAGTAGTGAATATCAATAGCATCGAGCAAAAGGTGAAGCGACTTGGTCTCTTCAAGCGACTGCTGCAGCTTGGCATTCTGCTGGTCGAACAGCTCACGCTCGACCCACTGCTGGCTTTCATCCACGATCTGGTCGGTAGTAGCTAACTTGACGGGTTCTGCAACAGGTGCAGTGGCCATCTGCTCTTCAAGCAACTGCAGGAAGGCCTCCTCCTCCATCGGCTTATAGAAATAATAACCCTGAATGTAGTCACAGCCTACCCGACGCAGGAACTCCACCTGGCTCTCGAGCTCGACACCTTCGGCCACCACCTTGGCATTGAGGTTGTGGAAGACGCTGATCAGCATCTCGATGATAACGTCCATCTTACGGCTCTCACCAATCTTGTCAATGAGCGATTTGTCGATCTTGGCGATGTGGAACTCCACGTGCTTCATCGTACCAAACGAGAAGCCTGCGCCGAAATCATCGACCAGCAGCTTGACATTGTTCTCACGGAAGAACGAGAGCAGGTCCATACGGGTCTCGGCTACTTCATCATAGACAGACTCGGTGATCTCAAAGCGCACCAGGTCAGTATGCACTGAGTCATCGAGGATGTGCTCCTGCAACTGAGCCACGAGCTTGGTATCAGAGAAATCGACCCACGAGAGGTTGAGGTCAATAGGCACGACGGGCTGACCCGCACTGACACGCTGCTTCTGCAAGGCAAAGACATGTTGCTCCATCACCTGATCGACACGCGAGAGGCCGCCATGACGCTCGAGGACCGGGATAAAGACCGCCGGTGACATCATGCCATGCTTAAGCGACTTCCAGCGCACCAGCGCCTCAGCCATCTCAATCTTGCCGGTCTGCGCGTCGACCACCGGCTGATAGTATGGGATAAACTCCTTACCCTCTAAGGCCTCGTCGAGCTGCGCCAGCACTTCAGAGTCTGAGAGGAAGCTCTTCTGCATCTTGTGCTCATAGACCATCCAGGGAGTGAGATACTGTTCCTTGATGAAAGAGATGGCCAGCTTGGCATGGTCGCAGGCATGAACCGGTTCACGGTCGAGGTCCTCCACATGGTAGATGCCGCACTTGCAATGATAGCGCACCTTGAGGTCGCCGTTGAGGAACTCCTGCAGACACAGTCGGCTCACCACATCGGTATCGACCAGCTCACGGCGCACCAGACAGATGAAGTTGTCTGACTCATAACGGGAATAAGACAGCGGGTGCAGCTCTGAGACAACGATAGAGGTGTACATGTGCTGTAACACACTATCGCCCACGCCATTACCATAGAGCTCATTGATCACGCGGAAGTTCTTGATATTAAAACACAGGACCGAGAGCTTTGTCTTCGACTCTTTGGCGCTCTTGTACTTTACCTCCATCTCGCGCAGCAAGCCTTCACGGTTCAGGCCACCGGTCACGATATCATGCTCCAGACTCTTGGTGATCTCCTGGCGGGTACCCACGATGAATTTAGCATCGGGCGTAAGCTTGACAAAAGTATATTTCACCACACGGTCAGAGATGCTCTCAGACTTGATACGGACGATGAAGGAATACTGTTCATGGTCGCGCACCTTCATACAGAGTGTCTCTATCTTTGTGCTTCGGTTAAAACGCCTGGAGTCATACTCATTAGAGAGCGTCAAGGCCTCTGCCTCACGCCACTTTTCATAATCACAGGGCTCGACAGAAGTATCAGTGCTTTCACCGGCTGAGAGAAGCATAGTATTGGCAAGACTCACTACAGTCTTGTCTTCTACACGAATCAGCACCGTGCTAAGAATATCACGAATGCGGAAATCTTGTCTAATCTTGCTGATCAGATCAACCATAATGTCACTACCTGCTATGTATTCTGACAGTTTCTGATTTTGAGCCTTTGCGGCAGGTTGAGCCGTACTATTCATGAAATGATGGGGTATATATCTAAGAGGTATTAATACAAACTGCCGCAAAGATAGCAAAAAACAACTAATAAACCAAAAAAAAACTGCTTTTTTTTCGTGAATATGTTAAAGAACATATTTATGTGCGCGCAAAAGCTGATTTATAGCGTATGAGCTGGTTTTTGACAAAAAGAAAATCACTGGGTTTGTGCCAGTGATTTCTTTTTCAATTGAACGAATTTCGATTGAACAAAAATTTTTCTGTTTTTCAGGTATTAGACTTAAGGTCCCAAAGAAACTACTTTTGTTGCGTTATTTAAGGTATTGTGTCATGGTTGTGTTTTTTAAGGTGTTGCAAAGATAGGTCGAAAAAATGAAGCCTCCAAATAATTTTCAAAAAAAAGTGCAATACAATCGGTTGTTTTGCGAAACTTTTTTCAAAAACATGTTGTACAACATCTTTTTTAGAGGTTAAGCAACTGTTCGACCGTCAAAATGGCCTCTGCATCGACCCAGTGAATATCTGGATTTCGCTGGAACCACGTCATCTGCTTCTTGGAATAAATGTGCGAGTTATGACAAATGCGCTCACGGGCCTGCTCTATTGAATAGACACCAGAGAAATGCAGGAGCATCTCTTTTAGTCCGACGGTGTTGAGCGAGACGGGTAGCAGGTTCGGGATAGGCTGTGCCTGCGTAGGTCCAGGGTTGCGGATCACACCGGCCAACTGACGGTCGATGCTCTCCTGATAACGTTCATAGACGCGTCGTGTCTCTTCGACCAGCCCTTGTTCGAACATCAGATCTACACGGCGGTCGATGCGGCGGTAAAGGTCGGCACGCTCCCGGCGAAGGCCTATCTGCACAATGCGGAAAGGACGTTGTTTGGGCTGCCCCACCCGGAAGGAACTAAAGGGACAACCTGTGGTAAGACACATCTCAAGCCCGTGGATGACGCGCATAGGATTCTTCTGATCGACAGTGGCATAGTAGGCAGGATCGAGTGATTGAAGTTCAGTAAGCAGTGGGGCAAGTCCCTCGGCCTCAAAGCGCTGCCGCAACTGTTGGCGTATGGCAGGGTCGGCCTGCGGCATGTCGTCTATACCTTTGACGATAGCATCAATATACATCATAGAACCTCCCGTCATGACCACGCCAGGCATCGGACACTCCT
Source organism: Bacteroidales bacterium UBA1733 (assembly GCA_002315795.1). The sequence goes on from DCIF01000135.1 coordinate 6,743, forward strand.
GCTGCAGCACACGCAGCGCCTCAGCTTCAAACTGTGCGGCACTGAAGGGGGCTTCCAGGCCGTGAGTACCTATGAAGTAATGCGGCACGCGCTGACGTTCTTCGGGGGTCGGGGCGGCAGTACAGACGGGAAGATCACGATAGATCTGCCGAGAGTCACAGCTGATGACCGGCGACCCGAGCGCTTCGGCCAGACGTAATGACAGTTCGGTCTTACCTACTGCCGTGGGTCCTAAAAGGATGAAAAGTGTATCCATTTGATGATAAAAAGGTCTTTTGCTTGCAAAAATCAATTATTTCTCTTATCTTTGCAGCGATTTGTAAAGCACTGGAACAACGATGAACGAGATACTTACCTTAATGAACAGCTACCTGTGGGGATGGCCAATGATCATCCTGCTGGTAGGCACGCACCTGTTTCTGACCCTGAGACTGAAGTTCCCACAACGCTATATCGGACATGCCATCAGGATCTCAGTAGAGAAAGATCAGGAGTCATTAGGCGATGTCTCTCAGTTCTCGGCCCTGGCTACCGGCCTTGCAGCCACCATCGGCACAGGCAACATCATAGGTGTGGCTACAGCAGTGACCATGGGTGGCCCTGGCGCAATCTTCTGGTGCTGGGTGACCGGAGTGCTGGGTATTGCCACTAAATATGCCGAGGGTCTGCTCAGTATTAAATATCGCATACGCACGGACGACGGACAGATGTTGGGTGGACCTATGTATGCCATAGAGCGTGGTATGAAGAGCCGCTGGCTGGCCATACTCTTCGCCTTATTTGCTTTCCTGGCCTCTTTCGGCATTGGTTGCACCATACAGAGCAATGCGATAGCCACTATGGCCGATGAGAGCTTCGGGTGGGACGCCCACTGGGTAGGTCTCGTCCTGGCAACGCTGGTGGGCTGCGTGATTATCTTTGGTGTGAAGGGTATCTCGAAGGTCTGTGAACTGCTTGTTCCGTTCATGGCGGCATTCTATGTCATCGGCTGTCTCATCCTGCTGGTAATCAATATAGATCTGTTGCCGGAAGCCCTCTTGACTATCCTGAGAAGTGCCTTCAGCGAACAGGCAGCAACAGGAGGCTTTGTAGGTTCGACCATCATGCTGTCTATGCGCTTCGGCATCGCACGAGGGCTCTTCAGCAACGAAGCCGGACTGGGCTCTGCGCCTATCGTAGCAGCTGCGGCCAAGACCAAGAATCCGGTGAGACAAGCTTTGGTCTCTTCGACCTCTGTCTTCTGGGACACAGTGGTCATCTGCCTCATCACGGGTCTGGTGCTCGTCACAACCATCCTGGCCGACAACGGCGTGGACTCTACGGCCTCTGCAGCGTTGACCAAGCGCGCTTTTGAACAGATACCGATAGTGATCAGCGGCGTCAACGTGGGCTCTATCATCCTCTCTATTGCGATCTTCACCTTTGCCTTCAGCACTATCCTCGGATGGAGTTACTACGGTGAAAAAGCCCTGGAGTATCTCTCAGGTCGCTTCGGCCGTGAGGCACGTTATATCTACCGACTGCTGATCACCCTTGGCACTTACTTCGGAGCAACCCATGCGCTGGAGGTGGTGTGGAACTTCGGGGATGCCACCAATGCACTTATGGCCATCCCAAACCTCGTCTGTCTGCTTTGTCTGAGTGGCGTGTTGGTCAAAGAGACACGTTACTATCTGTGGGAAGGGCACCTCGACGAGGCAAGCGAGGACTAATTCCAGGAAAGTACTACCTATATCTACAAGGGCAAATACCAGGCTATTTATCAGCGCTTTAACCAGCGCTCAGGGTTGACGGCATTGGCATTCTGATAAATCCAGAATCTCAGCTCAGAACGCTTGCTGTCAGGCTCTGTCTTCAAGGTACCCAGCGGCTGACGGATAGAGACTTTCTGTCCCACCTTAACCGAAACATTAGCCAAGTTCATATAGACAGAGCGGTACTGGCCATGCTGCACGATGATGGTCCACTCCTCGCTGGTAGAGAAGCAGCTCTGCACCACACCCTCATAGATAGCACAGGCATGTGCTCCGACCTTACTGCTAATGACGATGCTGGAATTACCGTTGCCTGCCGTGTTATAATGATCGACGAAGGCAAAGTTAGCATCTATCGGATATGGCAGTTTTCCCTTGTTGCTGGCAAAGCTGCCTGAGAGGCGCTTGTAACTCTCGTCAATGGCATAAGTAGCCGCTGACGGCTTGCTGACCGTGGTGGAGGTATTACTCTTGGCCGATGAAGGGGTTGTGGTCTTAGTAGTAGAACCTGAGCTTGTCTTACCCGACTTAGAAGCCGTGGCTGCTTTCTCTTTCTCTGCTTTCTTACGGGCTTCTTCCTCGGCTTTGCGACGTGCCTCCTCGGCCTTACGGATCTCCTCCTGAATCATACGTTCAATGGTCTTCTCGACCTCAGCCATGCGCTTACGATCACGGTCGAGCTCAGTCTGGAGTTCCTTATTACGTTTCTGAAGATCAGCCACCTTAGCTTCCTGTTCCTGTTGTTTTCTTGTCAGGTCAGCACGCTCTTTGTCCATATCGGCCAATTTCTGCTGATGTATCTCACGCGTCTTTGCCAGCTCTTCTCGAGCATGTTCTGTGGCAAAGCGCTGCTGCTGCAAAAACAAAGCCTGCTCCTTGCGCCACTGTGCATAGTTGCGGAGATAGCGCACACGCTTAGAGGCCTCAAACAGAGAGCCTGCAGAGAGTACAAAAGCCGCCTCTTCATAACCTGAACGCCACTTATACATATGACGCACAGCAGCCGCGTATTTCTGCTGCTTGACCTCATAGTCTTTTCTGAGGATTCTGATCTCCTGACGCAGAGAATCTTCTTCGTGCGTGATGACTTCTATCTCACGTTGCTGGCTGACGATGAGCGCTTTTCGCTTATTGATCTCGTCCTGACGAATCTTCAAGTCGCGGTTCTGACTACGTACAGACTGCGTGTTGTTGCTGATCAAATCTTCTGTATCCTTGATCTGCTTCTGAAGATCTTTCTGCTGCTTCTCATAAGCCTGGCGGCTCATGGGTTGTTTCTTCTTGGTTGGAGTGGACTTCTTGGTAGGGGTCGTGGTCTTTTTTGCAGAAGACGCTGTGGACTTCTTGGATGGAGCAGCGGTACTCTTCTTCGAGTTTGCGGTCGTAGTCTTCTTAGTATTTGAGGTTGTACTCTTCTTGGTTGTTGAGGTTGTGCTCTTCTTGGCAGGAGCCGCTTTCTTGGTGGTCTGAGTGGTCGTCGCTTTCTTTTTCTGTTGCGCATAAGAAGAACCTAACGGCCCTGCCATCAGCAGTGCTGTCAAAAAGATGATGATAAATGATCGGAACAACTTCATTGACTATACGTTGAAGAATATTATTTTGCCAGTTTCTTGAGAACTTCGCCAAACTCTTTTAAGGTGACACGACGATAGGAAGACGTAGGTTCAAAGTCGCGCCAAGTGCTTTCGCCGAACGATGGATTGGTGAAAGAGAGTCCGGCCTGGAGCTCCTTTTTGTCTGTGTTGGTGGCTACTACACTCTCGCTGGTGGCAAAAGGTTTCTTATCAACCTCTCCATAAGCAGTATATTGCCAGACGGCTTTATTGCCATCGGCCGTAGTAAGCGAGGTATTGACGAGCTGACCCAGTGCGTTGATACTATAAGCCAGACTATAGTTCTTGCCCGTATAGACACCTGTTGAGATGAGGTTATCGCCCGTGTCAGACTGTGGAGTGGTCCAGGTCAGCAGACTGTAGTCCTTGCCGGTGGCCTGACCTTTGCCAGGAATGAAGATACGACCTAAGAGCAGACATTCCAACGCCTCCATCTCATGCCCTTCAAGAGCTTCCATCTTGGTGAGTTCGCTCAACTGCACTACTGTGTAGATCTTGTCATACTTATCGACAATAATGGCGGAATCACGTGTGGCCTCAATACGCGCCACCTCAAAACCAAGCAATGGAGCATTGGCAGACAGACAAAGACGCTTTCCTGACTCGATGCAGATCTTGCCATTCAGACTTGACTTGCCCATCGAAAGCTTCACCTTGCTCTGAAGTGCTTCGTACTTATAGTGATTAGCTATGACGGTTTCAAAGCGCGCACGTTCGGGATTAGGTCCTGTGAGGCTTCCAACGCTTGGCTTCTTTGTAGCACACGAACTTAGCAGTGTCAAAACCAGGAGACAAACTGACAGATATTTAATTTGCATAATTATTTTTTTTAGAATCCTAATGTTTCAGCTGAGGAAATCTTTTTCCTGATAGGTTCAGGCTCTTTACAGTCAGTACACTCAAGGGCTTTCTTCCAGAGCTCAACAGCGCCCTTGATGTCATTGTTCTTCACCTTAATATCACCATAATGGTCATAAAGGGTAGAGACATCTGTAGCATCTGGTTCGAGGTTCTCAAGAGCTTTCTGCTGATAGAAGTCGGCCAGCACATAGCTACCTTCGAGATAAAGAATCCAGGCATAGGTATCAAGGTAGGTAGAGTTTGTAGGATATTTCTGCACTACCTTGAGCGCCATAGACTCTGCACGTGACAGCTCTTTCTGTGCTTGCGAAAGATAATAAGCATAGTTATTGAGCACGGCGAAATTGTTAGGGTTATATTTCAGCGACTTCTCATAACACTCGTAAGCCTTCTCGTCGAGGTTATCCAGGTGGTAAAGGTCTCCGATATTGCCCCACAAGCTACTGATCTGATTAGCATCAGGTGGAGTAACATGATCGATGGCCAAGAGATACTGATCGATGGCCTTGTCTCGCTGATCTAGCTGCACATAGACCCACGCCTTGACCAGATAAGCTGCCTGCATGTCGGGGTGCTGTTTCAATGCCTCGTCACAACGCGCAATCATCTGGTCTTTGGGCAACCATGAGGTGCTGTAATAGAGATAGCGTTCCCAGTACTCAGGATTGGTAGGTTTCAGATCTACGGCAAAGCGAATGCACTCGGCAGCTATACTGTCTTTACGCTGGGTGCTGAACCATTCAGACTGCAGTTCGTAAAATTCAGGAGCACTGGGGTGCTGGGCAGTCACGGTAGAGAAAAGCTCATCGACCTTATGCAGTAAAGCAGTGGTGTCAAGTGGCTCGACATCGGCCTGCCCGGCTTTGAGACGCTCACGATAGGTGGCAAACTTACGGTAAGTTCCCTTGAGATATTCGGTCATCACCGTGTTTTTGGTCTCTACATCCAGATTGGGATTGACCAGAGCTTCAGTTACCAGACTGTCGGCCTCAGCCTGATTGCCCGTCATACTGTAATAGTTGGACAGCGCAATCCAGACATAAGCGTTATCTGGCTCAATGACCGCTGCCTCATCGTAAGTCTTCTTAGCATCCTGTATCTGTGCATTCTGCATCTGTAGATCACCGAGCTTGATGCGGTACTGCACATTATACGGATGGTTAGTGATCAGCTTGCGATACTCCTCAAATCCCTCTTCGGCACGACCTGCCTTCTGGAGTATAAAAAACTTATATTCGGTTAACTGCGGACTGCCACCCTCTATCTCTTCCAGACGGTTAAGTACATCGAGACACTTGTCGGTGCTATCCTGACGAAGGTAGATGTCTGAGAGCGCATAGAGTGGCTGACTCTTATCAGGATAGTTACGAGCCAAGCGCTCATAGACCACCTGAGCATCCTCAGTACGCTTTAAGACCATCATCAGATCGGCATGCGCATCGTTATACCAGTAGTTCACAGAGTCTATAGCGGTAGCTCTGGCAATGTTGACAATAGAACCCACCGCGTTGTTCTGCTGACGGTACTGATTACTCAGAAAAAAGAGTGCAGCTGCCAGTCCGGGAGCTTCGATGCTGGTAACAGGTTTTCCTAAAGGTCGGTCATCTTCTTCATCGATAGGAGCATCAAGCGACATCCCCACCTCATAACCCCGAGACATCAGGGCAGAGTCATAGAAGTTGACCGCCGTCTGCATGAGGTTTATCGCAGAGTCCAGACGATGGCATTGCTCCTGTGTAATGGCCAGAAAATAGAGTGAATCGAAGTACTGCTGCTCGTCCATAGTAAGCACAGACTTAGGTACTGCTATCTCTGCTTTCTTCTTCTTTGCCAAAAGAGTAGCAGGTAAAAGCAGAAAGGATACAAGCAGAAGAATGACGGTTTTCTTCATTGTCATCGAACAAAATTCTTAATCATTTTCAAAGCTTCCTGACCCATACGCTCATAAGCTTTTTCACTTGGATGCAGGTGATCACCAGAATCAAAGCCAGGTCCGAAAGCAGCCGGGTTGAGTGTATCGCAGACAGCCTGGTCAAAATCTACACAAGCATCAAAAAGCGGAGAACAGCGCAACCAGTCATTTAACTGGCAGCGCATATAATCACGCTCTTTGGTATAAGTTCGCCAACCCTCGATAGGAAGCAACGTGCCACTCCAGACATTTAAGCCGAGTTTTCGGGCATGCGCGACATAGAGGGTTTCTATGCCGTGCTCGAGTTCTTCAACCGTAGGAAGATCACTCCACGGACGGAACACATTCACCTCACGACCTACGGGGTGAATAATATCGTTGATACCGTGCTGCAAGAGGACAGTCCAGGCTCCTGCCACATTCAGTTCAATGGGGAAACGGGTGGCACCCTTAAGGCCGTATGCCTGATAAGTGATACAATCATACTGACGAAGGATGCGAGTGCCACTGACAGCACGACGAATGACCGACACATTGCGGATGCCCTCTTCCCATAACTGCATTGCCAGGTAGTCAGGCCAGCTCTGTGCTGTGATGGAATCTCCATAACATACCAGAGCGCGGTTCTGTTCTTCAGTCAGAATATCGATCGTATTGAGGAAGTAGAACCAGTTGGTATTCCGTGTCAGATCAAGCGGAAGCTCCTGCTGTGCAGCAAAGTCACCATAAGCATACTTACCTTTTGAAAGAGGCCCGGTAATCAGTGTACCTGCATTCATCTGTGTGAATTCACCCAGATAGATGCTAACATCGATCATCTCGCCAGCAATGATATCGACCGGCAAAGCGTCACTCTCGACCTCCGCTCCTGGCTTAATCGTCACACTCTCCTGACCATCGAACAACACAGCCGAAGGTTGATAGTTGCGAGTCTTCTGCTTGGCCACATACACACGGGTCAAAGTGACAGGTACGGTGCCTGTAAGATTGGAGAACCTAAGACGCAATGCGGCGCCACTAAAGCACATCTTGACCGGATAGCGCAAGGTTATATCCTTAGACCAGACAGCCTCCTTACGATCGGTAATAGAGGTGGCATTACCCCAGCAAGCAACCCATTTTGTATAGTTAGTCATTTGTACGCATATTTTAAACGGCGCAAAAATACGAAAAAATCACGAAAAATCCAAATTTTCTTTGGCTATTTCATAGAAATAATGTATCTTTGCCGCCGTAGCGTATTATTTCGTCGTACATTATACCTCTTTATCGCAATGCATGCAAATAAATATTATGTCGTCTGGAAGGGTTTTGCCCCTGGCGTTTATGACTCGTGGGAAGAAGCAGAGATACAGGTATCAGGTTACCCGGATGCTTCATATCGTGCCTTCAAAAGTCAGGAAGCAGCGGTAGAAGCCTGGCGCGAAGGATTCGATAAAGAGGGACTTCTGCAGGAGGTGGCTAAGGAGATGGCACGACTGGCCAAGGAAGGTACCGTGATTGAATTCGACGAAGAGGCAGAAGCGGCCAAACCTGCCATAGCTGCTAAGCCTACGAAAGCAAAGCAAAAAAACGTGGATCCTAATGCTCCGAAACCCTACAATGTAGAGACGATTGCCGTAGATGCAGCTTGTAGCGGGAACCCCGGTCCTATGGAATATAAAGGCGTCTATGTCAAGACCGGACAAGTATTGTTTACCGTTGGACCTATGCAACAGGGAACTAACAATATAGGAGAATTTTTAGCGATCGTTCACGCTCTTGCACTTGAGGAGAAACAAGGGACTCAAATCCCAATCTATACAGACTCTGTCAATGCTCTAAAATGGGTGAATCAAGGCTTCTGTAAGACGACGCTTGAAGAGAATGAAGTCAACGCTCCTATCTTTGATCTGATCAGACGTGCCGAGTCTTGGTTACGCACACACACTTATCGTGTTCCTATCCTAAAATGGGAAACCAAGCAATGGGGCGAAATCCCAGCAGATTTTGGGAGAAAGTAAGGTTGTAAAAGACAGGAGAATATGAAAATTATTTGCGTTGGCATGAACTATGCCAAACATAATGAGGAGTTGAAACACACTCTGGTACAGGTACAGGGGGTGAGTGCCGGAGTGCAGTTTGAGAATGCTCCTACCCTTTTTCTAAAACCAGAAACGGCCATCACCCGTGAAGACTGGCCATTTTTTGTCCCGGACTGGAGCGACCAAGTAGAATATGAAACTGAGATCGTAGTGCGTATCAACCACCTTGGGAAGAGTATTCCAGAGCGCTTTGCCCACCGCTATTATGACGAAGTTTCGCTAGGGCTTGACTTCACTGCTCGTGACATTCAGAAGCAATTGAGCCAAAAAGGATTACCATGGGAAATTTCCAAGGGCTTTGATGGGGCTTCTTACGTAGGAAAGTGGCTCAAGATTGAGGATCTAAAGAGGCAGAAAAATACCAAAGAAAATCCTATTCAGGACTTACATTTTGAAATGCAGCTTAATGGTGAGACTCGTCAGATTGGTTGGTCAGGAGATATGCTTCATACCGTGGATCAAATTATCAGTTATGCCAGCCAGTTTTATCTACTGAAGACTGGAGATCTCATCTTCACGGGAACACCAGCCGGAGTGGGGGTCGTCAAAGAAGGAGACCTCATCACGGCTTCACTTGAAGGCGTTAAGGTACTAGAATGCCGTTGTAAATAACCTTATTCTGCTTTTTGAGACACGTAATCTAAAGGCTTGTTTTCGCGCACACACAATATATGGCAAGTTTCTGCGTTTATAAATGTATGAGACTTGCCCATTTTTTACTTTCTACTCTTTTCTTCACCACAGCACAGACGGTTCCTGCCGAGCTGTACGGTCAGCATGTTTTTGCAGACAAGTCGGTACTTGCAGAGGGGCTATGGATCAAAGTTTCATTAGATGGACAGGAGAATGGTGTGTATCAGATCACGTATGAGCAATTGCGCAAGATGGGATTCTCTCAGCCACAGCAAGTGGGTATCTATGGATTTGGTGGAAACGTACTCTCTGAGGATTTTAAAAAAATCCCCTATGATGATCTGCCAGAAGTAGCTATCTATCAGGACACAAAGAACAACCGTATTCTGTTCTATGGACAGGGGTTGATCAAATGGGAATATGATGCCAGCGACGGTTTCTACCATCGCCAGAATACTTACGAGACTAAGGCCTATTATTTTCTGCATCAGAAGGCCGAAGAGCCCCGTCAGATGCAATCTTTATCGTCTACGGTGTCTGTAGCCTCACAGTTCTCTGATACTTATCTGGCACATGAACTGCATGAATCTGACCTCGTCAACATCGGGCAAACAGGCCGTGAGAAGTATGGCGAGTCATTCATCAGCAACAAGACACAGCGCTTCTCCATGGGGACTTTTGATGCGGGAGAAATCCGCATAAAGGCCAACATGATCGCTAAGTCGACCGAAGCTACGAGCTATGATGTCAGAGTCAATGATCAATCTATCAGGAACGTCAATATAGATAATACTTCAAGTTCATATACTTTTGCTACGGAGGGATTTCTGGATGAACGTGTGAGTCTTGAAGGCAAGTCGGACATTGAAATCTCACTCACTTATCAGGCCACAGGAAAAGCAGATATTGCCCGTCTCAATTATATTGAAGTTGAGGGACGACGCTCTTTCTCTTTACCCGCTTCTTTTATCACTTTCAGAGACCCTGATACCCATACTGGCTTTGATCTGAGTGGAGCATACAGCGCAGAAACTTCTACTATCGCCTCAAGCGCTTATCAGGTTTGGGATGTTACATCGGCCACAGATGTTAAACTACAACAACTCTCAGACAACGCGACTTTTGTTCCGACCACGACAGAACTTCATGAATATGTGTGGGTAAATACAGAGTCAATGGACTTCCCAAGCGTCACTTCAGCAGGTAAGATCACTAACCAGAACCTCCATGCTCTAGAACCGACTGATTTTGTAATTATCACGGCTCCGGCCTACCTTTCTGAGGCCAACCGTCTGGCAGAATACCGCAGACATAACGATGGATTGTCTGTAGTCGTCTTAACGCCTCAGGCTATATACAACGAATTCTCGTCTGGCGGACAAGATGCCACGGCTATCAGGCTTCTGATGAAACGACTGCAGCCACGCTATCTATTGCTCTTCGGCAAAGGACATTATGATAACCAGAAAATCAACCGACAGTACTATCTGCCAACCTACGAGACAGACTATTCCTTGTCAGAGACTGCTTCCTGCGTCTGCGATGATTATTTTGGATTTACCGAAGATGGCGAAGGTGGCATCATGGATACGCATCACCGTTATAGCATCAGCAATGCGACACTGGATATCGGCATCGGACGACTGCCTGTCAGCAATGAGGCAGAAGCGAAAGCGGTTATCGACAAGATCATCACCTACAGCAACAATCGCTATCAGGGAGACTGGAAGAGTCATCTCTGTTTTTTGAGCGACGACGACAAGGCAGGAGATAGTTTCAACGCTCACGTTCAGCATAACGACCAACTCGTCAGAAGCCTTGAGAAGTCCGGACATAAGGAATATGTGATGCAGAAAATCTATCTGCCAGCGTATAAACAGACTACCACGGCTTCAGGAACTGATTATCCGGATGCGCGCAAGGAATTTCTGGAGCGACTGAAAGAAGGAGTGCTTCTGGTCAATTATGCAGGACATGGTAACACTTCATCCATCACTCATGAGCAGATCATGACGTCTTCTTTGGCCACACAACTCAGTATGCGATACCTGCCTGTTTGGGTTACGGCTTCGTGCGACGTGGGCCGATGGGATAACGAAGACATCTCCATGGGAGAGCATCTGACCCTTAACAGTAACGGTGGTGCCATTGCAATGTTTACCACCGTCCGAGTAGTCTATGCTCATCAGAATCTGATCATCAACCAAGCCATCATCGACAATCTTTTTGACCGCTTCAGCAATGGTACACGGTATAGATTAGGAGACGTACTCAAAGCCTCCAAACGTGCACTTGGCAGTGACTATAACAAACTGAATTTCTGTCTTATGGGAGATCCTTCACTCATCATGGCTTTCCCTGAGAAGAAGATTGAAGTTACACAACTCAACGGAAAAGCTGTAAGCGATACTGAGCAGTTCGTACTGCAAGCCTTGGAACCTGTGACGCTGAAAGGCCACATCCTGAAAACAGGAACAGAAAGCCAGATTGACTCTACATTCAACGGCATCATCTTCCCGACGTTCTTCGATGCACTTGACACGCTTACAGCAGACAAAGGATATGTGCAAGATGGCGCTACGCCCTACACATTTACGACTCGTACCCGTAAAGTTTTTCGCGGACGTGGAGAAGTCAAGAATGGACAATTCGAATTCTCATTTATCGTACCACAGGACATCTCAGCCGGAGAAAAGACGGGATTGGCTACGCTTTATGCCTGTAGCGATCAGTGGGACGAAGCACAAGGATATTTTGACCGTTATGCACTGGCAGGAGGAACAGAAATTGTCAAGACCGATTCCTTAGGTCCAGAGATACGCAACTTATTTCTCAATGATATGCTATTCAGCGAAGGAGCGGTGGTCAACAGTACACCCTATTTCTATGCTGAAGTTACCGATGAGAGTGGATTCAACACTACAGGCAATGGCATCGGCCACGATATGGTTTTAACCATCAAGTGCACCAGCAATCCGTTGCTCAGCGTGAAGCAGTACATCCTCAACAACTACTTTTCGACCTATTCTGGACGTTATGACATTGGCAGTGTGCAGTACAGTATCCCTGCGCTCGAAGATGGTGATTATGAGGCTTCATTTACAGTTTGGGACGTTTACAATAACGCCACTCGTCGTGTCTTCCACTTCACCGTTGGGAAAAGTATCGCACCAAACAGTGTCTCGGTACAGGCTTATCCAAGTCCTGCAAAACAGCAGGAACCCCTGACGTTCCGTGTGCTGCATAACCGTCCGGAATCTGAAACAGAAATGAAGGTAGAAGTATTCAATGCATTAGGACACCTCGTTTACGAAGCTAAGTCGAAAATCAGCCAGACAGAGAAATATTACGCCAAGGATATGGAACATCCAACGGTTGCCAACACCTCGCTTCTGGCTGACGAGACGCCCAACTTTATGGGCAGTTCCACCATAGAATGGTCTTCACCAGACCTGCAACCAGGATTCTACGTCTATCATATCATTCTGACATCTAACGGCAGTCAGAAGACCTCAGATAGTAAGATACTCATCATCAACGAATAATTAGGAATCACAAACATAAGATGAAAAAAATAATTACAATAGCAATGGCCTGTAGTCTTTACTGCGCGGTCTTTGCACAGGATGAAACAGAATCGGAAGTGAGCAAATATAATCCGCTCAATCCAGCTATGATGTCTCTCAGTATCGCTCCTGATGCTCGTGGCGGTTCAATGGGTGACGTAGGTGCTGCCACCGAACCTGACGAGGCCAGCCAATACTGGAATCCCGCAAAATATGCTTTTGCTTTCAGTCGCAGTGGCATTGCGCTCAACTATACTCCATGGTTACGCAAGATCACAACAGGTATCAACCTCATGAATGCAGCTGGTTATTACAAGTTCGGATATGACGATAACCAGGCCGTCTCAGCTTCACTCACTTACTTCAGCCTTGGTGAAGTGACTGTGATCAATTCTGAGGGTGCCGAGCTGCAGGTCATCAATCCTATGGAGATGGCTGTCGATGTCGGCTACTCACGAATGTTGAGCAGCAACTTCTCCATGGCTGTCGTGTTCCGTTATATGCACTCTGCAATGACTTACATGGATTCTGACAACAAGCCAAGCAACACTTTTGCGGCTGACATTGCAGCTTACTATGAGGCCTACCCTCAGATTGGCTACAATGAGTGCAAATGGGCCTGGGGACTCAACATCTCAAACATCGGTGGTAAAGTCTCCTATGATGGTGGTACTACCAGTCAGTTTCTTCCGGCCAGATTGCGTTTAGGCACTTCGTTTACACTTCCGCTTGACGATTACAATCTGTTATCTATCAGTGCAGATGCTGACAAATATCTGATTCCTGCTTCACCAAAGCGTGCCAACTATACCACTGACGACGAGTATCAGACAGCGCTGAAAGATTATTATGATATGAACGGTTTTACAGGAGCCTTCAAATCGTTTTCAGATGCCCCACGTGGCTTCAAAGAAGAACTCGAGGAGATTAATTGGGGTGTCGGTGCAGAATACACTTACGACCGTCGCTTCTTTCTCCGTGCAGGTTATCATCATGAACATGAGAATAAAGGTGGACGCAAATACTTTACCTTTGGCGCAGGTATAACACTCAATGTCTTCCATATTGATGCCGGCTACGTGCTGAGTAGCGAACAAACCTCCGCGCTCGATCAGACACTCCGATTTACCTTAGGTTTCGACCTTGAAGGTCTTCGCGACATGTTCGGAAGAAGAAGATAACTACTAACTCCCAATTAATAATACTGAATGAACTATTTAGATATAATTCCCAAAATGATGACTCAGGAGCAGATAGAGGCTTCAAAGAAGTTCATCGACGATCACAAGACGTTTGTCATCACTGCTCATATTTCTCCAGACGGAGACGCTTTAGGGTCTGCACTCTCTATGATGCATTATCTACGCGCCAAAGGCAAGAAAGCCACTGTAGTATTCAACGATGCTCCAGGCAAGAATCTATTCTTTATACCTCGTGAGGAAGAGGATATCCTGGTTTATGACAATCAGAATGACAGTTCAATCAATCAGAAAGAATTGGCGATCAAAGCTATCAATGAGAGTGATGCCATGGTTTGTGTTGATTTCAATGTACCCTCACGCTTAGGTGACATGAAAGACCTATTCATGGGACATCCAGCACCTAAACTGCTCATTGACCATCACCTCGAACCAGATTCAGCCAGCTTTAATATTGTCATTTCACAGCCATCGCATTGTGCAGCGTGCGAGACCGTATTCCGCTTCATCATAGAAATGGGAGACGAAGCGCTGATCGACAAGACCCTGGCCACTACCCTTTTCTGTGGCATCATGACCGACACGGGTTGGTTCGTCTTCAACAGCAACCGTCCGGAGTTACACCTCATCATGGCACGTCTCATGCAGGAGGGTGTAGAGCGAGAGCAGATTATCAAGGATTCGCACCTGACATTGGAACGAAGAGTACGTGTACAGGGATATCTGATGTCTGAAAAACTGAAGATCGTACCCGCACACCATGCAGCATACTTCTCTCTCTCTTTTGCTGAAATCAAGCGGTTCGGACATCAGAAAGGCGACACAGAAGGCGTTGTCAACGTACCGCTCGACATCGAGGGAATTATGGTCTCTGCCTATTTTCGAGAAGAGCGTAATCTGATCAAAGTAAGCCTCCGTTCGAAGGGCGAATACCCTGTCAATCTCATCGCTGAGAAATTCTTCAACGGAGGTGGACATCGTAACGCCGCTGGTGGAGAATTCTACGGAAGTTTGGCACAAGCAGAAGCCATTTTTGTTAAAGTATTGCCTCTTTTCGATAAATATCTTTAATATTTAAGCCTCTGGTTTTGTAATTTGAAGATATTTTACTATTTTTGCGCGTTATTTATAAGTAAAAATTAATGAAAAAACTAACATTTAACGCTATTGTCCTTTTGATGATGCTGGCAACTGCAGTGTCATGTAGCAGTACAGAGTCATACGCAGACCTCGTAGAACATGAAGAAGATTATATTAGTAATTTTCTAGATTATGCAAACATTAGCGCCATTGACATTGATGATGACGATCTCGATGACTGGACAGATCAGATACTGAACGACAGCATCGATCCTGGCACTTTTATTAAGAAAGATCAGTGGTATCATGTGACTGAAGGAAACTTCAAGCGTCTTTATTTCCGTGTGAAGGATTTCGGCACTTCACAGAAAGGAAATTTCTTCAAGAATAAGATCACGACAGGCAGTTATGTGCTCGTCCGTTATGAAGACTGTTACCTCCTCAATGACGATTTTGAAGGTTTTGACGAGAAGAAAGCTTCTGACAATCTGAAACCATACAACTATCAGATCATTTACAACTGGAACGATAGCTATTATGCTTCGGCCTATTATGGTTCATACTATAGCACCGGCAGCTCCAGCGAATGCACCAGCGGAGGTTTGGCTTTCCCTGTCCGTTTCATGTGGTATGGTGGTGAAGCAGAGATGATCGTTCCTTTCTCGCTCGTTTCTTCTGAATATAGCAGCTACTATTATACGCTCTATTATGGCACGGTGCGCTACACCAAGCCAACATATATCCCTGAGTAAATTCTTCTATCATTTACCAAAGAGAAATTCTCCTAACCTAAAAATCAGAATTATGTCACTTATTAAGTCAATTTCCGGCATTCGTGGCACCATCGGCGGCAAGGTCGGTGAAGGCCTCAACCCACTCGATATTGTTAAATTCACGGCAGCATATGCTACCGTTATTCGTCGTCATAACCCAGCTGCCAAGCGTATCGTTGTGGGCCGTGACGCTCGTCTCTCTGGCGAAATGTTATTCCAGTGCGTTTCTGGCACACTCATCGGTATGGGTTTTGACGTCATCAACATCGGTCTGGCCACTACTCCAACCACCGAGATTGCAGTCACTGCCGAAAAGGCTGATGGTGGCATTATCCTTACTGCCAGCCACAACCCTATCCAGTGGAACGCTTTGAAACTACTCAACAATGTTGGAGAGTTCTTCGACAAGGCAACCGGTGAGGAAGTGCTTCAGATTGCCGAAGCTGAGGATTTCGATTTCCCAGCTATCACTCCTAAGACCTATACTGGCAATGAATCCCAGACCGAGTCTGATCCCCATTACGAGGGCAATCCTATCGGTCAGATTATCGAGAAGGACTATACCGACTACCACATTCAGCAGGTCCTCAACCTCAAGCTTGTCGATGCAGAGGCCATCAAGAAGGCAGGTTTCCGTGTAGTCTGTGACTGTATCAACTCCATCGGTGGTGTGATCATCCCTCAGCTGCTTCGTACTTTAGGTGTGGAAGTGGTTGAACTCAACTGCCAGCCAACCGGAAACTTTGCTCACATGCCAGAACCAATCGTAGCTAACCTGCAGGGTATCAGCAATTATATGAAGCACGCACTTGCTAATGGCAAGTCTTATGACCTGGGAGTGATTGTTGATCCAGATGTGGATCGTTTGGCTTTTGTACAGGAGACTGGTGAACTCTTCGGTGAGGAATACACCCTTGTTTCTGTGGCCGATTACGTACTACAGCACACTCCAGGTAATACCTGTTCGAACCTCTCTTCTTCACGTGCTCTCCGCGACGTAACCCGTGCGCATGGTGGCGAATATAGTGCTGCCGCCGTTGGAGAGGTCAACGTTGTGACAAAGATGAAGGATACTAACGCCATCATCGGTGGTGAGGGCAATGGCGGTGTCATCTATCCTGAGGCACACTATGGCCGTGACGCACTGGTAGGTGTAGCGCTCTTCCTGACCAATCTCGCTAAACTCCGTGAGCAGAATCCTTCGCTCACCGTCTCTGAACTCCGAGCCTCTTATCCTCCATACGAGATTGCAAAACAGCGTGTTGATCTTTCTCCTGAGATCGACGTTGATGGCGTTCTCCTCCGCATGAAGGAGAAATATCAGGGTCAGCCTGGTATCGAGGTAACCGATATTGATGGTGTGAAGCTTGACTTCCCTGATCGTTGGGTTCACATGCGTAAATCGAACACCGAGCCAATCATCCGCATCTATGCTGAAGCTGCTACGATGGAAGAGGCTCAAAAGACTGCTGATGCTATCAAGGCTGAAATCGGTTAATCATCCTAAGATATATCATCCCTATGAAGTTCACCTATTCACTACTGGCAATGACCACGCTTCTAGCTTCCTGCTCTGCTCCTAAGCCAACAGAGGCAGATCTGGTCCTTCTCTTCACCACCGATCTCCATGGTGCCTGTCTGCCATTCGACTTCAAGAAGAATGAGCCTGCACAGACCTCCCTAGCTAACGTGTGTACTTATGTCAACCAGCAGCGTGAAGAGCATCCAGATGCTGTGATGCTATTCGATACTGGTGACTTCTTGCAGGGACAGCCCTCTATCTACTATTCGAACTTCGTAGATACACTCGATGCTCACATCATGCCAAGTGTCTATAATTATCTGCACTATGATGCTGTAGGTGTGGGCAATCACGATATTGAGACTGGCGAAGATGTCTATGGCCGACGACTGCCAAAGCAGTTTGAGATGCCATGGCTCTGTGCCAATGCCATTGATCAGCGGACAGGCAGACCTATGTTCCAGCCATACACTGTCATTGAGCGTCAAGGCATTAAGATAGCCATCCTTGGTATGATTACACCGAATATCCACGCATGGTTACCAAAGACCTTGTGGCCAAACCTTGAGTTTGAAGACATGGTGGAGTGTGCCAGCAAATGGGTACCTGTCATCCAACAGAAAGAGCAGCCAGATCTTCTGATCGGTCTCTTCCACGCAGGTTATGACTATACCGTTGGCAGCAACGACCTTGACACACCATTCAATGAGAATGGTTCCGTCCCTACAGCCATCAAGGTTCCTGGGTTCGACATCGTTCTCTGCGGTCACGATCATCAGCCACGCATGTTCAATGTAGCGAACGTAGCTGGCGATAGCGTTCTGGTGCTCGATGCCCAGACACAAGCCAAGAAGGTGGGTCGTGCAGCCATACATTTGCAGTTAGTCGATGGTAAGTACCAGAAAACCATCACACCATCGCTGGTGGAGATGGATGGTATGGCCGAAGACGCTGCATTCTGTGCGCATTTCCAGCCATTCATTGATGAGGTCAACCAGTATGTCGATGCTTCGCTTGGAGAACTCTCTGCGCCTCTCTTTGGCGAGCCATCGCTCTACGGTCCCTCAGAGTTTCAGGACTTTATCCATGAGGCTCAGCTATGGGCCACAGGTGCCGACATCTCGTTTGCTTCAGTCCTGGCACCTCATGATATGATCCCGGCCGGACCTATCACCATGCGTCAGCTCTTCACATTATATAAATATGAGAACCAGCTCTTCACACTGGCCATGACCGGAGAGGAGGTACAGAAGTATCTTGAATATGGTTTTAAGAATCAGTTCAACACCATGGTTTCTGAATCAGACTATCTCCTGGCGTATAAGAAAGATGCTGGCGGAAAATATATCGTTGAGAATGGTAGTGTGCAGAATGTCGTTCCTACTTTCAACTACACTTCAGCAGCGGGTATCCGTCACACCGTCGATATCACCAAACCCGCAGGTGAGCGAGTCAACATCCTCAGCATGAGCGATGGTTCGGCTTTCGATCCGGCCAAGACCTATAAGGTGGCGATTAACAGCTATCAGGCCAGCGGTGGCGGAGGTTTCGTTCCAGTTGGATTAGGATGGGACGATGCTACACTCCAGTCACGTATTGTTGATGCATCACCGAAGGATGTGCGTCGTTATATCTCTGAGTATATCCAGCAGCTCAAAACCATCCATCCACAATTGCGTGGCGACTGGGAAGTCATTCCTGTCGACCTCTGGAAGAAGGGCATCGAGAATGAAAAGAAGCACTTTAATCCGAACCAGCGATAAGCTTCATGCAACTACGGCATCTGAATATAGGATACAAACAGTCAGCGCCAATCGTTTCTTCGATTGACGCTGACTTATTACCATCTACCTTCACCTGTCTGCTGGGACGTAACGGTACGGGTAAAAGCACGCTTCTGATGACACTGGCCAACCAGCTTTCTCCGCTTGCAGGCGAAGTAGAAGGTGCAGGCAGATGTGCCCTGGTCCTCCCCAAGATGCCAGATCTGCAGAACACCACCGTGCGCGAACTTGTATGCTATGGCCGTTTGCCATACACCGGCATTTTCGGGCACCTCAAAAAAAGTGATTTTAAGGCTGCTGACGAGGCAATTGCACGCGTAGGAATAGCATCTCTCTCCGATCAAAAAACGCAGCTTTTGAGCGACGGAGAACGCCAAAAAGCGCTCATCGCACGAGGTCTGGCTCAAGGTTCAGAAACGCTGCTACTCGATGAGCCAAGCGCCTTCCTTGACTACCCCAGTCGCCGACAGCTGATGCAGCTTCTACAGGACTTGGCTCACCGGGAAGGTAAGACCATCCTCCTCTCTACACACGACGTAGAACTGGCCACAGCATACGCTGATCAGCTATGGATCATTCGTGACCATCAGCTCAAGGTAGAGAACCCGAGAGACTTTACAACCGAGGCTCTATAGTAAGCAAAGATTGTAACAAATGAGAAACAGATATTTAGTCATTCTGCTTACTTTACTCGTAAGCACTTCAGGAAT
Source organism: Bacteroidales bacterium UBA1733 (assembly GCA_002315795.1). The sequence continues at coordinate 26,234 of DCIF01000135.1, forward strand.
CTTCGCTCAGGAGCAGAAGAAAGAGAACTTCTTCGTTCAGACCTTCAATTTGGCCGATCGGATCATCCTCTTTTTCATGAAGCCTAACGTCGATACCAGCTATGTACGAGTACCGGAACGTGACTTTATGGTGACGCTGAAGAACCGCGAGACCTTCCAGAACTACGAACTGGACTTCCCCGTACTGGTGAGCGACTATGATCTCCCTGCCTACATTCGTCCGATTCTGCCATCTAATTATAAAGACTTTCTCTATACACGCACACACATCCAGACAGCCAAAGCCAGCATGCAGATTGGTTTTGACTGGCACGGTTTTGTGGTGAATCTTCCCATCCCGATCTCTAACAGTTTCTCCCGCCAGTACAGTCTCTCAAGTACAGGAGCACGCTTCGGTGGCAAGATCAGTTATACAGCCATTGATGAACCTAAAGGCACCATTGATAACGGATTTGCACAACTGAAGAGTACCATCTCAAAGCGTTACTGGAATCGTGACGAGACAGGCACAGCCATTCCAAACAATGATCCGATGACACCACAGGCCACAGAGGCAGATCCGAACAACTGGAGTTTACGCACGCTTTTTATGGAGGCATATTATGTGTTCAATTATAAAAAGTTCAATCTGCCAGCCGGACGTACCGGCCGTATGTTGCAGCGTAAGAGTGCCGGCAGTATGTACCTGATGATGAACTACACACGCAGCAACCTATGGCTCCGCAATGCCTTGGAAGCTGACGAAGACAACTTCATCAACGATCAGGTCTCTATTGGTGCCGGCTATGGTTATAACTGGGCATTTGCCGATGGCAAAGCTTGTATCCAGGTCTCTGCCATCCCGATGTTCGGACTGTTGAACCGTGAGACACACAAGTTCTACGACGATCCTAACAATCCATGGGATCAGTATCTTGATGAAGCACTCAACGCGCTGGCTCCAGGCAGTTCCTATCACAATCATTTCTATGATGCTGTGAAGTATGGTCGTGATTCAGGTTTTACGGTCAGCGCCATCTCACGTATCGGTGCCAACTATAACATTGGCCGATATTTGCTTAACCTCTCCGTGGAATATCGTCAGTATCTTTTCAACAGTTGTACCGATGTAAGCGTAAAGAACCGATCGGTCGATCTGACACTTAAACTGGGATATCGTCTGTTCTGAACCGACTCACGAACCATCCTCTATGAACGAGAAAAAAGTCCAAAACCATGCTGTTCTTGAGTCAAAGTAGATATTTTTTGTTCAAATAGGTGTTTTTTTATCCAACATATCCTTTTTTTTATTATTTTTGCGCACGCAAATGTATTTGTGCGCGCACGAATCCTTGTGCAGAAAAACATCAGCCATCATAAAAACAAAATACATACATTCTTCACAAATGAAAAAGAACCTTTTATTTTTATTTGCCTGCGTTTGCAGTCTGCTATTCAGCGCATGCAGCCAAGAGGCTCAGACAGGTACCGACCTGCCAAAATACGAGCTTCAGACACTATCCCCACAGACCAGAACCATCAACTACACTTATCCTGCAACCTTGAAGGGTAAGAATGACACCGACGTCTATCCTCAAGCTTCTGGCCGAATCATCTCGGTCAACTATGTGAATGGTGGTATCGTGAAGAAGGGCGATGTGCTCTTCAACATCGATCCTACGACATACGCGCTGGAGGTACAGACCCAGCAGGGACGGGTCAGTGCCGCAAAGGCAGCACTCTCTACCGCTCAGCTCGAGTACAACTCACAGAAGAATCTGTTCGACAAGAATATCGTGAGTGCATACGCTCTTGAACTGGCACAGAATAACTATCAGAGCGCACAGGCTCAGTACGAGCAGGCCAAGGCAGCTCTTTCAATTGCACAGACCAACCTCGGTTACTGCCGTGTCACAGCTCCTGTCTCTGGCATCGTCAAAGGTCACGTCGATCAGGTAGGTACGCTGGTATCACCAAGCATGCCACAACCAGTAGCAACCGTGAGCGAACAGTCAACCATCAAAGCTGCATTCTCTCTCACCGAGGAAGTTTATCTCAACATCGTTAAGAAAACTCACATTGAGAACACTAAGGACGGTGTCATTGGAGAGAATGGCAAGAATGCAAGCGAGATCTTCCCAAACATTGGTCTTCAGCTCAAGGATGGCAGCCTCTATTCAGAGAAAGGTAAAATCTCGTTCATCAGCGGCATCATCGACCGCGCTACCGGCAGCATTGCCTGTGAGGTTTTGTTTGCCAATCCAGACAACCTCCTGCACAGTGGTAACACCGCATCGATCATCTTCCCTGTGGAGGTCAACGACGTGCTGATCGTGCCACAGACTGCTTGTAAGAAGCTACAGGACAAATACCTCGTCTATCGTGTCAATGCTGAGGGTTGTGCCGAGGGTATCGTGACCGACGTCACTCCTACTGACGATGGCAAGGAATATATCATTGAAAGTGGTCTTAACGCAGGCGACGAGATCGTGGCCAACGGTGTAAGCCGTATTGCTGAAGGACAGAAAATCAAGTAAAAGCTGACAGTCGTGGAAAAACATAATTTCTTTGTAACGCACCCTGTATGGGCTTTTGCCATCTCTGTGCTCATCTGTCTTGTAGGTGGCATCTCGCTTTCTACGCTGCCTATCGAGCAGTATCCTGACATCGCACCTCCTACCATCATGGTGCAGGGTTACTACACCGGTGCTGATGCCAACAGTGTGATGAAAAGTGTCATCATGCCTCTAGAGGACGCTATCAATGGCGTAGATGACATGGACTATATGTACTCTACCGCCAGTGCCAACGGACAGGCAGAAATTGACATCATCTTCAAGCAAGGCACCGATCCTGATCAGGCCTGCGTAAACGTGCAGAACCGTGTACAGGGTGCTTTAGGTGTGTTACCTGCTGAAGTTACCAAGGTGGGTGTCACTACGGCCAAGAGCCAGAACAGTATCCTGCAGATTGCAGCGCTGAAGTGCACCAATGGCAAGTTTGACGAGAGTTTCATTGCCAACTATCTTGACATCAACGCCATGCCTCGTCTGAAGCGTATCACCGGTGTGGGTAACGTCAACGTATTGGGTAACACCTACTCGCTCCGCGTTTGGATGAAGCCAAACCTGATGGCACTCTATAACGTGACACCAGACGAACTGGCAGCAGCGCTTGGCGAGCAGAACCTCGTCAGTCCTACCGGCAGCTTTGAGGGCGCCACCTATAAGATGGACCTCGAGTACCGCGGACAGTTGCAGACGCTCGATGAGTTCCGTGCAGTGGTCATCAAATCAAATCCAGACGGCACCGTGCTCCGCGTTGGTGACATTGCCGATGTCGAACTGGGTAATAAGGCCTATAACTTCCGCACCAGCGCCGATGGTCTGCCAGGTGTAGCATTCATCGTCAACCAGGCTCCAGGAGCCAATGCAACCAAGGTAAACCAGCAGATTCTGGCCATGTATGACGAGATGAAGGCTGAGTTGCCAAATGGTATGGAGTTTGAGGTTCTGGAGTGCTCTAACGACTTCCTTAACGCCTCAATGCACAGTGTGATCGAGACTTTGGTCATTGCCATCTTCCTCGTCATCCTCGTGGTTTACTTCTTCCTGCAGGACTTCAGTGCCACCATCATTCCGTCTATCAGCATCATGGTGTCGCTCATTGGTACCTTCCTGTTCATCAAGCTGGCAGGCTTCTCGCTCAATCTTCTTACACTCTTCGCGCTGGTTTTGGCCATCGGTACGGTGGTCGATGACGCCATCGTCGTCGTCGAAGCAGTGATGACCAAGTTTGAGGAAGGCGAGACTTCAGCACGCCGTGCTACCAGTTCGGCTATGAGCGAAGTGAAGATGGCCATCGTTTCGTGTACCCTGGTATTCATGGCTGTATTCATCCCTGTGACGTTCATGCCAGGTACTTCTGGTACGTTCTTCACGCAGTTCGGTGTCACTATTGCTACCTCGGTAGGTCTGAGCATGGTCAGTGCATTGACCCTCTGTCCTGCTCTCTGTGCCATCATGATGAAGGTACACAAGGAAGGTAAGAAGGACTTCAACTACTACGTCAAGAAAGCTTATAACTCTTCTTATACTGCCCTGGCTGGCAAGTATTCTACTGCCATCAACTGGTGGCTGAAGAAGCCTACCCTGACCGTCATCTGCCTCATAGTAGCACTTGTTGGTATGGTATGGCTGATGAGCACGGCCAAGGAAGACCTCATCCCTGAGGAAGACCAGGGTGTTGTGCTAATCGACCTCTCGCTAGCTCCTGGCACCTACCTTGACGAAACCGAGAAGACTCTGCTCAAGGCCGAGGAACTCGTGAAGCAGATTCCTGAAGTCGAGAGCTATACACGTATCTCTGGCTATGGCATTGCTTCTGGTATGGGAACTAACTTTGGCACACTCATCGTGCGACTGAAGAACTGGGAGGAGCGTGATAACTTCTCTGGTCTCGGCATCACATACAAGAAGATCCCTGCCCTCTTGAAGAAGGAAGTTCCTGAGGCTTCTGTCTCTTCTTTCCAGATGCCTCAGATTCCTGGTTATGGCACGGGTAGCTTCATTGATCTCTATCTGCAGGACCGCACCGGCACCGGTGATCACCAGCAGTTTGTCGATCTCTCTGAGACCTTCATCCAGAAACTCAACGAATCGCCAGCAGTTGCCTTCGCCAACAGTTCTTATTCACAAGACTATCCGAAGTATAATGTCGATGTCAATGCCGTGGAGTGCAAACGCTGTGGCGTGTCGCCTAAGACCGTCCTCAGCACACTTGGCACCTTCCTGGCTGGTTCTTATATCTCTAACTATCCACAGTTCGGCAAGGTCTATCAGCTCATCATCCAGGCAGCTCCTGAATACAGAACCAGCGCTGAGTCGCTCAACCAGATCTATATCCGTACAGGTAGTGGCGAGATGGCTCCTCTCAGTCAGTTCGCTACGCTGACACCTAAGCTCTCATCTTCGTTCGAGAAGCGTTTCAACCTGTTCGATGCCATTCAGCTCAACGCCATGGCAGCTTCTGGCTATACCAAGGGCGATGTACGCGATGAGATTGAGCGCATTGCAGCCGAAGTCTTCCCTAGCGGTTATGGCTATGAGTATTCAGGCATGGCACGTGAGGAAGCTGCTAACGCCAAGAGCAACATGACCGTGGCAATCTACGGCATCTGTATCCTCCTGATCTACCTGATCCTGTCTTGTCTCTACAACAGTATCTGGATTCCGCTGGCCGTTCTTCTTACCGTTCCGTTCGGTCTGTTCGGCTCGTTCCTCTTTGCGAAACCGCTTGAGTTTATCCTCGGAAATGGCAACAACGTCTATCTGCAGACGGGTGTCATCATGCTCATCGGTCTCTTGAGCAAGACGGCCATCCTCATCACCGAGTTTGCCGTACAGCATCACGAGAACGGACACAGCATCGTTGATTCAGCTCTGGCGGCTGCCAAGGATCGTCTGCGTCCTATCATGATGACCGTAGCTACGATGGTGATCGGTATGATCCCTCTGGCCATCGAAGGTGGTGCCGGTGCTCGCGGTAACATGTCACTGGCTTATGGCGTGATTGGCGGTATGGTAGTAGGTACTATTGCCATGCTCTTCGTCGTTCCAATGTTCTATATTTTCTTCCAGGGTCTGCACGACAGATTTACTAAAGAAGACTGATCTATGAAAAAGATTACATTATATATATATATACTCATTGCCGGCAGCATGCTGCTCTCCAGCTGTTCGCTCTGGAAAGCTTACGAGAGCCAAGTGCAGGTGCCAGACCACCTTTGTGGCGAGGATATCGTGGCCAGCAACGACACGCTGACCGGCTGGCGCAATATCTTCACCGATGCACAGTTGCAGCAGCTCATCGAGAAGGCGCTGACCAACAACCATAACCTGCGCCAGGTGGAGCAGAACGTCAAACAGGCCGAAGCCATGCTTACCAGTGCCAAACTCGGCTATCTGCCAACACTGGCTCTGCCACTTGAAGCCAGCATCAGCCAGACGGGTTCAGTGACTACTCGCAGCTACAGCTTCCCTCTCTATGCCAGCTGGCAGCTCGATGTCTTTGGCAGCGTCACCAACACCAAACGCAGTGCAGCCGCCCAACTGGCTTACCAGCAGGACTATCAACAGTCGGTCGAGTGCAGTCTGATTCAGGCAGTAGCTACCAGCTACTACACGCTGGTAATGCTCGACCGTCAGAACGAGGTGGCCAAGCAGATGATCGAGATCTGTGAAGAGAGCCATCGTGTGATGCAGGCGTTGTTTGAGTCGGCCGTATTCACCAGTCCTGCCGTACATCAGCAGGAGGCACAGATGGCAGGATTCAAGGCTAAGATGCTCGATCTGGAACACCAGATTCATAAGACTGAAACGGCACTCTGTCTGTTACTTGGCGACCAGCCACACAGCATCGAGCGAAACGATAATTCTACGTTCGCACTGCCTGTCGCGTATCAGAACGGATTACCTCTCGACCTGTTGCACAACCGTCCGGACGTACGTGCTGCAGAGCGAAGTCTTGAGACCGCTTATTATGGTGTGAAGATTGCCAAGGCACAGCTCTTCCCTAACATCACGCTCGAAGGTACACTGGCTTGGGTCTATCCTACCCAAGTCTTCAAGCAGGCGCTGGCATCGCTGACACAGCCTATCTTCCAGCAGGGTAAGCTTCGTGCCAATGTGAAGGTCTCAGAGGCTCAGCAGGAGCAGGCACGCCTGCAATTGGAGAATACGCTGCTGAAGGCTGCCAACGAGGTCAACAACGCGTATTATGACTGCAAGATTACGGCTCGTAAGGCTGAAGTACTCGAGCAGCAGGTATCGCACACCCGTGAGGCTTATACGGCCAATCAAGAGCTGATGAACAACGGCAAGGCTACCTACCTTGAAGTGCTTACTGCACAGAACGATCTGTTCAACTCTCAGCTCAGCCAGCTCAGCAACGAGTACGAACAGCTCTTCGCCATCATCGATCTCTATACCGCTCTTGGCGGAAAGTGATA
>DCIF01000135.1:33270-35677 GCA_002315795.1 Bacteroidales bacterium UBA1733
AATGTCAATTTCGGAGGCCTTGAACATAAACACATCCGCGGATGTGTTTATGTTCAAGGCCTCCGAAAGCTATTCTTGTAAAGAAAAGTAGGTTGCTTATGCCTCTGGAGTCATATCAGGAGTTTCGCTGCTCACAGCTACTTCCTTGCTGATCTTGCTCACAAGACCCTGGAGAACCTTGCCAGGACCGCACTCTACGAACTCTGTAGCGCCATCGGCAACCATAGCCTCAACAGACTTGGTCCAACGTACAGGACTGGTCAACTGAGCCACGAGATTCGCCTTGATCTCTGCTGCATCGGTGTGAGCCTTAGCGTCAACGTTCTGATAGATTGGGCACTTAGGAGTCTGGAAATCAGTGGCCTCAATAGCCTCAGCCAACTCAGCACGAGCTGGTTCCATGAGTGGAGAGTGGAAAGCACCACCAACCTTGAGCGGAGCTACGCGCTTCACGCCAAGCTCGGTGAACTTAGCACCAGCAGCCTCGACAGCAGTCACCTCACCTGAGATGATGACCTGACCAGGACAGTTGAAATTGGCAGGAACAACCTTGCCTTCAATAGCTGCACAGACCTCCTCCATCTGCTCATCGGTAACAACAATGTTGCGCTGGAGTACGGCAGCCATAGTGCCAGGATTAGCATCACAAGCCTTCTGCATGGCCATAGCACGCTGTGAAACAAGACGAAGAGCAGCCTCGAAAGTAAGAGCGCCACAAGCAACAAGTGCTGAGAATTCACCCAATGAGTGACCTGCTACCATATCAGGAGTAACGCCATTGACAATGGCTGGAATCACCGAACAAAGGAATACAGCAGGCTGTGTAACCTTGGTCTGACGGAGGTCCTCATCGGTACCGGCGAACATCAAATCAGTGATGCGGAAACCAAGAATTTCGTTTGCCTGCTCAAAGAGCTGCTTGGCCTGGTCATTGGTCTCGTAGAGGTTCTTACCCATGCCTACGAACTGAGATCCCTGACCCGGGAAGACGTATGCTTTTGCCATAGTTTTTAATATAAAAATTTAAAATGTGGAATGCGAAATTTGTTATCGGCCGCAAAGGTAATTTATTTCGTCGTATTGTCAAAATGGCTCAAGGTTTTTTAATCGATTTCTTGCACATTTATATGAAATATGTATCAAAAAGGGCATGTCTAAATGCCAAAAATTCATCATAACGGTTTTACTTAGCAAAAAATAAAGACCGATACTTGCAAATTTACACTAAAATAATTATCTTTGCACCCGCAAATATCTATGACCTCATAGTTTTTGCACAGAAAAAGATTAAGCATTACAACTTAAACATAAGACATCATGATTACTACAAAGTCAGGCCTTGTTGCCGAGAAATTTGCTTCTGTCTATCAGGGCAAACAGACCGCTCTCTATGTACTGGAGAACGCAAATGGAATGGAAGTTTGTATCACCAACTATGGTGGCACAATCCTGTCAATAATGACCCCAGATCGTGAGGGCAAGTTGGCAAACGTAGTACTGTGCTACGATTCAATCGACGCATGTACTCACGCTCCAGAGCCATATCTCGGTGTTGCTATCGGTCGCTATGGCAACCGTATTGCAAACGGCAAGTTCTCTATCGACGGCGTAGAATATCAGTTGGCTCAGAACAATGGTGTCAACAGTCTGCACGGCGGTCCTACCGGTTTCAACTTCCGCGTATGGGACGTTGTCAAGGCAGAGAAGAATGTTCTGGTATTGAGCTACCTCTCAGCTGATGGCGAGGAGGGTTATCCAGGCAACCTTAAGGTTGAGATGACCTATACTCTCACTGAGGACAATGCTCTCCAGATTGAGTATAAAGCTACAACCGACAAGAAGACCATCGTAAACCTCACCAACCATAGCTTCTTCAACCTCGAAGGTGCTCAGGAGGTAACTCCAACTGTTTACGATCACGTCCTCACGATGAACTGCAATCAGTACATCCCAGTACAGGATGCTGCTGCTATCCCTACCGGTGAGCGTGCAAGCGTGGAGGGTACTCCATTCGACTTCCGCACTCCACACACCATTGGCGAGCGCATCGACTGTGACGATACTCAGATCCAGTACGGCTTCGGTTATGACCACTGCTACTGTGTCAACCAGGAGAGCGAGGATCAGCGTGGCATGAAGGGCCTCAAGCTCGTAGCTACCGTTGAGTCTCCAAAGACTGGACGCACTATGAAGGCTTACACTAACGAGCCTGGTATGCAGCTCTACACCGGCAACTTCCTCAACGGCAGCTTCAAGGGCGCTCAGGGTCACGTCTTCCCACGTCGCTCAGCTCTCTGCCTTGAGTCACAGAAGCACCCAGACTCAATCAACCAGCCAAACTTCGAGTCTCCTATCCTCTGCCCTGGTGAGGAGTACTACTCAGTCTGCGTTTACGAGTTCGGAGTAA
>DCIF01000087.1:0-1428 GCA_002315795.1 Bacteroidales bacterium UBA1733
TAGTAATACCACGCTCCTTCTCCTCTGGTGCGTTATCGATCTGATCGAATGACTTAACCTCAGAAAGGCCCTTCTTTGCGAGAACGGTGGTAATTGCAGCAGTAAGAGTAGTCTTACCGTGATCTACGTGACCGATAGTACCAATGTTTACATGTGGTTTCGAACGGTCAAATTGTTCCTTTGCCATAGTAGTAAATTATATTTAAATTGTTTGTATTGTATTGGTCTGAATAAATAAACCCTTGATTAAGAGCCGTCACCGAGAGTTGAACTCGGGACCTCATCCTTACCAAGGATGCGCTCTACCACTGAGCTATGACGGCAACACGTCTGAGCGGGCAACGAGACTCGAACTCGCAACATTCAGCTTGGAGGGCTGACACTCTACCAATTGAGCTATACCCGCATTTCACAAAACCGCATGACTCGCCAAGTTTTGCGGGTGCAAAGGTAGAAAAATTATTTTTTCTCACCAAATATTTTTACGACTTTTTTAAAATTACCCCCAAAAAAGTCGATTAAATTGCTTTTTTGGGGGCAGATATATCAAAATTGTTCTTTTTAAATGCCATTTTTATCTACCAATGGTGAGATTAATTGGCAATTAATCAGTGCTTTTTCTCCTTAGACTTAAGAATTTGACGTTCCAAAGCCTCTATGGCCTGACTCACTGCATCCTCATAAACCTCAGCTACTTTAGAGGCATAGAACTGCTCATCAGCCACCTGCACTTTAATGCCGATTTCCTTATTCGCATTGTCTGTAGTATTAAGCACTTTCAGCTGTACTTCAGCCGTACGGATATCTGCATGATGTGCCAATTTACCCAGCTTCTTGTTGATATACTCATTCACTGAAGCAGAGGTCTCGAAATTAACAGACTGAATGGTAACTTCCATAGTAATTTTTCTTTTAATAATTAATAATGTATATTTAAGGTCTCTCATTTGGCTCTTGGATGAGCCTGTTTGTAATTTTCGATCAAATCTTTTGGTGTGAGATGCGTATAGATCTCGGTCGATTCCAGCGATGCATGTCCCAAAAGTTCTTTCACCGCCATCAGATCCGCACCTTCGGCCAGCATGTTGGTAGCAAAAGAGTGACGCAGCACGTGTGCTCCTTTGCGTGGCAACTGATCGAGCTGTTCCAGATACTTATGCACAAGACTGGTAATCTTAGCTGGTGGCAGTTCTTCTCCATCAATATTGGTAAAGAAGGCCTCTGTAGGTCCTCCCACCTCAGCCTCTCTTCGGTCTCGATATTGCTCTATCAAGGTCTTCAGCTCCTGTCCGAAAGGGATCAGACGCTGCTTGTTCCCCTTGCCATGCGTTACTTTCATCTGCAAAGCGCTCGTATCTACATCGGCATCCCTTAATGCAGCGGCCTCAGATCTTCGCATCCCGGTGCTATAGAGCAGATCTATCAGCA
>DCIF01000087.1:1504-5031 GCA_002315795.1 Bacteroidales bacterium UBA1733
TCCGGAATCCAGACCGGTAAGGTCTTCGGCACCTTTGGCGATGGCAAAAGCGTGAGCGGATTGGTCTCAATCAGATTGCGTCTGCGCAAGTACTTGCAGAAACTCCTCACACAGCTGACTCTTCTCTTGATGGTAGTCACGGCCAGATGACTCTTTCCCATTTCGGTCATCCATCCTCTGACCAGATCCACATCCGGATGCAGCGGATCGAACTCTCCAGTCGTACGAGTAACATAGTCCTCGTAATCCTGCAGATCGGCCGCGTAACTACTCATAGTCAACTCTGAGTAGTTCTTCTCATACCTTATATAATTTAAAAAGGAGATACAGTGAGGATTCATAATTGACAACAGACAACAAACGAAAGACGAAGAGCAATCACGCATGCGTACGCAGACGACGGTTCAGCGGATCCTGCTTCTCTGGTTTTACGAACTTACGATACAGCTTCAGATAGAGCGGCACACTCTGATTGATCAGTCTGAATTTATATCGTTCTTTCTTGTTCAGGTAATTATTGATCGACAGTGGATAATAAGGCAACTGCTTATAATCACCCGGGAACTCATAGAGTCCGCAGTGACACAGATTCGACAAAGCCTGCGAGAAGAGATAAGACACACGATTCACAAAGACATAGCGAATTGCCGACTCAATCTGTGTCTGTTCCATCGCAAAATTCCAGAGTCGCTGACACACCACCAGCAGATCATCCGTACGCTTCGGATTGGCCGTATTCATGATCGACACCTGTCGCTGATAGTAGTTATAGACCGAGACATCCTCAAAAGCAATACGCCTGGCCAGGAAATACGCTCTTGGAGTAAACTCCTGATCCTCATGGAAGATGCCCTCATAGAACTTCAATCCATAGCGTTCCAGGAAACCTCTTCGATAGAGAGCGGCCCAAGCAGCTGCTGGCATACCGCACTTCAGCATGAACTGCTCTCCCTTGACCGTCTTTCCCTTGGTCTTATCATCGATCTCATATTTCGTGACTTTTCCATCCTCTGCCACCAGATTCAGTCCGAAGCAAAGGACATCCAGACGTTCCTTCTCTGCACGTTCCAGGAGTCGTGGAGCGAAACAGGCCTCCAGCGTATCGTCACTGTCCACCCACCAGATATAGTTTCCCTTAGCCACCTTAAGACCCGCATTACGAGCAGCACTAAGGCCCTTATTCTCCTGGTTGATAATCACGACAGGTGCAGTCGGTACACCCGATTTAGCCTCCCTCTGCAGGAATGCATCAAGCAGTTCCATAGAGTCATCGGTCGAACCATCATTGACCGCAATGATTTCATAGTCCTCAGGACCTAAACCCTGATTTCTCACCGATGCCAAGCATTTGCCAATGCATTTTGACACATTATATATGGGGATGATAATACTGAGTCTCATAACGAGGATCGATTAATATTTATCACTGGCACCATCCAGACGGAAAACGATGCGGAAAGAACCTCCCTTCGGAGCCTCTGCAGGATAAGGTACCGGAGTACTGGCCATGTTAGGGGTCCACGACGTACTGCTGATACGGAATGCACCGATCTCTGCCGTGTGTTCCACATGCTGACCGATGCAGGCGCAGACATCATAATCTCCTACACGCACCAGACGCAACGTAGCCGAAGCATCCTCTGGCAGTTTCTCCAACGAGACCTCTGCAGGCACCTGTTCGCGTGTCACAAACTCCATGGTCACTGGCACATCCTGTCTGATCACCTCGTTGACCCTGGCCTCTATCTCCTTCACCTGTTCTTCGGAAGGACATACAGGCAGTTCGTAGTTCAGCTTACTCTTCTTGCGCTCTACGTGCGAATTGCGAGAACGTGGACAACCGAACATCCTGATCATCGTCTGGTTCAGGATATGTTCAGCGGTATGAGCCGGCTCATATTCGCTCTTATTATGAGCATTGAGAATAGGTTCCATATTGAGTTTGTTCAAATCTATTAACTATTGACGAATTTCTCCTTCAGATACTTGGCCGTGTAAGACGATGCTACCTTACAGAGCTCACGTGGCGTTCCCTGGAAGACCAGATTACCACCTGCCGAACCACCTTCCGGACCGAGATCTATCACATGATCCGCGCACTTGATTACATCCAGATTGTGTTCGATGATCACCAGCGTATGACCACGCTGCAACAAGAGGTCGAAAGCCTCAAGCAGCACGCGCACATCATAGAGATGCAGACCCGTCGTAGGCTCATCGAAGATAAACAGCGTATGCGTATCACTGGGTTTCACCCGGTCAAAGCCTCCATTCCTGCCACTCTTGGCATCGCAGAGATCAGACAGATAATAAGCCAGCTTGACGCGCTGGTTCTCACCACCAGAGAGCGTAGAAGACGACTGTCCCAGCTTGATATAGCCAAGGCCTACCTTCTGTAGTGGCAACAGTTTACGACGGACGGCATCACACTCGTCAAAGAACTCCAAAGCCTCATTGACCGACATATCCAGCACATCCGAGATATTCTTGCCCTTGTAAAGCACCTCAAGTACATCGCTGTTGAAGCGCTTGCCATGACAAGCCTCGCATTCGATCACCAGATCTGCCATAAACTGCATCTCTACGGTAATGGTGCCATCACCCTTACACTCCTCGCAGCGGCCTCCTTCTACATTGAAAGAGAAAGTAGCTGGCGTAAATCCCATCTGCTTGGCCAAAGGCTGATCGGCAAACAGCTTACGTATCTCTTCAAAAGCCTTCATATAAGTAGCTGCATTGCTACGCGAAGACTTTCCGATCGGATTCTGATCGATGAACTCTATATGCTGTATCCGGCGCATATCGCCTTCGAAACCGGCAAAAGCGCCAGGTGCATCAGAAGCCTCTCCCAGATGTCTTAGCAAGCCACGATAAAGGATATCTCTCACCAGCGTCGATTTACCCGATCCTGAGACTCCAGTCACCACGTTCATCACTCCCAGTGCAAACTTGGCCGAGATATTCTTCAGGTTATTATGCACAGCACCCTTGACCTCTATATAGCTGCTCCAGGGTCTCGACTTCTTAGGCACAGGGATCGTCTCCTCTCCTGTCAGGAACTTTGTAGTATAGGAAGCATCACGATTGCTCGAACTGACATTCACCGGACCCTGATAGACGATCTCTCCACCAAAACGTCCTGCACGCGGACCTACGTCGATCAGATAGTCGGCCGAACGGATAATCTCCTCATCATGCTCCACCACGATCACCGTATTCCCCTGATCACGCAGTTCACGCAACACCTGGATCAGCTGGTCCGTATCACGGCTATGCAGACCGATAGACGGTTCATCAAGGATATACATCGAACCTACGAGTGCCGAACCTAAAGACGTTGCCAGATTGATGCGCTGCGACTCACCACCCGACAGACTGTTCGAGAGTCGGTCCAGGGTCAGATAAGAGAGTCCCACCTCCTGCAGGAAATGCAGACGGTTCCTGATCTCAGACAGCAGGCGCTTGGCCACAATAGCATCATGTTCCTCCAGCTGCAACTGTTCGAACCAGGGAATCAGCTCTCCCAC
>DCIF01000087.1:5116-5238 GCA_002315795.1 Bacteroidales bacterium UBA1733
AATCGTGAACCTCTGCATTCAGGACATAGGGTCTTACCACGGTAACGCGCCTGCATCACACGATACTGAATCTTATACAGATTCTCAGAGACCATCTGGAAGAAATCATCAATACCATAGAG
>DCIF01000087.1:5295-6236 GCA_002315795.1 Bacteroidales bacterium UBA1733
CGCTCCTGACGCGACATCACCCCTGCCGGATAACCCTGCCACAACAGGTCTTTCTGCTCTTGTGTGAGCTGGTAATACGGCCGATGCACAGGGAATGGCTGACCATCGCTCAGAATCACTTCACCGGCTCTGCTGATGAAATACTTCTTCCATTCCGACATCTTGTCACCACGCCAGGGCACCACACAGTCCTCGAAGAGCGACAGCGCCTTGTTCGGTATCACCAGATCTTCGTCAATGCCAAGCACCTTACCGAAGCCTTCACATTTCGGACAGGCTCCCATCGGTGAATTGAAGTTGAACATCATGTCCGAAGGCTCCTCAAAGGTCATACCATCGGCCTCAAAACGTTTACTGAAGAGAGACACGCTCTCATCAGGGGCCTCAGCATTCCTGCCTCCGAAAGACTTCAGCAGCATCTCACCATCGCCTTCATAGAAAGCAGTCTCCACGCTGTCACAGAAACGACTGATAGCGGCCTGATCGGCCAATGGCAACTGGAAACGATCCACCACCAGGTTAAACGGCGCTGCCATCACCTGCTCAAGTTTCACAAACTGTCCATTGCTCTCCGCACGTGAGAAGCCCGACTTCGTCAGCACTTCCAGATGCTGCTCCAGCGTACGTCCTTCAGGCACATCCATACGCACCAGAATCGCCACCTTCGTACCGTCTGGCATCTGTTGTGCCCGTTGCAGCACATCCTCCACCGTGTGTTTCTTCACCAGCTGTCCGCTGATCGGACTGATGGTCTTACCGATACGTGCAAAGAGCAGACGCAGATAATCATAGATCTCGGTCGAAGTTCCTACCGTACTGCGAGGATTCCTGACCACTACCTTCTGCTGTATGGCTACTGCAGGCGGAATACCCAGGATATAGTCACACTCCGGCTTTCCCATCCTACCGAGGAACTGACGTGCATACGAAGACAGAGACTC
>DCIF01000087.1:6327-7392 GCA_002315795.1 Bacteroidales bacterium UBA1733
CCACGCGGAATCTCAACATCGATGTTCTTCAGATTGTTGACGCGTGCTCCTTTGACAAAAATATTTCCTTCGCTCATTTTATTTTAATTCCAAACGCACCACATTCTCTACATGCTGCGTATGTGGGAACATATCCACCGGCTGTATGTCGGTCACACGATATTTCACATCCAGCAACTGCAGGTCACGTGCCTGTGTAGCCGGATTACAGCTCACATAGACAATCACCTTAGGTGCAGCATTCAGAATCACATTGACCACATCCTCATGCATACCGGCACGTGGCGGATCGGTGATGATGATGTCCGGACGACCATGTTCTGCAATGAAATCATCGGTCAGAATGTCCTTCATATCTCCTGCATAGAACAGCGTATTGTCAATGCCGTTGATCTGTGAGTTGACCTTAGCATCCTCAATCGCATCAGCTACATACTCGATGCCGATGGCCTGACGTGCATTACGTGCCACGAAATTGGCAATCGTTCCCGTTCCCGTATAGAGGTCATAGACGAGTGGACGGTCCCCTTCTTGAGGTATTTGTAGTGGACTCAGTCCAGCAAACTCGCGCGTATGCTTATACAGCTCGTAAGCCTGCTTGGAATTGGTCTGATAGAAAGACTTCGGACCTACCTTGAACTTCAGTCCTTCCATCTCTTCAATCATGTGATCCTTGCCATAATAGCAGTGTACTGGCAGATCTCCCCACGCATCGTTCTGCTTCTGGTTGATGACATACATCAGCGAAGTGAACTGTGGGAACTGTGCATGAACCGCAGCCATCAGCTGCTCTATCTTCTGCTCATCAGGCTCTCCGAAGATCACAATGAGCATCTTCTCTCCGGTCGATGCCGTGCGCACCACCATATTACGCAGCAGTCCATGCTGATTGCGCAGATCGAAGAACGTCAGTCCTTGCTCAATGGCATACTGGCGAATCCAGAGGCGCACGTCATTAGAGATCTCCTCCTGCAGATAGCAGTGTTCGATGTCGAGCACCTTATCAAAACTGTCTGGAATATGGAAACCAAGACCGGGTTCAAAAGGAATCTCCTTCCCTTCAGC
>DCIF01000087.1:7473-7982 GCA_002315795.1 Bacteroidales bacterium UBA1733
TTGCGATAGTGGAACGGCTGTCCCTCGCACAACTCGGCCTGATGATCAGGATCTGCACATCCGTCAATCGGATGACACTCCGGAAGCTCCACCTTACCGATGCGAGTCAGTGCATCCATCACCTGCTGCTGCTTGAAGCGCAACTGCTCAACATAAGGCACATGCTGCCATTTACAGCCACCACACACCCCGAAATGCTGACAGAAAGGTTGCACACGCTGTGGTGCCGGCTCTACCATATTAACGATCTTTCCTTCGGCAAACGAACTGCGCGACTTCAGGATCTGAACGTCACACACATCACCTTCTGCAGCAAAAGGCACAAACAGCACCTTGCGTATCTGGTTACCCTCTTTGTCACGACTGGCACCGCCATTGGCACCAATGCTGTCAAAGTGAGCCACACATTTACCTTCTGCAGCATATCTTTCTATTTTGACTCCCTTCAGCAGAGGGAGATGTTTCTTCTTTCGCTCCATGAACTCTACTCTCTAATCTCTCAACTCTAA
>DCIF01000087.1:8050-11510 GCA_002315795.1 Bacteroidales bacterium UBA1733
AAAACTCACTTCTTCACCTTGATCGCCTCCCCACGCTGGTTTACGATAGCGCGATAGAAATCCTCACTATAGGCAGGATGCATAGGCGAATCGGCCACACCCCACTCCGTACGTTCGAACTTACCGTCTTTCTCACGCTTCACATTGCCATCAAGATACTTCACCAGCAGATATACAGCCAGCTCCTTATAACGGGCCGTAGCAGCGTCGGCCTCAGCACAGGAATACTTAGTCAGCAGATCCGTAGCCTCCTGCAGTTTCCCTGCTTCGACCAATGCTTTTGCCTGTGCATCGATCTCCTTCTCCTGCTGATCCCAGCGGTCAAAGAGTTCGCTGCGTACAGCTTCTACATCCGCACTCATCAGGTTCCACATCGTATAACGCTGCTGTGCTACCCAAGAGGTCATCCAGAACATCGAAGTCCAGGAGAACTCCAAAAGATCACCATTACCTACGCGCAGACATTCAGGAGTCTGACTGATATTGTTATAAATCGGAGTATAGAGAGCCGAAGCGGCATCATCTACACCAAACCAGGTCTTAGCACCCACCTCACGAGGCAACCAGCCACGCATCTCGGCTACAAAAGTAAAACCGGTCTGCTGTGTACCAATGGCACGCTCATGCATATACTCCACGCCATCTACTTCCCAGGTCATCGGACGCCAGCGATACGGACTGTGGAACGGACCACCACCCATATCCTGAGTCATATCCCAAGCCGTTCCCTCAAAGTGATCGGCCAGACCTTTCTGCACATCACGATGCGAAAGCAGATGGTCAGGTTTCACATACAAAGGCAGCACAGGCACATCCTCTCCCTGCTCATTCACATAACCGGTAGCCGTGGGTTTACCCTGCATATCCACAAAAGGGAAATACTTGTCCATCCCCTTGGCAATACTGTTGAACCAACCCCATACGCGACCGTCACAGCCACGGAAAGCCGTATATTCGGTATCTCCGAAAGCCTTGGCGAAATCGAAGTTCTCTTCGCTCCACTTTGCATCATACTTGCCACAAGCCTTGGCAAAAGAGATCAGATCCGCACTGAAATAACAGCTGTCTCCCACCTCATAGCGCTTATAGTATTTGGCCTTCAGACCAGCGCCCTCGTAGTTGATGGCACTCTTCACCTTGGCGATTTTCTTTCCCGTCTGTGGGAACGTATGGATACGAGCCTGATTGGCATGACAGGACACACAGTCTTCAGGGATCAGTCTTGCCACCCATACAGCACCTTTCTGTCCGATGGCTCCAGTCTCACCGATCTGCTGTCCTGGGGTTCCCTTTCCGATCAGATCCATCACCCAGATCTCGTTCGGATCACCAATAGAGAAAGTCTCTCCCTCCGAATAGTAACCATATTCTTCCACGAGCTGTGTCATGATATCTATGGCCTCACGTGCTGTCTTGGCACGCTCCAGTGTGATATAGATCAGCGAACCGTAATCCACCAGCGCCGTCGTGTCCATCAAAGCCATATCGCCACCCCAGGTCGATTCAGCAATCGTCACCTGCCACTCGTTGACATTTCCCACCACACGATAGGTATGCAGTGGCTGTGGAATCTCTCCGATAGGCTTCTGGCTGTCCCAGTCGATCACCTTACGCATCTCACCTGGCCGATGGTCTGCTGCTGCCGTATAATATAGCTCGCCATAAAGGTTGTGACTGTCGGCATTATAGCTGATCATCGTAGCGCCATTGACCGAAGCCTTCTTACCCACGAGCATGTTCGTACACGCCAGTGCAGGAAGCATTGTCAGTAATGACAGTACAGGAAGAATATATTTTTTCATTCGTCTATTCGTTATTTTTTAGCGTTCATATATCTCTGATACAACTTGAAGTAGTTGTCATATCGGCCATCGCTCACTACCTGTTTCAAATGGGCATAGACCTCTGGCTCGTCCATGATGAAGTTCACCAGTGCCGGATGGAACTGCTCACCAGCCAGCGAATTAAACTCATCCATCACCTTTTCAAAGCTCTTAGGAGTATGGTAGTTTCGTCCGATGTTCTCCGTTGCTGCATCCATACAGTCGCAAAGAGCTACGATGCAGAGCACAGGGAAATAAGGCGACTTACGATTCTTGAACGATGCCGGATAACCATCTCCGTCAAACCACTTATGATGACCGAGCGCCACATCCTGATAAGGCTTCAGCGAAGGAATCGCAGCGAAGAACTGACGCGATTTCTCCGGATGCATTTTAATAATATCAAACTCATGATCGGTCAGTCTGCGGAAACTGTTCTCTATGACGGTTGGCATAGAGATCTTACCCAGGTCATGATAGATGGCCGACCGATAACAGAGCTCCACCAGTTTCTCCTTGTTGGCCTTGACGTCTTCCTCGGTCTGGTATCCTGGCACTCCGATAAAGAAACCTGGCTTCTTCTCAACCATCGCCTCTGCCAGAATACGTGTCAGATCGGCACACATCATAACATGCACGAAGGTTACAGGCTGCTCCACCACGATGAGCTTAAAGATCAGTTCGTTCTTCTCATCCTCACTCAGGTACTGCAGGACCTTCGGATTACAGGCAATGTTCGAGAGGATCTTTCCCTTCTCGAACGGATACTTGTTATGCTCATAACGCGATATGATATCCAGCAGCGAAGCAATATGATCCTTCATCAGCCTGCCTTTTTTCTCACGAGAGAAAGAAGTGTGCTCCAGCAACGTGATATAGCTCTCAGACAGATTATATGTGTAGTTGATCTTATAGGTCGGCAAATCGGTCTTATTCTTGAAATCCGGCTCTTCTGCCAGCATCTTGGCAAATATCTCAAAAGCCTTGTCCCAGGTGATATTCCCCATGAATGCCTCCACAAGCAGATCATCATACTCCAGTCTTGCATAGTAGCGGTTCTTCAGATGGCTCGTAGCACCCACCTCCTTGCGCACATCGCAGTACGACTGGTACAGCTGATCACGAAGCTCAGGCAGATTACGTCCCTGACTGATATAGTTGAAGATACCTCTGAAGCGGAATACATCAATAGACCACTTGGCATATTCATTCAGCAGACTATCCCCCTTCAGCACCGTCTGCGATGCCGGATCGGCATAGATTCGCTTCATACTGTTGGCCAGATCCTGACACTCCTGCAGCGACACATTGCCTGACTGTGCATGGAGCACCACCAGATTGACAAAAGCCGAGATGAGATAATAGCGGTTCAGCGGATCCTTGAACGAGGCGAAGCGGTCTGCCAGATTCATCATCTTATGGAAATAGAGTTCCGAGCGAAGTTCCGAGTCCTTGTCTCCCATGCGCGAACACTGGAAGTTATACATTCCCGAACAGAGATAGCAGAACATCAGATGCTCCACATCCTGGGTCTCTTCATAATGTGGCAGCAGAATATCCATCAGCGTCTCATACATGAAGATATCGTTGGTGTTTCTGAAGAGCAGATGGCGTGTCCAGTAATACAGTGAGTCGTA
>DCIF01000018.1:0-14062 GCA_002315795.1 Bacteroidales bacterium UBA1733
CAAACATCAGGAATATTCTGGATCTGCAGCACCAGATTCCGGGCACTCAGCTCTTCAAACTGGAGCAGAACTACCGTTCGACGCAGAACATTGTAGATGCTGCTAATTCGCTCATTGCCAAGAATAAGGAACAGATCAAGAAGACAATCTTCAGCCAGAATGACCGAGGCTCACTGTTGCAGTTGACGGGCACGTATTCTGATCTGGAAGAGTCTTATCAGGTGGCCAATAAGATTCAGGCGCTGCATAACGAAGAGGGTTATGACTACAAATCCTGTGCTGTATTATATAGGACCAACGCACAGAGCCGAACACTGGAGGAGGCCCTGCGCAAACGCGACATCCAGTACCGCATCTATGGTGGATTATCATTCTACCAGCGTAAGGAGATCAAGGATATCATCAGCTATCTGAGGCTGATTACCAATCCGGCCGATGAGGAGGCGTTCAAGCGCGTGATCAACTACCCGGCACGTGGCATTGGTGACACGACCATCAATAAGGTGGCTCAGGTGATATCGGCAACCGGCAAGAGCTTCTTTGAAGTCTGTGCTGATCCTCTAGGTAATGAGGTGCCGGTAAACAAAGGAACGGCAGCCAAGCTGATGGGATTTGTAGCACTGATACAGCACTTCCAGGAGCTGAACCAGCAGCTGAATGCGTACGAACTGACCGACCGAGTCATCTTTGAATCGGGCATCAAGGCAGATCTGGTACAGGATATGACCATAGAGGCACAGAGCCGTCGTGAGAATGTACAGGAGCTTCTGACCGCCATCCAGACCTTCACCATCGAAGCTGCAGAAGAAGGCCGTGAAGTACATCTGACCGATTTCCTGGCCGATGTGTCACTGAGTGGTGACATCGAGCCACAAGGACATGATGCAGACGATGATGTGAAGAACTCAGATTACGTGACGCTGATGACCATTCACTCGGCCAAGGGTCTGGAGTTTAAGAATGTGTTTATCGTGGGTGTGGAGGAGAATCTGCTGCCTTCTGATATGTCAATGAATGAGCCGGGAGGTGTGGAAGAAGAACGCCGACTCTTCTATGTGGCGCTGACACGCGCAGAGGAGAACTGTTTCCTTTCGTATGCTACCTCACGTTTTCGCAATGGCAAGAGCGAGCCATGTCGCGCCTCTCGCTTCTTGAAAGATATTGACAAGCGATACATCCAGCAGACAGGTGGCAATGCACCTTCGCTCAATTATGGAGCAGCTGCAGGTGGCAGCTTTGGCTGGAGAGGAGGTGAAGAGAAGAGTTTTGCCCGAGCTACCTGGCATCATCCGGCCGACCCTGTTGAGAAACCTAAATCTTCGGTACTCGACTTTACTGGCAGAGTGCATAAGATTGCACATTCGGCCGTAGTGCATAGCGAAGGACACAAACCCGTTGCACCAGCCGCTGCTTCTTCCCTATCTATGTCGTATGGCGGCAAAACGCTCACAGTAGGCTCCAGAATCGCTCACGACCGCTTTGGTGAAGGAAGTGTAATCCGCATGGAAGGAACGCCTGACAACGCACGCCTATGCGTCAATTTTGATGCTTTAGGAGAAAAGACGCTATTGTTGAAATTTGCGAAGATAACCGTGCTTTAATGGTTGATAAATGTTGATAAGTACACAAAGTTATCAACAATGACATATTGATAAGTATAAAAAAGAGAGTTATCAACGGTTAATTGTTGATAACTCTCTTTTTTATTTCTGAAGGAATCGCGAGATTACTTCAAAGCTTCCTGGAACTCCTCGATAGTAACCTCCTTGTTCTCGAGAGAAACGGTGTTCTTAACAACCTCGAAGATACGACGGGTGATAGCGCTGTCGCGGAGCTGACCACGCTGCTTATCATCCTTGAGAACGCTCTGAACATACTGCTCAAGGTACTCTACTGGAATATTGCCCATGCCGTACTGTGCCATCTGATTCTGGATCATAATACGAGCCTCAGCCTTCATGTCATCCTCAGTGAGGCTGATGTTGTTGTTAGCAACGATCTTCTCCTCGATGAGCTGCCAGGTGAGATCCTCCATCATCTTTGGGAACTCCTCATTGAGCTTCTCTGCATCACGCTTCTCATCCTTAGCGAGGAGCCACTTTTTGAGGCTCTCCTCTGGGAACTTGAGTGCGCCAACCTGCTCGCAAAGTGCCTTGCGTGCGTCGATGCTGAACTTATACTCAGAGTTAGCAACGAGCTGATTAGCGATCATGTTCTTGATGTTCTCGTTGAACTGCTCAAGGGTCTTGCACTCCTCACCAAATGCCTTAGTGAAGAGATCCTCGTTGAGAGCTGCCTCCTCGTGGTGGCTGATCTCATTGATGGTGAAACGGAAGTTAGCAGTGATACCCTCTACCTCCTCCTTCTTCTTACCAAGGAGTGAAGCGATCTCTGTAGCGTTATTGTTGTATGCTGCAGCTGGGTTGAAGTCTACGCTAGCGAACTTCTTAGCACCTACGAACTTAGCCTTCTCCTCGTCATTCTTGAAATAGCTAGGAAGGATAGTAGCGCCCTCAACGACAATACCACCCTCTACAAGATTGCCATCAAGACCGAGCTCAGCAATATCGCCCTTGATTACATCATTCTCAGCAGCCTCCTCAGCCTTAACCATCTCGCCGAACTGACCCTGATAGCCCTTGGTCTGCTGTGCGATCATCTCGTCGGTTACCTTGATGGTGTAATAAGGAACCTTTACGCTGTTGTCGAGAGTTACCTCGAACTCTGGAGCGAGAGCGATAGCAAAGTTAACGGTGAACTGCTCTGCAGTAGCAAAATCTACTGGTTCCTGGCTCTGGTCAACCATTGGCTCGCCAAGGACGTTGAGCTTGTTCTCATTGATATACTTATACATGGAGTCATTAATGAGCTTGTTAACCTCATCAATGGTGATCTGCATACCGTACTGCTTACGAATAAGACCTGCAGGTACCATACCCTTACGGAAGCCTGGCATCTGAGCGTTCTTACGAACCTGCTTGATCTGCTTCTCTACTGCATCTGCGTAGTCAGCCTTCTCAATCTCCAGGCTCAGGACGATATTCACGTCATCTACGACTTTCTTTGTAATGTTCATTGTTTATTTATTGAATAAAAGTTATTAGTTACTAGATATTAGTTATTAGTTACTAGTTATTAGTTAATAGAGATATCGCAAGAGTTATTGCTTCGTTATAATACGCGAGCGACCCGAGTCCTAACTAATAACTTATAACTATTAACTTTCGCGATGAAAGCGCGAATTACGCATCAATCTCAGCGTAAGTAGCATTCTCCTCGATGAATTCACGGCGAGGAGCGACCTCTTCGCCCATGAGGAGCGAGAAGGTCTGATCGGCTGCAATAGCATCCTCAATATGCACTTGCTTCAGACGACGGTGAGCAGGATCCATGGTGGTATCCCAAAGCTGCTCGTGGTTCATCTCACCGAGACCTTTGTATCGCTGGATCTTCACCTTGTCTTCCTTGCCCTGGCCATACTTCTGGAGGAAGTCATCGCGTTCCTGGTCATCCCAGCAGTACTCGTCGTTCTTGCCGATGGTACAGCGGTAGAGAGGAGCCTGTGCGATATAGACGTAACCACCCTCGATGAGCGGACGCATATAACGGAAGAAAAGAGTCAGGATCAAAGTGGCGATGTGCGCACCATCGACATCGGCATCGGTCATGATCACTACCTTGTGATAACGGAGGTTAGAGATATCGAGCGACTTATCTTCCTGCAGGTTCACACGGAAAGCACGGAACATGTTCTGGATCTCCTCTGAGTCGAGCATCTTGTGGATCAGCACCTTCTCAACGTTGAGAATCTTACCACGCAACGGAAGGATGGCCTGGAACATACGGTCACGACCCTGCTTAGCAGTGCCACCTGCCGAGTCACCCTCGACGAGGAAGATCTCGCACTCTTCAGGGTTCTTCGATGAACAGTCGGCCAACTTACCAGGCAGACCGCCACCAGTGAGCTTAGATTTCTTCTGTACCTGCTCTCGAGCCTGACGTGCTGCAATACGTGCCTGTGCAGCCAGAACAACCTTATCGATGATGAGGTGAGCCTGGGTTGGATTCTCCTCAAGATAGTTGTCCATCGCCTTACGTACAGCCTTCTGAACGGCTGGACGAATCTCCACATTACCAAGCTTGGTTTTGGTCTGGCCCTCGAACTGTGGCTCAGCTACCTTAACGCTGACAACGGCAGTAAGACCCTCACGGAAATCGTCAAGACGGATGTCATTGGCCAACTTAGCCTTCTCGAACATCTTCTCCTTCGTACCATACTCCTTGAGCGAAGCACTCAAAGCCGAACGGAAACCGTCAAGGTGTGTACCACCCTCGTGGGTATTGATGTTGTTGACGAAGGTATGAATGCTCTCACTATAGCCGGTATTGTAGGTCAAAGCTACCTCTACAGGCACATGGTCGCTCTCAGTCACCAGATGGATGATATCTGGGATGAGCGGAGTACGGCTCTCGTCCATCCACTGAACGAACTCCTTCAAACCTTCAGAGCTATAGAAGACCTGATGACGTGGCTCACCATTGTCCTGCTTAGCCTCCTCGCGCATATCGGTCAATGTCAGTCGGATACCCGTATTGAGGTAACAGAGGTCACGCAGACGCTCAGCCAGACGATCCCACTCATAGACTGTCTCAGTGAAGATAGATGCATCTGGATGGAAAGTGATAGTGGTACCTGTATCATCTGCATCGCCAATCACCTCTACAGGAGTGACAGGCTTACCGAAAGCATACTCCTGACGATAGATATGACCCTGACGATGAACCTCTGCCACAAACTGATCAGAGAGTGCATTCACACAGCTCACACCTACACCATGAAGACCTCCAGATACCTTGTAAGTATTCTTATCGAACTTACCACCGGCATGGAGCACTGTCATTACGACCTCAAGGGCTGAACGCTGCTCTTTCTGGTGCATATCAACTGGGATACCACGACCGTTATCAATAACCTTGATGGAATTGTCTGGCAGGATGAAGACCTGAACATCATTACAGTAGCCAGCCAGTGCCTCATCAATACAGTTATCAACAACCTCGCTTACCAAATGGTGTAAACCCTTTACACTGGTATCACCGATATACATGGCTGGACGCTTACGTACAGCCTCTAAGCCTTCGAGTACCTGAATGTGACTCGCGTCGTAATTATTTTGAATTTCTGACATTGAGATTGGTTTTGATGATTGGTTTTACGCGTACACATACGCGCGCGTAATATAATAATGTCCGTAAGACGCACTATAGGCACTATACGGGCATTATATCTTCGTAGGAGTATTAATACTCTTCCGAAGGGAATTAGAGCTTGTTAACGAGCTTAGCGAGCTTGCTCTTGAGATTAGCTGCCTTGTTAGCGTGGATAACGTTCTTCTTAGCAAGCTTATCGAGCATAGAGCTTACCTCTGGGAGCTGCTTAGCTGCCTCAGCCTTATCGGTAGTAGCGCGGAGCTTACGAACTGCGTTACGAGTAACCTTGCCGTAGTAGCGGTTTGCGAGGTTGTGAGTAATGGTCTGCTTGATACGCTTCTTAGATGACTTGTGATTTGCCATTGTTTTGTTTGGTTTTGTGCGGCAACTCGTGCCGCTATGATTTATATTAATTTTTTATATGAAATTGCCGCAGGCCTTTCTCATCTCTGACAGACTACTGGTTAAAGTCTGTTTCAAAACTCTCCAGCCAAGCACCGCCATGTCGCTCACGCTGGTCTTGCCCAATCACTCGGTCGGGACTTAACTTCAGATGACAAAATACCCAAAAGCGGGTGCAAAGATAATATTTTTTTACTAGTTGACAAAATATTTCTCTAAAAAACCGATTAAAACTTTGTTTTTAAAGACGTATTGATTATATTTGCACTCAAAAATGACAGATTTAAATTACAATTCCCATAAAACTAAGGCCATCGTATTATGTACGACACCTATTAATGACCGTACTCAATTCGTACATTTCTATACGGAACAGTTCGGCCGAATCACTTGCCGTATTCCCATCCTTTCAAGAGGCAAAAGAGCCAATCAACTGCGCATGATGATGACTCCAATGACCCTGCTGCAACTCGAGCTAAAGCCTGAACACAAGGACATCCATCAGATTGAGGATGCAGAAATACTGAGTTCACCCTATTTGTTCACCACACAGTGTCCTGAAAAGGCCGCTCAATGCATGTACATAGCCGAGCTCACACACCATGTAGTAAGACCGATAGAACAAGAGCCAGACCAGCAACTTTGGGACTACCTGCTATATAGTTTAAAAGTATTAGAAAAAACAGAAAACGGATGGGAGAATTTCCACCTGGTCTTTACCTGTCAACTTATCAGCAGACTTGGATTCTTCATTGATCCGAATAGCTACAAACCGGACTTCCTTTTCGATCTTACGGAAGGAGCTTTTACTACAGGGCCTATTTACCACGCTTATTACCTGACAACAGAATCAGCAAAGTGGCTACACCTCATGCTCCTGACAACATTTGATAACATGGCTCAGCTACCGCTCACTCAAGAACAGCGCAATATCATGCTCGACATACTTCTGGCCTTCCTCCGACATCATCTTCCAGAGATTGGCACACTGAATTGTCTCGAAATCATCAAGGATTTAGTCTAAAACCTTTTTATATTATTACGCACTAAGCAAAAGGCTAACTGTCTGTTTTATAGTACATTTATACTATATAGGTATTTATATTATTACTCCTCAACGTTACGCACCTCACAAAAAAGAATTATCTTTGCAGCGCAAAAACAAACAAAACAGTATTGGTAAATTAGTATATAGGTACAAATAAGTGTATTATCAAATGGCTTTTATGTAATTAGTGTGTGTTTATATAGGTATCGGAGAGCGGGCTTGTGAAAGTTCGCTCTTTTTTTGTCTTTATTTTTGGAGAGTCGGAAGATAATGATTATCTTTGCTGCAGCTTCAATTAATTTTGCACAACTACTTACAATGAACAAGGAGATATTAAGAATCGCTCTACCAAGCATTATCACAAACATCACCGTGCCTCTACTAGGCATTGTAGATGTAGCCATCACGGGTCACATAGGAAACTCGACGATGGCTATTGGCGCTATTGCCGTAGGTGGACTGGTATTCAACATGGTGTACTGGCTCTTCAATTTCCTGCGTATGGGGTCAAGCGGACTGACAGCGCAAGCATTTGGACGAGGAGACAGAGCCGGACAGAAGCGTGTACTCAGGATGGGACTTACAGTAGCCATAGCCTGTGGACTGGCGATCTTCTGTCTGCAACGTCCTCTGGAATGGTTCGCTCATTGGGTGATCAGTCCTTCCGATGAAGTCTGGACACTGGCCGTAGAATACTTCCGCGTCAGAGTTTGGGCTGCTCCTGCCGTATTGGCACTATTTGCCCTGAACGGATGGTTTGTTGGTATGCAGAACAGTCGTTTTCCGCTCTATATCGCCGTCGGACAGAACCTCATCAATATTGCCATCAGTTACCTGTTGGTTTTCCATTTCGATATGGGTGTAAGAGGGGTAGCTTTGGGTACTGTCGCAGCACAATATGCAGGCTTGCTCGTCGCATGGAAGTTATCTACCTACTTATCAACAAAAATCATTGATAACTCTTCTACGGGCACTTATGAACGAGGATCTGTTGATAACTATGGTAAAAAAGGAGAAAGTTATCAACAATTGGACGTCGACAACTGCGGAAAAGTAGAGTGGAAAACTTTCTTCACCGTCAATCGCGACATCTTCTTCAGGATGATCTGTCTGATCTCCGTCACCACAGCTTTCACTTCATACGGCTCTCATCTTGGCGACACATTGCTGGCCGTAAATACCCTTCTGATGCAGCTATTTATCCTCTTCTCTTACTTCAGCGACGGTTTTGCTTTAGCAGGAGAAGCTTTGGTCGGAAAATACTATGGCATTTGTTGCAATGAGGAATTAGGAATGAGAAATGAGGATTTGTCAGTATCCAATCAATTACAGCAAAAACATTCTTCAATGATAAACTCCGTTGTACGGAGGCTATTTATCTGGGGAAGTGGCGTAATGATGCTTTTCACCTTGATCTACACCTTAGGCGGACTCCCCTTCCTGAGACTACTCTCCGACGAAGAAGCGGTCATACAGGCCGCTACACCCTATTTAGGATGGGCCATAGCAGTTCCTGCTTGTGGCATTGCCGCATTTATGTGGGACGGCGTATTTATCGGACTTACAGCCACACGCCAGATGTTCTATTCCCTACTTACAGGAGCACTACTTTTCTTCGGCTTATACGAAGGAGGGACACTGCTTCTGGAGCA
Source organism: Bacteroidales bacterium UBA1733 (assembly GCA_002315795.1). Next base: position 8,314 of record DCIF01000018.1, read on the forward strand.
GACACAGCAAGGGCCAGAGAACGTCTCTCCAGCCCTGCAAAACCACTTATTATGGCTTTCTTTTATTGTTTATCTCGTGATGCGTGGTGTCTATCTGACACTAGCTTGGAAGCACATCAGATCAACTTCTTCATATTCTTCATCTCCCGATAAAGCATAATCCAAGCGAACGTGCACGAAAGCACATCGCTGAAAGGCATGCTCCACCATACACCATTCACTCCCAGAATATGAGGGAAGATGAGCAACGCAGGCAACAGGAAGATCATCTGTCGTGAAGTGCTGAGGAAGATCGCAACCTTAGCTTTACGAATAGATTGGAAGAACGACATAGTAACCACCTGAGAACCAATAAATGGGAAGAAACAAGTGACAATACGCAAAGCAGGAACGCACATGTCGATCATCTCAGGATCGGTAGTAAAGAACGAGGCCAGAATATCCGGAATCAACTGGATGATAATGCAGCCGACTGTCATGACCGTAGTGGCACAGACCAGCGCCACCTTCATCACATCGCGTACACGTTTGAAGATTTTAGCACCGACATTAAAGCCGACAATTGGCTGCAGACCCTGACTAAAGCCCATCACCATCATCAGAAGCAGCATAACCAGACGGTTAATGATGCCATAGACACCCACATATTTATCACCATTCACGCCACCCTGTTCAAGCAACGAGCGGTTGATCACCACCACCACGATACAGGCACAGACATTGACGAAGAAAGGAGAAAGTCCGATGGAAAGAATATCGCGAATGATTTCACGACGCACTTTCAAACCGATGCGACTGAAATGCACGAAATGACTCTTATCCAGAAAGAAACGGAAGTTGAAACACCAGGCACACATCTGGCCAATTACGGTAGCCAGAGCCGCTCCTCGCATTCCCCATCCAAGTCCCATGATAAAGATAGCATCGAGGATAATATTGACCACCACGGCAATGAGCTGACCGGTCATGGCAGTACGCGGATGTCCGGAAGAGCGCAGCTGGTCGTTCATTCCCAGAAAGGTATGCGTGATGATATTGCCGGCAAGGATAATCTGCATATAATCGCGTGCAAAAGGCAAAGTGGCATCACTGGCACCAAAGAGGCGGAGAATAGGATCCAAGAACAAAAGTCCTACCACAGTGATCACCAAACCGATGGTAATATCCAGTCTCAACATATTACCAAAGACCTGCAGGGCCTTGGTCTGGTTCCCTTCGCCCATACGGACCGAAGTCTGCGCACCTGCACCCACACCCAGCATGGCGCCAAAAGCCGAAGAGATGTTCATGATAGGGAAAGTGATGGCCAGGCCGGCAATGGCCAGCGGACCAGCACCCTGTCCGATAAAAACAGAGTCGCAGATATTATAAATCGAGCTGGCCGACATTGCGATGATGCTCGGCGTAGCAAACTGAAACAGCAGTGGCGCTACAGGTTTGGTGGCCAGAAGTCGGCTGCGTTCGTCTTTGAATTCTTGCATATCAGTAAAATTAGGAGTGCAAAGATAACAATTACTTTTCAATTTTCCAGCAAACGTCAGTCAAATCTTTCTGTCAGTGCAAATTAGCATTCATACGCCGAACGAATTGAATAATCCACTTTGCAAATAGGTTTTAATAGTATCAGGGCAATACGATTTTTGGAGCAAACCCATACGTGTTTTTAAAATAATGTATAACTTTGCGCACGCTTTAAGAACACTAAACTAGACAAGATGCAACAGAACGTACGAAATATTGCAATTATCGCACACGTTGACCACGGTAAGACTACGCTGGTCGATAAGATGCTCTATGCAGGTAACCTCTTCCGTGAGAACCAGGCTACCACCGATCTTATGCTCGACAATAATGAGTTGGAGCGTGAGCGCGGCATCACTATCCTTTCAAAGAATGTAAGCATCAATTATAAAGGCACAAAGATCAACATCATCGACACTCCAGGCCACTCCGATTTCGGCGGTGAAGTAGAGCGTGTACTCAACATGGCCGATGGCTGTCTGCTGCTCGTGGATGCGTTTGAAGGTCCAATGCCACAGACACGTTTCGTTTTGCAGAAGGCTATCCAGATCGGTCTGAAACCCATCGTAGTGGTCAACAAGGTAGATAAGCCAAACTGTACGCCAGATATAGCTCAGGACAAGGTTTTCGATCTCATGTTCAACCTTGGCGCTACTGAAGAGCAGCTCGATTTCGTCACAATCTTCGGTTCAGCCAAGCAGGGTTGGATGAGCGATGACTGGAAGAAACCGACCGACAATGTATTGCCATTGCTCGACGCTATTCTGGAGAACATTCCAGCGCCAGAGATCCATGAAGGTCCTACCCAAATGCTAATCACCTCTCTGGAATATTCAAGCTTCGTCGGACGCATTGCAGTGGGTCGTGTACACCGTGGCAGCATCAAACAGGGTCAGGATGTGCTGTTGATGCACCATACAGACGACGGTATTGTCAGCAAAAAAGTACGCGTCAAAGAGCTCTACACCTTCGAGGGCATGGGCAAAAAGAAGGTCGAAGAAGTAGTCAGTGGCGACATCTGCGCCATGACCGGCATTGAGGGTTTTGAGATTGGTGACACCATCTCAGACATCGAGACTGCAGAGGCGATGCCTCGCATCACGGTCGATGAGCCAACGATGTCCATGCTTTTCACAATCAACGACTCTCCATTCTTCGGCAAAGACGGCAAATTTGTTACTTCGCGCCAGATTCAGGACCGTCTCTACAAGGAGCTTGAGAAAGACGTGGCTCTCCGCGTTATCAAGGATGAGACACGTGATGGTGCCTGGCTCGTCTATGGCCGTGGTGTGCTCCATCTCTCGATCCTCGTTGAGACCATGCGTCGTGAGGGTTATGAGTTACAGGTAGGCCAGCCACAGGTTATCGTCAAGGAGATCAATGGACAGAAGTGCGAGCCTATTGAGCAGATGACCATCAACTGTCCGGAGGAATATTCAAGCAAGATGATCGATATGGTGACCCGTCGTAAGGGTGAGCTCACAGCGATGGACACTCAGGGCGACCGTCAGCACCTCGAGTTCAAGATCCCTTCTCGTGGCATCATCGGTCTGCGTACCAACGTACTCACCGCTTCTGCTGGTGAGGCCATCATGGCACACCAGTTCATGGATTACGAGCCATGGAAGGGCGATATCACACGCCGCAGCAATGGTTCGATTATCGCCATGTGTGGCGGTACTGCCTTCGCTTATGCGCTGGACAAGTTGCAGGATCGTGGTAAGTTCTTCATCTATCCACAGGACGAGGTTTATGGCGGACAGGTCGTTGGCGAGCATGCCAAGGAAAAGGACCTCACCGTCAACGTCACCAAGGCGAAACAGCTCACCAATATGCGTTCGAAGTCTTCTGACGACAAGGCATCACTCATCCCACCTAAGGTATTCAGCCTTGAGGAGGCTCTGGAGTATATCAAGGCCGATGAGTATGTGGAGGTAACCCCTCACAATCTGCGTATGCGCAAAGTCGTGCTTGACGAACTGGAGCGCAAGCGTCTGAAGCGCGCTGCGGGTATCGTTGATGATGATGAAGAGGATTAACTCTAGACTCTAGACTTTCATCTCTAAACTACGATTTTTGAAAAAAATTGACCTATATATAATCAAGAAGTTCCTGGGCACCTTCTTCTTTGCAATTCTGCTCATCATGGCCATTGCAGTCGTTCTGGACTACAATGCCAAGATGGACAATTTCAGAGAACATGAGGCGACCTGGAAGCCTATATTCATCTATTACTGCACATTTGTGCCGTATATGGCGAATATGCTTGCTCCTTTGATTACGTTCGTGGCATGTATCTTCTTTACCAGCAAGTTAGCAGGTAACAGCGAGATCATTGCCATGCTGGCCTCTGGCATCAGTTTCAAACGATTGCTGCGTCCGTACATGGTCTCAGCTCTGCTGATCGGCGCACTGACTTTTGCGCTCAACAGCTATGTCATTCCTGTCACTTCGGTCACTCGACTGTCTCTGCTGAAGAAATATTACAAAGACAAAGATGTGCGCATCCAGCGCAACAACCAGTTTATGGTAGCGCCAGGCGAAGTAGCCTTCTTTTATTCCTTCGACCGAGAAGCTCAAGCAGGCAACCGCTTTGCACTTGAGAAATTCGACAGCACCAAACTGGTCTCACGCCTTACAGCCGACAAGGCCGAATGGTTAGGCAATGACACCTGGAAACTCACCAACTACAAGATTCGCGACATCAACGAGAATGGTGAGACGCTGATTCAAGGTTATGAGATTGATTCGGTCATCCATGTAGCTCCTGAAGACATTATCATCGGCAAAGAAGACATGGAGAAAATGACCACGCCAGACCTGCATCAGTACATCCAGAAGCAGAAGAATAGAGGCGTTGGCAACATCAAGGAATACGAGATTGAGTATCACAAACGATTCTCTGCCATTGCCACAGCTTTTATCCTGACTTTCTTAGGAGTCTGTCTGTCATCCAAAAAGATTCGTGGCGGTATGGGTGTGAACCTGGGTATTGGTTTGGTTCTGGCCTTCTCATACATTCTTTTCCAGACTGTAAGTTCATCTTTTGCAGTCAGCGGAGCCATGAGCGTTGAGCTTGCCGTCTGGCTGCCGAATCTCATTTATCTACCATTATGTTGGTATGTCTATGAGAAGAAAGCGCCTCGTTAAGGTTCAAAAAAAGACTCGAAAACGCTCAAAATAAGAAAAAACGATTAAAAAGTCCCGAAATGCAATTTTTTGGGACTTTTTTTTGGTTTATATATAAATATTATGTATATTTGCCCCCGAATATAACTTTATATCATATATAATACTATTACCCATTTATCATGAATTCAGTAGCACTTATGAACAAGGCTGCGAATAACATTCGTATCCTTGCTGCCGCTGCAGTCGAGAAGGCTAAGAGCGGACATCCAGGTGGCGCCATGGGTGGCGCAGATTTCATTAATGTACTCTTCAGCGAGTTCCTTGAGTACGATCCAAAGAACATGAATTACGAAGGCCGTGACCGTTTCTTCCTTGATCCAGGTCATATGGCTCCTATGCTCTATGCACAGCTTTGCCTTGCCGGCAAGTTTACAACCGATGAGCTTCAGACCCTCCGTCAGTGGGGTTCTGCAGTAACTGGTCACCCAGAGCTCGAGGTTAAGCGTGGCATTGAGAATACCTCTGGTCCTCTCGGTCAGGGTCATGCTTATGCTGTTGGTGCAGCTATCGCAGCTAAGTTCCTTGCTGCTCGTCTTGGCGAGGAGGTTATGGGTCAGAAGATCTATACTTACATCTCTGACGGCGGTATCCAGGAGGAGGTTAGCCAGGGCGCTGGCCGTATCGCTGGTACTCTCGGTTTGGATAACCTCATCATGTTCTACGACTCAAACGATATCCAGCTCTCTACCGAGTGTAAGGTAGTTACCGCTGAGGATACCGCTATGAAGTATCGTGCATGGGGCTGGAACGTCCTCGAGATCAACGGTAACGACGTTGAGCAGATCCGTGGCGCACTCAGCATTGCTAAGGCAACTGTTGGCAAGCCAACCCTCATCATCGGTAAGTGTATCATGGGCAAGGGCGCTTTGAAGGCTGACGGTTCTTCATACGAGCGTAACTGCAAGACTCACGGTGCTCCTCTCGGTGGCGATGCATTCGTTAATACTATCAAGAACCTTGGTGGCGATCCTGAAGATCCATTCCAGATCTTCCCAGAGGTTAAGAAGCTCTATACACAGCGTCGTGCTGAGCTCCG
>DCIF01000018.1:14221-16196 GCA_002315795.1 Bacteroidales bacterium UBA1733
GCTACCCGTAGCGCATCTGCAGCTGTTCTCAGCCAGCTCGCACAGCAGGTTCCTAACATGATCTGTGCATCAGCTGACCTTTCTAACTCAGATAAGACCGATGGCTTCCTCAAGTACACTCACGATCTCCAGAAGGGAGACTTCTCAGGTGCATTCTTCCAGGCAGGTGTTGCTGAGTTCACTATGGCTTGCTGCTGCGTAGGTATGGCTCTCCACGGTGGTGTTATCCCAGCATGTGGTACCTTCTTCGTATTCAGTCCTTACATGCTCCCAGTAGTTCGTATGGCTGCTCTCATGGAGCTCCCAGTGAAGTTCGTCTGGACTCACGATGCCTTCCGTGTTGGTGAGGATGGACCTACCCATGAGCCAGTTGAGCAGGAAGCACAGATTCGTCTCCTCGAGAAGCTCAAGACACATAAGGGCCGCAACGCCATGCTCGTGCTCCGTCCTGCTGACTCTGACGAGACCACTGCTGCTTGGAAGCTCGCTATGGAGAACACCGTATCTCCTACCGGTCTCATCTTCAGCCGTCAGAACATCAAGACCTTGCCAGAGGGTACTGACTACTCACAGGCAGGCATGGGTGCTTACGTCGTAGCTGGCAGCGATGAGGATTACGATGTTATCCTTCTTGCTTCTGGTTCTGAGGTTGCTACTCTCGTAGCTGGTGCTGACATGCTCCGCGCTGATGGCATCAAGTGCCGCATCGTAAGCGTTCCTTCTGAGGGTCTCTTCCGTCGTCAGACCAAGGCTTATCAGCAGAAGGTTCTCCCTGCAGGCAAGCCTAAGTTCGGCATGACCGCTGGTCTCCCTGTAACCCTCGAGGGTCTCGTAGGTGCTGATGGTGAGGTTTGGGGTCTCTCAAGCTTCGGTTTCTCTGCTCCTTACAAGGTGCTCGACGAGAAGCTCGGCTTCACTGGTGAGAATGTTTACAACCAGGTTAAGAAGATGTTGAAGAAGTAAAAATTCTAATATTTACGGATTTTAGGGATTTTAGGGATCAAAGGGATTTTAGGGATCCCCAAAGTCCTTAAAATCCCTAAAATCATACAGAAGAATATGGAAGTTAAGAATTTTATTGGTCTTGCTTCTGACCATGCTGCTTTCCCACTCAAGCAGTTTGTGAAGAAGTATTTAGACGAGAAAGGTATTGCCTGGAAAGACTATGGCACACTGACCGAAGAGTCTTGTAACTATGCCACTTATGGTCACGCTCTGGCTAATGCTGTAGAGGCAGGCGAGTGCTATCCTGGCATCGCCATGTGCGGTTCTGGCGAAGGCATCAGCATGACATTGAATAAGCATCAGGGCATCCGTGCTGGCCTTGTATGGCAGCCAGAGATCGCTCACCTCATCCGCGAGCACAACAACGCTAACGTCATCGTCTTCCCCGGTCGTTTCATCGACGAGGAGACTTGTCGCGCTTGTCTGGATGAGTTCCTCAATACCGAGTTCGCTGGTGGTCGCCATCAGCAGCGCATTGAGGATATTCCTTGCGGTTGCAAGTAATAATAAGGGATGATAAGGGATGATAAGGGACGACAGTATCTGCTATTGAGTACGTTATCCCAACTCCAGATAGCATTACTATCGTCCCTTAATATCCCTTAAGATCCCTTACTTTCCCTTAGTATCCCTAAAAAACCCTTAAGTTCCCTTACTTTCCCTTCACCAGGCAGTAATCCAACTCCTTCGCAATCGCCTCTTTGTCAAGGTTCTGGCCGATGAAGACAATCTTCTGCATACGGTCACCCCACTGATCATCCCAGTCGCGACGCAGATTAGCATCACGCTGCTTCATGATTTCGAGGTCTGCCTCTGGCATAGTGGCGAACCACTGGCCTGCCTGCTTGACAGAAACCTGCTTACCGGCCTGTTCAAAGAGGTAGCACATATCGTTCTCACCTTCGAAGTAGCAGATACCCTTGGCACGGATGATGTTTTTTGGCCATTTACGAGCCACGAAGTCATCAAA
>DCIF01000036.1:0-423 GCA_002315795.1 Bacteroidales bacterium UBA1733
GCAGCGTATGACTCGTGACCTGCGAGGAATGCGAAACACTGGGTCTCCTCACGGAGAAGACGAGCAGCGAGGTTACCGTGACCGAGACCTACCTTACGGTCATCAGCTACAGAACCAGGAATACAGAATGACTGAAGACCGATACCGATAGCCTCAGCAGCGTCAGCAGCAATGGTACAGTTCTTCTTGATAGCAATAGCAGCACCTACTACGTAAGCCCACTTTGCGTTCTCGAAGCAGATAGGCTGGGTTGACTCACACATTGCATATGGATCGATGCCCTTAGCGTCACAGATAGCCTTAGCCTCGTCAATATCCTTGATGCCAGCAGCGTTCAGAGCAGCGTTGACCTGAGCGATACGGCGATCATAACTTTCAAATAATGCCATAATATTTTTTGATTTTTCAAATTAAAAAATAAGT
>DCIF01000036.1:463-15720 GCA_002315795.1 Bacteroidales bacterium UBA1733
GATTAGTTATTAGTTAGGGAGTTATTAGTTAGGGAGTTATCAGATTACCAGCGAGCGCCATTCTTCTTGGCCTTCGGCTTCATGTTACCGACGAAGAGTCGGGTCATGAAGAGCATCATCGCGAAGATGACCGCCATAAAGAGGCAACCGACTGCAGCCACAGGATAGTTCATCGCAAAGAAGCAGTATCCTGCTCCTATCAAGGCAGCAACAATGAGTGTCGTGACAACGATAGTATAGATGCGAATGAACTTATCGAGCATTGGGACTAATAACTATTAACTATTAACTATTAACTTATCGCTCTCGATATTATTCCTTACGTGGGTCGATGTACTTAACAGCGTCCTTGAAGCGACCGTAGCAGCCGGTAGCCTTCTTAACTGCCTCATTAGCATCCATACCCTCCTTGATCCACTGCATGAGCTTGCCCATGTGTACGAACTCGTAACCGATAACCTCATTGTTAGCGTCGAGAGCCATGCGTGTGCAGTAACCCTCGGTCATCTGGAGGTAACGTGAACCCTTGAGCTTGGTGCCGTACATGGTACCAACCTGTGAAACGAGACCCTTACCGAGATCCTCAAGGCCAGCACCTACAACGAGACCGCCCTCAGAGAAAGCAGACTGGGTACGACCGTAAACGATCTGGAGGAAAAGCTCGCGCATTGCGGTGTTGATAGCATCACATACGAGGTCAGTATTGAGAGCCTCAAGGATGGTCTTGCCTGGGAGAATCTCAGATGCCATAGCAGCTGAGTGGGTCATACCAGAGCAACCAACGGTCTCAACGAGACACTCCTCGATAACACCTTCCTTAACGTTAAGGCTGAGCTTACAGGTACCCTGCTGAGGAGCACACCAGCCAATACCGTGTGTGAAACCAGAAATGTCCTTGATTTCCTTAGCGTGGATCCACTTACCCTCTTCAGGGATTGGAGCATTTGCATGATTAGCGCCCTTGGTGACGCAGCACATGTTTTCAACTTCCTTTGAATAAACCATAGTTTTGTTGAATAATATTAAAAATTTGTAAATGGAATTGGTACTAACACTTAAGGATGAATGAGTAGTAAGCACTCTATTATCCGCTGCAAAGATAATCAATAATGAGTATTTTTGCAAGTATTACCTCTTTAAAATAATAAAAAACTTGCGGAGAAAAGAAAAAAAGTCTTGTGTTTCGGAATTTTTGATAATTACGATTAACATTATTTTCTTTCGAATGTTAAACCGATGAGATCAGAATGGATAACCGACAGCGAGATTATATCCGAGATTCTTGAAAAAACCATTACGGCAGTTGAAATAACTGTCTGAAAAATCTGCGTTCGGATCATGCAGCGGCACACCCACATCAAATCGTAAAACCAGCATACCAAGATCATAACGGAAACCGAATCCGCAATCCAAAGCAATCTGATTGATAGGATTCTTGATCATCTTAGGATAGCCTAATATCTCATAGATAGTTTTATACTCCTCATCATTGTCAGATGAAAACACCCATATATTACCGGCATCGACAAACATCGCACCATAGAGATTGCCAGAGAGTGGGAAACGGTATTCAAGATTGGCTTCGAGCTTATAGTCACCCACGCAGAACAGACGGATATTCTGATAGATTCCCACGGATTCAAGGGCTTCGAGATTGAACGAACCAGGACCCACAGAACGTGCAGCAAAGCCTCTGAGTGAATTGGCGCCACCAATGTAAAACGACTCAGAATAAGGCATGTCTGTTGAGTTGCCATAAGCATAGCCGAAACCCGCCAGCAGTCGTGTCACAATAGACTGTCTTGGGGTGATATGATAGTTATTACGGAACTCTGAAGTAAACTTGAAGAATTGCGAGAACCTCTGTCCCCAGATCTGTCGTTCTCCCTGTTTCTTATGCTCTCCGAACAATCCCATCAGGATGTCACTCACTCCACCTGCCTCAGCAGCAGACAGACGCAGATACTGCTGTGAGGCCTTTTCTGATCGCGTGCTTGAGTTATCATAGATCCAGGTAAAAGACATCTGAGGGATGAACTGATCTTGCAGAGAGTTCTGGAGCGACAGATTCTTACTGACAATAGAGTCGAAGCTGGCGGTCGTATTGAGCGTATGCAGATAAGTCAGACGCAAAGGTGTGAAGATGAACGAATGATTCTCACCTCGCGTAAACGTATATTCCATTGCGGCCGACGTCTTGACCATCTCAAAGTATCCGCCACGTCGCTGCCAATCGACAGAGAGACTGTATCGAGACGTGAAAGGGTTATCCGGATTGGCATGCCAGATGCAAGGGAAAGGCAGACGTGGAATGCTGTACGACAGTTTCGTACCGAACTCAAAGCTGTTGGGTAACAGGTCTGTACCGCCTTTACCCGTGTACCATTCGTAGCTGCCAGAGAACTCACCAGAAAGCATCTCACCGCCCCCAAAGAGATTACGTCGCTGAGCCGTGAAAGTAGCTCCAGGACCTATCTGCTCGTTATCCTTATAGACGACACCGACCTCGGTTCCGCCACTCCATGGCACCGCATTCACAGCATGGATTTTGAGTCGCATACGCAACGTATCATTGGCAGGATCGAGCGACATGGATTCCATTTCACGTTCCGGATTAAGTACGGTGAACTCAGTGGTTGTGTATTGGAAAGCATTGAGTCTGCTGAGATTCTTTTTGATCTTTTCGTCCATATCAGGCTTATAGATCGCACCCTCTCTGAAGTTCAGTGCTCTGCGCAGGAACTTGGTTTTCACCATCTGTTTTCCATTGTAGCCAACAGACATAAATCCCAGAGAATCATAATGCTGCAGTTTCATGCCATAGCCATAGTCGAGATGATAGAGTACCGAGTCAATGACACAGGGACGCATGGCTTTAACATCGGTCGATACCTCAGGAACGACACGCAGAGACACCGTATTCGTGGCCAGTGTACTATCGCCAAGATACTTCACTTTATCAGGGGTAAAGAAGAAGAAGCCAGAGTCGCGCATCACCTCAGAGATACGGTTCTTCTCCGACTCAAGCACAGAAGCCGAGAAACGGTCACCAGTGTGCAAATAGCTGTCGGCCTGCGTATTCTTCAGGATTCGGTCAACCGTATAGGAAGGCGTATGCTGAAGCTCGATCTTTCCCAATTTTGACTGGTGATTGTAAGTCACATCATACGCCAGTCTGGCCTGCAGTGAGTCCTCCTTATTATATATAGTATCGAAAGTGACCACGGCATCGAAATAACCCTCGTCTTTCAGAATGGCCTCAGCTGCCTGTGCACGCAGACGTGGATTGACCGCACTGACATATTTCGGATCTGACTTGAAGACACTCCACAGCCAGTGCTTGAAGCCTGTCTCGTGCTCCGGATATAACGAGTTATACACCCATAGTCCTATAGGGAGTGGCGACTGATGATAAGCAGAACCGAAAAAAGAATTGGTAGGCGTCACCTCAAGCGACACACGCATGGCCTCATCGACGGCTGCATCGACCGTATCAGACACATGCGTCGTGATGCGATCTACACCCGTATAGAGCACCTCATTCTCGGCAAGATGTGACGTCGTACTGCACGAAACCGCACAGCACAGTGCCATTGCCAGAAAGGCTATCGACTTATTCTTCATTCTCATCTTCCTGCTGTATTTCTTCTTCCTCCTCACGATGCTGCAGTTCCCTGATCGCTGCCTGGATACGTGCCTGACGCGACTTATTTGCGGGTATCAGCAGATGCTTGAACTTGTAGGCCTGTCGCTCCTGCGCATAGCCGATGCCCATCTCAAGCAGCTCTCCTTCGAAGACCGATTCATAGTTATATCTGCGATAGAGCTTCAGATAGTGCGATCCGTCTTTCTTGATAAGCCACTCCAGCGACATATCTCCCAGACGGGCACCATTACCCATGGTCGGATCACCGCCACTCGATACACGTCCACCGAACGTAGCACGGAAACGGTCGTTCAGGAAGCGTTGTGACACCTTGATCGAATAATCAGTGCGCGCTGTACCGGTCTCGCTGCTATAGGTATCGATACCCAGATCCAGATCGGTATTCTTGAGTGCACTTCCCAGCATCTGATCCATCTGTCGGTTCAGAACTGAGTTCAGAGCAGCATTGGCAGCACCGAGACCTACATTACTGTCGTTACCCGGACCCAGATAGGTCTGAGCCACCAGCAGCATCAGCGCCGTCTTGCTACGCTCCTCTTCGGTCATTGACTCAATATCGGTATTGATCGATCCGTCTTCAGGAGCAGAGCAGGTAAACGACATATCGAGCGCATCGAGCGATCCGGTGATGTTGATCGTAACGACGAAGTTCACCATACGGTTGCCCTGATCATCGCTCACTTGTGCACGCACGTTCTCACTGGCCAGAATGTTGATGTCCGGATCGACAGGAGCCTCACCGTTCCAGCTGACGTTACTGCTGTTGAGGATGTTGAATTTCTTGGTCACTGGCAGAATAGGCAGCTTATAGTCAACCGTACCGCTCGTGACGTCATAGACACCGCTCATCTTCAGTTGACCGTCAGCCGTACACTGCATCATCAGCGGACCGCCACCCACAATCGTGACATGATTGTTATCCGTTCCAGGCAGATAAGTATTGACGCGCACATCCTTGTCGATGTCAATCTTCATCTCCATGGTCAGACCCTCTTCTACGGCATTCACCAGCGGAGCCATATTCGAATGAGCCAGCTCGCGATCCATCTGACGGAAGCTGACAAACTCTACCAGCTGATCTACCTTACTGGTCGATTGCAACGGGTCATCCTGCAGATAGTAGTTGAGGTTCGTACCAGAGAGTACCTGCAGCTTACCTGAAACGTCGAGATCAGAAAGCTTGCCCTTGACACGCATATCGGCCGATATTGGCAGACGTCCGTAGATATACTGGTCTTTCAGACGCAGACGCTGGCTGTTGATCAGTTGCACGTTCTCACCAAGCAGACGGAAGTCCAGTTCCGGATTCGAGAGACTCTTGCGCAGATCCACCGAACCACGCAACGTCAGCGGATTCTTATTGGCTCCTAAGATGTTATAGTTGCGCAATATGAGACGATTGTTCTGCACACGTATAGTATCCTGTGGCAAGTGCAAAGTCGCATCCAGATCGCTTATATTCGCACTGGCATCGTGCATCGTGAGATACGCATTCAGACGCGCATTCTCGAAGTCCTTGCCACGCAGCGAGAACTCACCAGATGACGTGCCATACACGTTGAAATCAGCAGGCAAAAAGAGGTTAGCCAGTGGCAATGGCAGCTCTGTGATCGAAGCTTTGAGATTGACTGTATCGGCCAGTGCAGCCGCCAGATCCATCTTCACTACATTGTCGATCGTCAGCTTACCTGTCAAATCCTTACGCGAATGAGCCACATGGATCTGTCCGTCATAAGACAGGGTATCGGCCTTGTATTCCCCTAAGCGGAACTTCCTGATACCCGAACGTATCTGTCCGCCGAGACTGTCAGGATAGAGGTCGGCCAAAGCCGTCATATTCAGGACACCGTCGATGTCGCCTTCCCACTTCACCGTATTGGCCACCGTCGCCAGATCAAGGTTTTGCAGACGCACCAGCATCTGGTTACCCACGTCACGATCCTTGGCCTTACGTGTAAAGACATCGAGCGTCATTCCCTTCGGACCCGTCATCTGCACCTTGGCCTTACTGTTGGTGCGCTGATGTTCCTGATAGTTCCTATACTCCATCAAACTGATGAAGTTATCCTTGTTGACCGTAAATTTCTGTCCATAGATCGTCGGATCTTTCTCCAGACGGAAAGTGGTCGTATCGTTACCGATGGCCAGCGAAGCCGCAGCATCATAGAGTGTCACATAGTTGCCATCGACATACTTCACATCCATGGCCACACTGTCTGGCATCATCAGGCCACTGGCATGGATATTATAGGTATCACGAGCCTTCGGATCGATATGCAATGCATGTCCGCTCAACTTGTAACCATAGAGTTCTCCGAGCGAGTCGGTCTTCGAAAGATACTTACACGGACGCACCTCAGCCAGGATCGAATCATAATCTACCGTACGATCGTCATTTCTCAAGCCGATGACGGCTGCATCCAGATTAAGGTCGAAGAGGTTATAAGCCGCGATATCTATGCTTTTGAAGTCATATCCTAAATAGTTGATCGCCGGATAGAATGGATTGTTCTGCGCGATGTGGAAATCCACCTGTCCCTGTGGCAACGTACGCTGTATGGCATTGAAGTCGAACCGCAGATCGCTGACCTGACGCCCTATCTCCTCGCTCATCACCGTCAGGATCCCTGGCAACTCACGGATGGTCTTTTCTGTATTGAAACTCAGTGCAGCATCGCCACCGGTCACATCCGCATATAGCATACCGGGTTCAGACTCCAGCGTCATCAGGATGCTGTCAAAGTGTTGTACCTGCAAGCCGTCATCGTAGCGCAGGCAATCTACGCGCATCGCTGCCTTTGCCACGTCTCCCCAGTCATAATAGCCACCAAACGACGTATTAAACGACAAGATACCGAAGTCCTTCTGAGCATAACCAGCCGGCAGATTGGCCAGATCGATGTTCGGTGCGTTGACAAAACCCTGGATCGAAAGTGTATCCTTCAGATAGATACCCTCCAGATGCGTATCAAGCTGCAGCGGATCGTAGTCAGAATGCGCATCGGCCACAAAGTTACCGCCATCCAGTTGCAGCGACAACCGCACGTCGCGCACCACATCCTGTCGGCCATTCTGAGTGTAGCAGAGCGAATCGATCTGCACCAGCGTCTCGGTACTGATCCATTTGCTGGGGAATTTGAAGTGTCGGCCATCGGCATTCACACGGGCCACAATACCATCTACCAGGACGCTTGGCATAAATTCGCTCACATTCAGATGCTGTGCATTGGCCTGCACATGATATTTCTCTTGCGTCAGCACATACGAGGCCTCAGCATTCAGCACATCAGCCTCCTTCTGACGCATATCCACACGTCCGGCCAATAGCTGCTGTCGCTGCGAGATCTCCATATCTATGGCCAACGAATCGGGTAATCGATAGTTGCGTTTCTCGGGCACCTCCACAAACGTAGAGAGCAGATAGTCGGCATGCGTCAGTTCACTCTTCACCGTAGCGGCAATGCTTCGCTGATCCTGGTCAAAAGGCTGCAAACCGAAGGCCTCTGCCTTGAGTTCCACGTTTTGATCGATGGCGACATCCAGTTTTCGCAGATCCAGGCTGTCGCCAGTCACACGTCCCTGCAGCGCCAGATTGAGGATCTTTCCCTGCCAGTATCTGGTCAGATTTGGCAGATAAGGAGCAGCCAGACGAAACAGGTTCGCCGAATCAAGCTTACACAGCAGCGAAGTATTCAGATAGCCGTTATGCAGCGAATCGAACAGTGCCAGATGCATCTGCATCTCTCCCTGCAGATGGGCCTCGTTGGCCAACTGCAGATCCAGATCACTGACTCTCAGCTCGCGGTCTTCTTTCTCAAACCGTGTAGCCAGCTGTGTCACTTCCAGTCCTGAATAAGTGTCAAGAGCGTGCAGCTCGTTCACCGTTGCACGTATCAGATGCGTGTCGTAAAGGATGTCCTGTGCTGCTAACGACACACTGTCCAGGCTCAAATGATTATAGTCAAGATACGGCATCTTCTGTCCACTCTGGCGCGCATCCAGAAGACAGGAATCGCTCGAATGATAAGCCACCTGTCCGTCATGCACTTCCAGTTTCTTGAGAGAAACAAACCACTCCTGGTCCTCCTCATCGTCCTCATCCGGACCTGACGGACCCAGATAGACGTTCAGCTTAGGTTCATGCAGATGCATGTATGCCAGTCGCAACTGAGACTGCATCGGATCGACCTCAATCTTCTCAATGTCGAACTGCTCTACTTCACCACTGATGCCGAACGACTCTGTCAGCGAGTCCATGCCTATCACCACATCACGCACCTCCAGCTTGTTCACCACAAAAAAAGGCTGACTCAGCGGGATCTCATCCAGACTCGTACGCAGACTTCCCACGCTGACCAGTGGCGTTCCGTCCTTGCGCTTCAGTACGGCCACGTTGTGGATATTCAGTTTCAACGGGAACTCCACACGCACCTTGCCCACCTGATATTCCAGGTCACTGCTGGTGGAATTCAGCCAATCCACCACTATCTCGCACACAAAATCCTGCACGGGTGGGATATAGAGCGACCATGGCAAAGCCAGGAGTATCAGGAACATGCACAAAAGGACGCGTATAAAGATACGCGACTTCTTAGGAGTCTTCTGCTCTACGACCGGCTCCTGTGTGGTTTCCAGTTGCTCGTTTGCCATAATCTATCTGCGCGCAAAGATAGTATATTATCTTTGAAAAAAGAAAAAAAATCAGTTAAAACTCAAAAAAAGCCGACAAAAACTTGTCATTATGGCCCCTACTCCTTATCTTTGCGCTGTTTTTCTGCTTTTCCAATCGTTTTTATGCGTCCACTCATCGATATTTCTGCGCTCTCAGCCTGCTTCAAGGAATACGGTCCGCACCCGCTTCATTATGTCTTCCGACTGCTGCAGCCCGTCGTTCCTTCGGCCTATAATCTGCTGGGAAATGCGGTCAACAATATGTTCGATGCCGTGGTCTCTGCCTCTCCCTCCACGCTCACAGACATCCTGCAGTCGTCCTGGCATGACGATGCACTGCTCTATCTCTGTGTCGATGACGAACAGCTCCGCAAGGTCTATTTCAACACCGTACAAGATCAGTATCATCATGTATGCAAGGTCGTCAATCAGGATTTTCCACAGCAGCAGATCCAAGCTGCCGAAGCCTGGCTCGAACCTTCGTTCCTTTGTCCGGAACTTGGATTGAGTGGCCGTATGGACCTGCTCGACCTCTCTGGCGATACCGCCAGAATCGTGGAACTGAAATCGGGCAAGATGAACGAATGGCAAGGTCATGCCAAGATGGCTCACCGTGTGCAGACGATGCTCTATGCCGAAGTCCTGCACCGCTGTCTCGGCATCGATAAGGACAAGATCAGGTCTTACCTGCATTACAACACCTACCCGCTTCTGGAGCAACAGCTCTTTCCTGAAGAACTCAACCAGTCTGCGCTCGATCTGCGCGATGAGATCCTCTCCATCCTCCATCAGATAGCCTCCGGACACGGACGTCAGTACTTCACACGCCAAGCCGTGGAACAGATGTATCCGCACGAGTCTGGCAGTCTCTGGACAAAGTACGACAAACCGCAGCTTCTCACCTTTGTCTCTGTCATCGAAGACGCCACTCCTTCCCTCCAGGACTGGTTCTTCTCGCGTCTGCAGTTCATCCTCCGTGAAGAAGAACTGAAAGCCGAACAACCCGAAGCCGTCAGCCTCCGCGGTGTGCCATTAGTCAATCTGGTTGAGAATAATAATAAGGAATTAGTCAGCATGGAATTTAACTCCTCACTCCTAACTCCTCACTCCTCACTCCTCACTCCTCCCTCCTCCCCAGACCACGACTTCCGTCCCGGCGATCCCGTGCTTCTCTATCCCATGCGTTCTGACGAGACTTCCCGCTCCGAAGCACTTATACTACGCGGAAGTATTGAAAGTCTGTCAGACGCAAAAATAAGCGTATTTTTGAGGCATGCTGAGCGGCCTTGTCATTTCGCTTCTATGTTAGCTGATCATCAGCCATTTGCCATCGAACATGACATAGTCAATAGCAACCTGTCCCAAGCGTGTCGCAGTCTCTATAAGACGCTGCAGGAAGGCGGTCCTCAGCTCAACCATTGCCGGCTCATTGTCGGACCTCCCGGCACAGGTAAGACCTCTGTGACGCTCCGTAAAATGGTGCACGATCTCTATCATGACACACAGCAGCGTGTCCTCCTGTTAGCCTTCACGCACCGTGCGGTCGATGAGATCTGCGAGACGCTCGAAGCCGAGTGTCCCTACGTCCGCGTCGGTACTGCCACCGACACACCCCAGGCCTTCCATCCACGTCTGTTGCAGCAGCTCATCGATCGTTGCAGCAGTCGCGCTCAGCTCCAGCAGGAACTCTCTTCCCAACGCTTCTTCACCGGCACGACAGCACGCTTCCTGGCCATGCCACATCTCTTCGATCTGCTCACGTTCGATACGATCATCGTCGATGAAGCCAGTCAGTTGCTCGATCATCAGATCCTCGAACTGCTGAAGCATGCCAGCAAGGAATCGATCCTGATCGGTGATCCGAAGCAGTTACCTGCCGTCACCTTGCAGGAAGGTGCGCAGTCTCTGTTCGAACAACTCTACCGCCAGTACCAGCAAACCGGACAGACGCACCAGATCACGCTGCTCAACCGCCAGGGGCGTATGCATCCGGCCATAGCCGACTTCTCTAATCGCATGTTCTATGGCAGCCAGCTCTCGGCCGTAGGTCTCCCCCACCAGCAGGAGAACACTTCGCTCATGCCTCGCTACGCCTTCATCGACGTCCCCTCCGAACCGCTCGGCACTAAAAGCAATCCTGCAGAGGCACAGATGGTGGCACGTCTCGTGAAGCGCATCGCAGAGATCTATGCCGAGAACCATTTAGAATGGACAGAGAAGACCCTCGGCATCATCGTCCCCTATCGTCAGCAGATCGCTGCCATAAGAACGGCAATCTCCTCCCTCCTCACTCCTCCCTCCTCCCTCATCAACATCGACACCGTCGAGCGCTACCAGGGCTCACAGCGTGACATCATCATCTATACGACCACAGTCAGTACTCCTGACCAGTTGTCATTGCTCTCCACGCCTATCGAACTTGACGACCAACTCATTGACCGTAAGCTCAATGTAGCCATAACGCGTGCACGCAAACATCTGTTCATCGTAGGCAACAGACAATTGTTACAACAAAGTCCGATCTACATGGAACTTTTGTCCGCCATGACCGACAAAAAGTAGTTTGGCACGTCCTTTGCATAGTTAAGGAAAAAAATTGGTAACTGCCCTAGCAATTACACGTAGCAGCGCCAATTATGAATTATGAATTATGAATTATGAATTATGAATTATGAATTTGTAATTATGAATTAAAAAATTTCTTAACTATGGCAACAAACAACTACAACAACACACAACAGCAGCAAGGTGAGAAGGCGCTCGATAAGTACGCACAGAACCTCTGCCGTCTGGCTCAGCAGGGCAAGCTCGATCCGGTCATTGGCCGTGATGAGGAGATCCGACGCGTATTGCAGATCCTGAGCCGTCGTACCAAGAACAATCCTGTCCTCATCGGACAGCCAGGTACGGGTAAGACCGCCATCGCTGAAGGTCTGGCGCAGCGTATCGTCCGTGGCGATGTACCAGAGAACCTCAAGCAGAAGCAGATCTATTCGCTCGATATGGGTGCGCTCATCGCAGGCGCTATGTATAAAGGTGAGTTCGAGGAGCGACTCAAGTCGGTCATCAAGGAAGTCACTGACAGCAACAGTGACGACACCACCGGCAACGATGTCATCCTCTTCATCGACGAGATCCACACCCTCATCGGTGCAGGTGGTGGACAGGGAGCGATGGATGCTGCCAACATCCTCAAGCCAGCACTGGCTCGTGGCGAACTCCGTTGCGTCGGTGCCACCACCCTCGATGAGTACCAGAAGTATTTCGAGACCGACAAGGCCCTGGAACGCCGTTTCCAGAAGGTCATGGTCGACGAACCCGATGAGACCGCAGCCATCGCCATCCTACGTGGATTGAAAGAGCGCTACGAGAACCATCACCACATCCGTATCAAGGACGAGGCCGTCATCCAGGCCGTACGTCTTTCTACGCGATACATCACCGACCGATTCCTTCCTGACAAGGCCATCGACCTCATCGACGAAGCTTCAGCCAAACTGCGTATGGAGCGCGATTCCGAACCGCAGGCGTTAGACGAGATCCATCGTCAGATCATGCAGCTTGAGATTGAGAAAGAGGCTATTAAGTGGGAAAAAGACGAGAGCAAAATCTCAAATATCAATGAGCAGATATCACGTCTCAAAGAACAGGAGAAGATGCTCTCTGACCAGTGGAAGAAGGAGAAGTCGCTGATCGACGTCATCCAGCGCAACAAGGAGCAGATCGAACAGCTCCGCTTCCAGGCCGAACAGGCCAAACAGCAGGGCGACTACGGTAAGGTGGCGAAGATCACCTACGAGACCATCCCTAACCTGGAGCAGCAGAACGAGCAGATCTCGAACGATCTGCACAAGCATAGCGCAGAGGGAGAGAGTTTGGTAAGAGAAGAGATCACCGCCGAAGACATCGCCGAAGTCGTAGCGCACTGGACAGGCATCCCTGTCTCAAAGATGATGACTTCTGAGCGCGACAAACTCATGTCACTCGAGGCAGAGCTTCACAAGCGCGTTGTCGGACAGAACGCTGCCATCGAAGCCGTCTCTAACGCCATCCGTCGTAACCGTGCAGGTCTCTCCGACCCGAACCGCCCTATCGGTTCATTCCTCTTCCTCGGACAGACCGGTGTCGGTAAGACCGAGTTGGCGAAGGCACTTGCCGAATTCCTCTTCGACGATGAGAAGATGGTCACACGTATCGACATGTCCGAGTATCAGGAGAAATTTGCCGTCACCCGTCTGTTCGGTGCGCCTCCAGGCTACGTCGGTTACGAAGAGGGTGGTCAGCTTACCGAGACCGTACGTCGCAAACCCTACAGCGTCGTGTTGTTCGATGAGATCGAGAAGGCTCACCCTGATGTCTTCAACACCCTGCTGCAGGTGCTCGACGAAGGTCACATGACCGATGGTAAGGGACGTAATGTCAACTTCAAGAACACCATCATCATCATGACCTCTAACCTGCGCGAAGAACAGCTTTTCGGTAAGGAACCGATCCTCACCGCCGAAGGTCGCCCTATGCAGCCTATCCGCCGTGAGTTCCTCAACCGTATCGACGAGATTGTCAACTTCCAGTCGCTCACTTCCGAGGACATCCGTCGTGTCGTCGATATCCAGCTTGACCGCTGCTATCATCTGCTCAAGCAGAACGACATCGAATTGCGTGTCACCGATGCAGCACGTCGTTTCCTCGCTCAGGAAGGCTACGATCCGGAGTTTGGTGCACGTCCTGTGAAGCGTGCCATCCAGCACCATGTGCTCAACGCGCTCTCCAAGACCCTCCTTTCCGGTCGCGTCGATCGCACGAAACCCATCGTCGTCGATGTCAGCGAAGGTGAGATTACCTTCAGCAACTAATAGCTTGTCTCACTATCAAATGTTCTTTTTTTTGATTATAATTTTGAAATTATAAAAAATAATTGTAACTTTGCGCCCGAAAGGGCGCTTTTTGCTGATATCTATTGATTTTCTATTCAGACTATGGCATCAAACAAGAAACTGAAAATCCCATACGGTGTGACCGACTTCGCTACCATGCGTCGCAAAGAGTATTATTATGTCGATAAGACAAGGTTTATCCGTAAGTTGGAAGATGAGGGCAACTTCGTCTTCTTCCTGCGTCCGCGACGTTTCGGCAAGAGTCTGATGCTCAATGTCATTCAGGCATACTACGATATCAATTATGCCAGTGAGTTTGATGAACTGTTTGACGGTTTGGATGCTGGAAAAAATCCCACAGAAGAGCATAGCAAGTACCTCATCCTGAAATTCAATTTCAGCGCTGTAAATCCTGTGAAGGAAAAGGTGCAGGAGTCGTTCAATGCTGAGGTGTTACAGACACTTTATGATTTCGTAGACAGTTATGCAGATTATCTACCTGCGGGAACACTGGACAGATTGAACGGAATCAAAGAGTGTGATCAGGCCTTGAACTATGTGCTCAGTCGTGTCAAGGCAGCCAAGCAAAGAGTCTATCTCCTCATTGACGAATATGATAACTTCGCCAACACCATGATGGCAGACAACGAAGATAATTACATGGATTTGACTCATGGCGATGGTTTCTTCCGTCTGTTCTTTAATATCCTGAAAAAGGCCACTACTGACCTTGATGCAGCCATCGAGCGAATGTTCATCACCGGTGTCACGCCACTCACGTTGAGCGATGTGACCAGCGGATTCAACATAGGTGCCAACTTCTCTCTGAATCCTAACTACAATGAGATGGTTGGTTTCACCGAGGATGAGGTGCGCACCATGCTCGAATATTACCGTGATGCAACTGGTGTGTTCAAACATCCTGTCGATGAACTGATCGAGGTGATGAAGCCTTGGTATAATAATAATTGCTTTTCAAGTCGTAGTGCGAAGACCCAACGGATGTTCAATTCAGACATGACTCTGTATTTTACATTCAATTACATTGCACTTGATGGCTGTTTACCTCAAGACATGATCGACACCAACGTCCGTTCCGACTACAACAAGATGCGCAAGATGGTGAAGATGGACAAGTCGTTCGGTGAGAAAGGCCAGATCATTCAGGCTATCTTCGAGAACAAAGGCTGTTCGTATAAACTCAAACCGGAGTTCTCGCTCTTTGACTTGCAGAGCAGTGAGAACCTGGCCAGCCACCTCTTCTATATGGGCTTGCTGACCTACGGACTGGACAAAGACGGATACACATCGTTAGTCATCCCTAACCAGGTTGTTTACGAGCAGTATTACAAATATATGGAAGACTGCTATAAGCGCTATCTGAACTGGTACACGGATATCAACACCATGAACAGGCTGGGCATGACTCTGGTCAGGAAAGGCGAAGCCAAGCCCCTCTTCGACTACATCTGTCACCAGATTACCACCGACAGCAGCAACCGCGACTTCGATGCGCAGGCTGAGTCGTTCGTCAAAGGTTTCTTCCTTGCCAAACTCGGTGGCAGCAACAACGACTACCTCATCACTACCACCGAACCAGAAGAGAACCACGGCTATTCAGATCTCTACATGGAACCCTGGAATGGAGAATGCAAGCATTCCTTCCTCGTGGAACTGAAATACTGCAAGCATGGCTCAACCGATGCTGAGGTGGAGCGTAAGCACCAGGAGGCCCTTGACCAGCTGGTTCAATATGAAGCAGCCAAGGATCTGCAGATGAAGGCCGCAGGCAACGGCTGGACCTTCCACCGGTTTGCCATCGTCTTCCGTGGCTGGGAATGTCAGCTGTGCGAAGAAGTCGTAAATGATCAAAATTAAAATATAAAAACTGTACAACAATGAAGTCATGGATGACAAGTGCCAAGCTATTCTTGGCAGCCATTGCAGTATGTCTGCTTTGCGCGTGTGCCTCTCCACAAGAGAAGTTTATCTCGAACCTCGAAGATCTTACCGAGCAGATCGAGACCAAGGGTAGCAACTATTCG
>DCIF01000036.1:15778-17272 GCA_002315795.1 Bacteroidales bacterium UBA1733
GAAAGAAGAGATCGGTCAGCTTGAGGGTCGCTGTATCAAGGCTTTCACCCAGGCTATGGGTGGTCAGGTAAAAAACGCGCTGAAGGATATCAGTTCACAGTTCAAAGGCTTTTTCAAAGGCCTTTCCGGTGCTGACGAAGAGACAAAAGATGATATCAAAGAGTCCCTTCAGGAAGTAGCCGATGGCGCTAAAGAAGCCGTAGATGAGGTTTCAGAAGCCTTGAAGGAGATTTTCGAATAATAGATAAATAGAGCTGTGAATAGCATATTTATCGTTCTTCCGATCCTGACCCTGTTGATGTTCGACCTGGGTCTCACCCTACAGCCAAAAGACTTCCTGTTAGTCTTCAAACGCCCCAGAGCAATGTTTCTGGGGCTTGCTGGTCAGCTGGTGGTTCTGCCGGTCATTGCCATTACCCTGGCACTGGTCTTCGATCTGCCACCGCTCTTCTTCATCGGACTCGTGCTGATCGCCTGCTGTCCTGGCGGTTCGTCGAGCAACGTTTTCTCCATGCTGGCCAAAGGCGATGTGGCGCTGTCGGTCTCTCTGACGGCACTCAGTTCGCTCATCACCCTCATCACCGTGCCGATGATCATGGACTGGACCACCAGCACCGTTGGCGAAGCAGTAGGAGTGCATCTGCCCGTGGGGAACCTCCTGGCGCAGAACATCGTAACGATGCTCGTACCCATCGTCCTTGGCATCGTAGTGCGCCAGTACTGGAGCAAAGCCGCGCAGAAGATAGAACGCGTGCTCTCAAAGTGCGCTTTCCCGGCGCTGATGCTGCTGGCCAGTATTTTCTTCATACAGCATCATGACACCATCACCAGCAATTTCGGTCTGCTTGGCGGTGTCATCCTGTCTCTCATCCTCATCAGCATCGGAGTGGCATCCATCTGTAGCCGACTCTGCAGACTGGAGCAACGTGAGCGACGCACCATCGTCATCGAAGTAGGCATGCAGAATGCAGCTCAGGCCATAGCCGTAGCCTCCAGTCCGTTCATCTTTGACAATGGCGTCATCGCCATCCCAGCCATCATCTATGCGCTGCTGATGAATGTAGTGCTGCTGCTCTACGTCTTTGTGATCTCACGTCGTAAGGCCGTGTGATCTAATTCCTCGTCCAATGAGTGGGCAATTTGTGATTTTTTGCGCAATTTCGGCATTTTTTCACAAATTGCCCACTTATTTTAGTATCTTGTATCCTGGTTTTCTATACAAGACACCCCTATCTTTGCGGCAGAAAATAAAAAAACAACCGGCTTCTGCCACAAAAAACTTACCATTATGACCAGGAATTTGTTTTTCGGACTCGTTGCACTCGTTCTCGTATTAACCTTCAAGTGGCTTACTATCCTCTTCTTTGCAGGGGTCATCCTGAGTCTGATCTACGGCATCTACCGTATGGAGCGCGAGAATTCTTTTGATGCTTCCCGCGATCGCTGAAACCGCTTCCAGAAATTAGTTTGAGCTTTCATTGATCAACGAAACCA
>DCIF01000123.1:0-8467 GCA_002315795.1 Bacteroidales bacterium UBA1733
CAAGGGTGATTTGGTAATCCCTGCTCAAGTGGAACACGACGGACACATGCTGAAAGTCGTCGAGATTTATCATGGTGCATTTCACAACTGCGAGTCATTGACCTCGGTAACAATTCCCGAGACCATAATAAAGATTACTCAAGATGCATTCATGGATGGCTGTCCGAATCTAACAAAATTATATTTCTCCAGTGTCAAGGCACTCTGCAATATGACTTTGTGGAATTCTGCACCTCTTGAGTGGGACAAGTGTCTGTATGTTGATGGCAAGGTTATCGATGATCTCGAGATACCCGAGGGTGTCACAGAAATAAAATCTTCGGCACTTCGGTATTTCTCATTGAAATCTATTAAATTCCCTGGCAGTCTCATTGCATTGCATGGAAATGTTGCTGCGGGTCGCCTGGAATATGCCAGCATTGAACAACTGTTCAAAATGAAGGTGTGTTTTGAAGTCTATGACCCTAATTGGACAGAGAATGTGGCCTCCTATCCTTTCGGGAAAGGCTACGACTTGTACGTTGGCGGACAGGAGGTGAAACATCTGGAAATACCTGACTATGTAGAATCCATCCCAGACTACCTGTTCTCGGGTGTGTCCAACCTTCAGACAGTATCGTTCCATGATGGAGTCAGAAGCATTGGCAATTCTGCATTCCGAGGCTGCAAGAATCTCAAAAATCTTGAGATTCCTCACAGCGTCACGTCGATTTCAGCCTATGCCTTTGAAGAATGTCTGGGTCTGGAAGGCGCACTGGCTCTGCCAAATGTTGCGACCTTGGGGTATAGAGCGTTCGGAGACTGTTCGTCACTGACGTCCGTTGAACTACCTTCGGCAAAAGGAGAACTGGAATGGCGTATTTTTGAAGGCTGTACTAAACTACGAAAAGTCTTCTTGGGACGATTTATCACGACCATACACCCAATGTTTCAGGGATGTCCTGTCGAATATCTAAAGATCGAGGCAACAACCCCTCCCGACATCTGGGTTCAGTATGGACACCAGATTTTGGACATCAATGAATTTGGTTATTATTCTGCCACGCTTGAGGTCCCAGCAGGTTGTAAGAGTCAGTATATGGCCACCAATCCATGGAATAACTTCCAGGAAATTGTAGAGGCCGAGGAGAGTACTTCGATGTATTGCGATGCTCCATCTATCACCTATGAAGATGGTAAATTGATATTCAGCTCAAGTACTCCTGATGCGGTTTATCATTATAGCATTTCCATCTCTGATATGAGTGATGAGAAAATCGCCGTGGATGGTGTGGTTGTCTTGTCTGCTACTTATTTTATAGAAGCCTATGCGTCGGCACCTGGGTATCTGAACTCTGCCATTTCGTCAGCATCCCTCTGCTGGGTCGGTGTAGAACCTGATCTGAACTCAATATCTGTCGTGAATGATGCCTCCCCCATTCTCATTAAGTCCCAACAGGATTTATTGCTTATCGAAGGTGCCGAAAACCTCTCCAATATTGAGTTTTATGCCATAGATGGTCGCTATCTCGGTGCAGAGGCAATTATTGGAGGCAGCGCTACATTTCAGACATCTGAGCCTATCGTAATCGTAAAAGCAGGTAACAAGTCTTTGAAGGTTAAACTATAAAATGTGACAGAAATGTGACAGAAAATGCTTATCTTTGCAACGTCAAAATAAAAATGACATGAATATCAGTACGATATACTTACCGGACTAAGTCCTGGTACAGCAACAAAAACAACTCCAAATTTGGAGTTGTTTTTGTTTTATAGTTTCCTTATTTTTCTATCCTTGCTTTAGTATTTCAGCATATATAAATAGCATCTCCGCTATGGAAACATAGGGAGATGCTTTTTGTCATTATCATCCTCTTGTTTTAGACAAGATAATGAAATTGCAGATGGGTACATTCACTTTTGAATGATGTTTACATCCAGCTTATTGAATGGGAACATATAACCAGACTTGCGAAGCTGCTGATATACTTCATGGTTCATATAACCGGCAACCGTCCAGTAGTCTGCACTTTTGCACCATGAACGTGTAGCAATTGTGCAGCAGCTTTCTCCCATAGCTGAAAGACCTTGCCAAGGACCAATTACAGGTTCCCCTGCGATAGGTTCTTTGATTATCTCAGGACATGCTTGCTGGATCTGCTCGATTGCTTCACGCACCGTTTCGTAGTCGGTTCCGTATGCAAAGCTATAGTTCAGATCCACGCGGCGATACTTCTGTCTTGAGAAGTTCTCAAGAGAACCTGTCGATAAAGCACCATTAGGAATAATGATGGTTTTATTATCAAGAGTAACCAGAACAGTATTGAAGATCTGAATTTCTTTTACTAAACCTTCATAGCCTTGAGCCTTGATATAGTCACCTACTTTGTATGGCTTGAAGATAAGCACCATGACGCCTCCAGCGAAGTTTGACAGTGTACCACTCATTGCCATACCAATGGCCATGCCTGCACCTGTAAACAAAGCGACGAACGAAGAAGCCTCTATGCCCATGATTCTGATCAGAATGATGATCAATACAAGCCAGAGACAGACGTTTATTAGACTCTCAAGAAATCCTTGAAGCGATGGTTCGAGTCTTTTCTTTTTGAGAATCTTGATCAATAATTCAGAACCTTTTCTGATGAGCCATTTGCCTATGATGAAGACGATGATAGCTATGATTAAATTGGTGCAGAAGCTTACGGCACCGACTCGGAGTGTGCTCCAGAACATGTAAGACATTGAAGTCAGATTGTCCATTATTATATAATGTGTAGTTTAAAATTCGTTATATTATTGAGAAAGGAGAGAATCAGTCGCGCTTATTCTTTATTGCGGAAACTGAATTCGCAGCCGCAATATTGCTGGTTATAGAAACCATTCTCTCTTAGCAGTTCATTCCTTCGTTGCTGAAGACCTCCTTTGCGCCAGTTCTTCTCATTGAATCGGACCTTGCCATCTACTTGCTCGGCAGCCCACTGGCCAGCTGCATTGATCTGGTCGAGTGATTTCCATCGACTGGAAGCCAGCGTAGTGGTGAATTCAGGAAGTCCAAGTTCCACCGCTTTCTGTGCTGTGCGTAGTAACCGCATCTTAAAGCATTGCAGACATCTGCCTCCACGTTCAGGCTCCTGTTCGAGACCATGCACCTGGCATAGCCAGGCCTCATGATCATAGTCGTCGTCAATGATGTCTAATCCCAGTTGCTCTGCATAGCGCGTTATTTCCTGCTTGCGGATCAGATACTCCTCAATAGGATAGATATTTGGATTACAATAGTATAAAGTAGGCTGTACACCATGCTCGGCCATCCATTCAAGAATAGCGCTCGAACATGGTGCACAGCAGCAATGAAGTAAAATACGAGGAGCAACGGTCTCCTCGGCTTGAGCTCTTTGGCTACTTTTCATACCTCTTCTTATAAGCAGCTCTACAGGCTCCGAAGTTGAAGTAGAGGCCAGAAATGTCTTCAGCATTGTCCTTCACACGAAGATACTCTACTTGTTCGTTGCATAGAGAATCAGCGTCTAACTGAAGTCCCAGGCGATTGAGTACCTCATATTCATGTTCGATGTTGATGACATGAATAGCAGATTCTTTTGTCTCTCCATCACCGCTTGATACGATAGCATCAAGTAAAGCATTCTGTTTGTCGTTCCAGAGGCGATAGCTGAGAGAGTCCTGCAACTGTAGGAAAGCAAAAGACATCGTGGAGATGGCCAACAGATCAAACGGATTATCGTCAAGAACCAGCTGAGAAATTCGTATTGCCTCAGGACAATAACGAGGATTCCCCTTATCTTTTACCAGATTGCGACGAACGTCATAGAGTTCTTTCTTTTCGGTCTGATAAGGCACGAAATCTTCCTGCAGGGCAAAGCCGTAGTAAAGATTACGCACCTGCTCGAGCGTCAGCGTAGTATCGTTTGCCATGTATCGGCGCATCAGGTTCGGATAATAGTTCGGACCCTTAGCGTTGAGAATAGACGAACGTATGTTTTTATAATTCGGAGCTTCAACCTCCTGTGCCATAAGACTGCTGGTCACACTCCAAGGAAATGGAACCAACGCTCCTGCAGCAAGGATCAAATGAAGTATCAGAATCTGAAAGAGTTTCTGCATTGCAGTAACAAATTTTGAATTAAAAAGGAGCTTCGTTGCTGGTAGGACCAAAGCCGTTTGGCATCTGAGACATGTCTGGTGCTCCACCCTCCTGATTCATACGTGAAGAAAGTGTCTCACCGCCACTCCATTGCGTCAGTGTATTGGTCAGGCTCGTATCCTCGTCCAGATTCTGGAAGCGGACAAACTCGCCACGGAACTTCAGCCTGACATCACCCACCGAACCACTACGGTGCTTGGCAATGATGATCTCAGCCAGTCCGCGCAGGTCATTACCCTTCTCGTCCTCATAGATTTTATAATACTCCGGACGGTGAATGAAGCATACCATATCGGCATCCTGCTCGATGGCACCAGACTCGCGGAGATCGGCCAGCTGTGGTCGCTTGCCTTCACCCTGGCGTGTCTCCACACCACGGTTCAGCTGAGACAGAGCGATGATCGGAATGTCGAGTTCCTTGGCCAGACCCTTGAGCGAACGTGAGATGGTAGAGACCTCCTGCTCGCGGCTGCCAAACTGCATACCAGCAGCGGTCATCAGCTGAAGGTAGTCGATCATGATCATCTTCACACCATGTTCACGCACCAGACGACGCGCCTTTGTACGTAGCTCGAAGACCGAAAGACCTGGTGTATCATCCACATAGATGGGTGCACCCTGCAGACGAGAGATGCGCGTAGTCAGCTGCGTCCACTCCTGATTGGTCAGTTTACCCGACTTGACCTTCTCACCAGTTATCTCACAGACATTCTGCAACAGACGGTTCACCAGCTGCAGATTTGACATCTCGAGGCTGAACATGCCAACAGGGATATTATAATCTACCGCCATATTCTTGACCATAGAGAGGACGAAAGCCGTCTTTCCCATGGCAGGACGAGCTGCAATGATTACCAGATCAGTATTCTGCCAGCCGGAAGTCATCTTATCCAGATCATGGAATCCAGAAGGCAGACCCGACAGACCATCCGTGCGGTTCGAAGCCTGTTCAATCTTCTTGAGCGCGTCCTGAATCACAGGGTCGATCTGCACGACATCCTTCTTGATGTTGTGCTGAGAGAGCTGAAAGAGTTCTCCTTCGGCCGACTGCATCAGTTCCTCGATGTCGGTAGTCTCATCGAAGGCCTTCGCTTCAATACCTCCTGCGAAGTTGATCAGATTGCGCGCCAAGGCTTTCTGTGCGATGATGCGCGCATGATATTCTATGTGTGCTGCCGAACCTACTTTTCCGGTCAGAGTGGCAATGTAGAAGGCACCACCTACCTCTTCGAGCACACCATTCTGCTGTAGCTTGTTAGTTACAGTCAGCATATCAATAGGCTCCTGGTTGAGAGCCAGTTGCTGAATGGCTTCGAAGATCAGTTGGTTCTTATGCTCGTAGAAAGTTTCGGGCTTCAGTAAGTCTGAGATCACGCTATAAGCGTCTTTTTCGAGCATGAGTGCACCCAGTACAGCCTCCTCCACATCTGTGGCCTGAGGCTGCACCTTGCCCATTGCAGGCTGCTGTATGACCTGTTGACGGCTGTTGCGTCTTGTGTTATTGGTTGCTTGTGGCATCTTTGGTTATAAGATTCTTTGTGGTTGACAGAGAATCGTTAATTACATATTGCTGAGAAGACCCTTGCGACGACGGCGCATCTCGTTCTCATTGGCCAGCTCTTCGTCGATGAGAATGCGACCACAGTACTCGCATACGATGATCTTCTTGCGCATCTTTACGTCAATCTGACGCTGTGGAGTGATCTTGTTGAAACAGCCAGAGCAAGCCTCACGCTCGATAGGAACTATAGCCAGGCCATTGTGTGCCTTCTTGTGGATACGACGGAAGGTAGCCAGCAACTTAGCATCTACATTGTTCTCAATCTTCTTTGCCTTTTCGCGAAGCATCTCCTCTTCGTTACGAGTCTCAGCGATGATCTCGTCGAGCTCACCCTTCTTGACATCAAGGTCATTGCGACGCTCCTCGATGTCGGCCATGATATGAGCCTCACGGTTCTTATACTCCTGAATCTGCTCAAGGTTCTCACGGATTCGCTTGTTGCAGAGTTCAATTTCGAGACCCTGGTACTCGATTTCCTTGGTGAGGAACTCATACTGCTTATTGTTCTGGATGTCGTTCTGCTGTTCGCTGTACTGAGCGATGAGAGCCTGTGCTGCCTCAATCTTGCCCTGCATGTCGCTGATCTTGCGCTGGCATCCCTCGATGTCCTCACGGATCTTTGCTACCTTGCCCTCAAGGTTTCCAAGTGCAGCCTCCATGTCAGAAACCTCCTGAGGAAGTTCACCGCGAAGACTCTTAATACGATCAATCTCAGATACGAGTACCTGGAGCTTGTAGAGGTTAGCAAGCTTCTCTGGTACGCTGAATTCTTTTTCAATTTTTGGCATAACTGTTGTTTTTTATTGTTTTTGTTTTCTTTGTTCTACAGTTGTTCGGTTTGCACGAAACAGAAAGTGCATATAGCACAAAAACAGCCACATAATCGCCTACTTTGATCCTCATTTTTTGAGGCTGACAAAACCGCGGTGCCATCAGGACATCACGGCTGGTCACTTTTCCTTTAGGGTCGAGTACATCAGACCCAAAGGCGGACGTTTATATAGCTGTTAATGATATTTAACGTTTGCAAAGATAGCTCATTTCATGTTAAAAAACAAATTATGGCGTCTGTTTCTGCTGATTATTTGTTCTTTTCGATTTATTGTCGTACTTTTGTATCGCAAAAATTGCAAAATAGTGTACATTTATAATAATACATGACAATGAACGTAAAGATGTTTTTTAGTGCCATCGCATTGATGGCTGTTGCTGCTCAGGGTATGGCAGAAGATGCAGCTGAGGAGCCAAAACACTGGACCAAAACCGGAAATGCAAGTCTGCAGTTTACACAGGGATTCGTCTCAAAGAACTGGTATAAAGGTGGTGAGTCAAGCTTCTCGCTTCTTGCGACGGCCGACTATACTTTTAACTATAAGCTGAACAAGTTCACCTGGGACAACATGATCGAAGGAAAGCTCGGTTTCATCAACACCAATACACAGTATCGCACCTTCATCACCAACAATGATATTCTCAAATGGACTTCTAAGATTGGCTATGAGGCTGGTCATAACTGGTTCTATACCTTGCAGGGTATCGGTCAGACACAGTTCTGCACGGGTTGGAAGCAGGATGGTGAGTATGTCTATGAGGTTTCAAAGTTCTTCAACCCTGCTTATCTGAATGTCTCTCTCGGTATGGACTGGAAGAAAGAAACCGAGAAGATCAACTGGACCATCTTCCTGGGTCCTATTGCCTACAACCTGAAGTTTATCAGCGATCCAAGACTATATAATGCTAAGGATGAATGGTATTCTGGACAGATCGATGGTACTGCGTTTGGTATTCCACGTGGCGAATACAATGCATACGACCTGGGTGCTACTGCCAAGTATGTAATGGTCTGGAAAGCTTGCAAGTATCTTACCTGGACTTCTCAGGCTACCTACTTCTCTCCACTCTATGGCGTAGGTAAGAAGGATGCTAATGGTAAGCATCATGGTTATGCCAATGTCGACTGGGAGAATACCTTTGATATGCCGCTCAACAAGTATTTCTCTACCAAGATCTATACACACCTTCGTTTCGATGACTCAGTGTCTCCAGAAGCTAAGGGTGCTGGTTGGGGTTACTTCCAGTTCACCGAGCTCCTGAGCTTCGGTCTCTCTTACAATTGGTAATACTCCTTCATCGGTTTTTCGAAAGAAGGCTTCGGAAATAAGAAACATCAACACATCCGCGGATGTGTTGATGTTTTTTGTTCCCGAAACCGGTTTCTGATTTCTAAATCCGGTTTCGGAGATCGCTGAAAGGATATTTTACAAACAGAATGGCCCTTCCGAACTTCAGGAAGGGATGTCGGACAAATGAAATGACCTTTTCTGTTGCTTGGAAGGCTATTAGTAAATAAATCTAGGATTGG
Organism: Bacteroidales bacterium UBA1733; assembly: GCA_002315795.1. The sequence continues at coordinate 8,068 of DCIF01000123.1, forward strand.
TGCGTACTTCACTGATCAGAACTTCTACATCAGACACCTGTCTGGTGATGATGTCTCGCAACAGTTGTTTCGTGTATTGCTCTGTCTCATAGTGTCCTGCTTCTACGAGCAACAGATTCGGATGGTCAAAGTAGTCATGATACTTGATCTCTCCCGTCAGGAAAGCATCGGCCTGCAGTGCTTCAGCTTCGGCGATATACTCTGCTCCAGAACCGCCGCAGAGTGCTATACGGAGCACCTCATGACGAGAGAACTCTCCACTATTTGAGCATACGCGCTCTGCATGGAGCTTTTCCTTCACCAACTGAAGAAAATCATTCACAGCGAGGCTCTTAGATAGGACCCCGACTACGCCTCCTTCACGCATGGGTTGAACGTCGGTCAATCCCAATACCTCGGC
>DCIF01000123.1:8549-12747 GCA_002315795.1 Bacteroidales bacterium UBA1733
ATTGCCTTGATAATGGTGCGATGAATGTATGAGTGTTCTGGAACCAGATTCTTCACGCCACGGAAGATCAGCGGATGATGGCTCACAATCATCTGGCAACCCTTAGCAATGGCCTCGTCTATCACGGCTTCTGTGATGTCAATACAGGAAAGAATACGGTTTACTTCTTGCTGCATAGTGCCGCACTGGAGTCCTACATTGTCGTAAGATTCCTGCAGTTCTTTTGGCGCAATGGTCTCAATAGAAGCGATGATATCTTGAACTTTTGCCATAATAATTTGAGTTGAGTATATAGAAATAACGTGCAAAGATGGCGAAAATTGCCTGTTGAGAACTAATAATTCGCATCAATCCTTGCACGTTTTGCCTAGAATCTTTATCTTTGGACCATCAATTAGCCAATCCTAATATAAATAAATAATAGTACAATTAAGATGAAACAAGTAATTTCTACTCCCAAAGCACCAGCAGCAATTGGTGCTTATAGTCAGGCTGTCGTAGCCAATGGTATGGTATTCGTCAGTGGCCAGCTTGGTATCAATCCTGCCACTGGTGATTTTGCTGGTGAGGACTTCAAGAGTCAGGCAGAACAGTCGCTCAAGAACGTTGGTGCTATCCTCCAGGCAGCTGGAGCTTCCTTTGACAATGTCGTTAAGGTTTCAGTCTTCCTGACTGACATGGCCGCCAACTTCGCTACTCTTAACGAGGTTTATGCACAGTATTTCAAAGCTCCATTCCCCGCTCGTTCGGCAGTGGCAGTCAAGACTCTGCCAAAGAATGGCCTTGTAGAAATCGAGGTAATAGCTGCTATCTAAGTGCCTTACTTGGCCATCTTGTAGATAGCAATCATATCAGCTTTCTTCAGGATCTGAAGACCTCCAATGGTCTGTGTATCTCCTGTGCTGCACTTGTCGGCCATCTCTTCAATCTCTGCGTCGGTAATATCACGACCGATGAGATCATGGATGTTGGTTGGCATGCCGATGCTCTCAAAGAAACGCTCCATGGCCTGGATGCCAGCCTCTGCAGTATTCTCGTCTGAGTGGAAATCCTGCGTTACTCCCATCACGTTGACAGCAAAGCGTACGAAGCGAGCCAGATTGTTGTGGCGTGTGTAGCGTGCCCAGCTTCCCCAGACAGCAGCCAAGCCTGCTCCGTGGCTGACATCGAACATGCCAGAGAGCTCATGCTCGAGGTTGTGCGTTGCCCAATCGCCAATAGTGCCGCAGCCTGTCAAGTCATTGTGAGCCAGTGAGCCAGCCCACATGATTTGTGCGCGAGAATTATAGTCAGTAGGGTTCTTGAGTGCGATAGGAGCCTGCTGCATCACTACCTTGAGAATGGTCTCAGCCAGCACGTTGGTTACCTCCATATCATCTTCGGTAGTGAAATAACGCTCCATCGTGTGCATCATCATATCTGTAGCACCACAGGCGGTCTGCCAAGCAGGTAGCGTGTAAGTGCGCTCAGGGTTCATGATAGCAAACTTGCAGCGGAACTCATCGACACAGTAGTCTTTCTTCAGGTTGCCTTCCTCGTTGGTGATGACCGATCCGTTGCTCATCTCCGAACCGGCAGCAGGAATAGTGAGGATGCAACCCAGAGGGAGATACTTACTTGCCATTGCTTTTTTGAGGTAGAGATCCCAGACATCACCTTCGTAATACATGCCAGAACTGATAGCCTTAGAAGAGTCGATTACTGAACCGCCACCTACAGCGAGAATGAAATCGATACCTTCCTTACGACAGATCTCAATACCTTTTCGAACTAAAGAGACACGTGGATTTGGTACAACGCCACCAAGCGCAATATATTCGATACCAGCAGCCTTGAGATCTTCCTCTACTTGAGGAAGCAAACCGCTCTTGATGGCGCTCTGACCACCATAGTGAAGCAGTACTTTTGTGCCGCCATATTTCTTGATGAGGTCAGCCACCTGACGCTCTGAGTTCTTGCCAAATACTACCTGAGTAGGGGCATAGTAGTTGAAATCTTGCATGTTTTGTGCTATAAGGGGTTTAAATAAGTAGTTGTATTCTTTTATTAGCTGATAATTAGCGCAACGGCTACTAGTACAGCCATTATGAACATGTTTCTGCTGGTAAGCCCTAAGATCTTGTTCAGCGTCTTTCCTTGTCGGATGGCTACCATCTTTTGCCACGTGGTGTGGTGCAGTGACATATAGACACAGGCTATGGCGAGACCATAATAATAATGTGGGTCGAAGAAGATAAAAAGAAGGACAATAAGTAGTGCCACCGTAATACCAATGCCATAATAGAGATGGCTGCCGAATTTCTCGCCACCTCTTACGATCAGCGTTTTTTTGCCACTTACCTTATCCTGATCACGGTCTCGATAATTGTTGATCACCAACAGTGCATCAATAGCAATTCCGCTGATCAGACTAAGGACAATGATTCCTGCATCTAAAGTAAAAGCCTGCAGATAATAGGTACCACAGACGGGAACAAAGCCGAAGAAGACCAGTACCAGTACGTCTCCCCATCCTAAGTAGGAGAGACGTGTCGTGTAAAGGAAGGCAAACACGACGCAGATCAGTCCGAGTGTCACGAGTTCTATGCCATGATATGGAAAATACTGCCACGTCGTGGCCAGTGCTATCAAACCAAAGAGGCAAGAGAGGATAATCGAAGCTGCTACTCCCCACCGCATGGCTTTCGGAGTGATCCATCCTTGTGCACAGGCTCGTTCTGGTCCCAGTCGGTCCTCTCGGTCTGTTCCTTTCAGATAATCGAACAAATCGTTGATCAGATTGGCTGCAATCTGCATACCTCCTGCAAAGAGCGCGCAACAGATGGCGGCTGTGGCATTGGTCAGCTTCTCTTCGTGCCATGCCCATGCCAGCGCTAAGATCACAGGGATCAAGGCACCAGTCAGCGTCTTCGGACGAGTAGCCAGTAACCAGGCCTTAACGGAGTTGGGCTTCACCATAGTTGATCTTGACACCGAACTTGTCAACGATAAATGGCAGGTTCTTGTTATTGCCAGGAGCATTTGGCTCTAAAACACCATCCAGGATGCCCTGACAGATGATTCCTACGTTCCTGATGCGTTCAGGAGTCTCAAGGTTGTTCCCCCAGTAATGACCAGGATAGAAGTACTTGATGTTGTACTTCTCTATGAAACGAGCCAGACGGTGACTGCTGTTCACCACTGTACTCAGATCGGTAAATACCAAAAGATTACCAGAGCCGAAGGCATCGCTGCTGAAGCCATAATGAGCTTCTTTGTCAATGAAAGTCGATGAACCAGGGGTATGGCCAGGCGTAAACACGACTTCTATCTGACGACCACCGAGGTCAAAAATCTGTCCGTCGGTCAGGTAATGCTTCTTCCCTTGATAACTATCCGGCTTTAGAATGGCCTCATCTGCCGCGTTGATCCATAACTCATCCCACTGATCCATAGCTCCGATATGATCACCGTGACCGTGAGAGATGATGAGCGTTACAGGCTTCTTGACAATATCTTCACAGATCTTCTTAAGATCGGGAATTCTGGTACCTGCATCGATCAGGATGGCAGAGGTCTCTCCTTCGATGAGATAGACCGACTCATTATAAACCAGATTGCCATTGCCGTGCCACGTATGTTCGTCAAGTTGATGGAATTCTACGTCAGCATTCTTAAAGATAGTTTTCTCTTTGAAATCACTCTGCGCAGATACGGCAATAGCTAATGCCAGAGCCGAAAGCGTAAAAAACAGTCTTTTCATAGTTGTGTTTTATTTAATAGTAATGTCCTTTCTCTTGTCGTAATAATCCTGTGTGTCATGAAAATATTACCGAGGCAAAGATAATCTATTTGTCAGAGAATTCCAAATTTTCTGTATAAAACAGCTGTTAATTAATTCTAAAGGTCGGCGAAACCATTGACATAGAAAAAAAGGAAGCCCCTTCTCACGAAGGAACTCCCTTTCATCTATAATAATAACACACACTAGAAATTAGAAAAACTAATTCATGTTTCGACTTTATACCACTGATTAATAACCAGGGTTCTGATAAGCCTTCTTCTCCTCCTCGGTCATCTCGAGAGCATCAATCTGGCCCTGTGGGATTGGACGGAGGTAGTGGAAGCCCTGAATGTCACGAGTGACGGTCAGTTTGGTGAGAGAGAACTGGTCGTTGATGGTATACTTGCCAGCACGCTCTGCCCACTTCTGGGTACG
>DCIF01000123.1:12878-14219 GCA_002315795.1 Bacteroidales bacterium UBA1733
TGGGAGGCTGGCAAGTTCTGAACCCTTCTTGCTGAAGAGCTCTGAAGGGTTGCCCTCATTGACTTTATAGTTCCACTTGCCAGCACGAGCACGAAGTACGTTGACGAGTTCACGTGCAGTCTTTGCACCCGTTGCACCCTTGACCGCAGCCTCAGCAGCGATGAGGTAGAGCTCAGAGAACTTAGCAATAACGAATGGACGGGTAGAACCAGCATTTGGTGAACCGAAAGCATTCTCGAAGTCGTAGTCAGTACGGCATGGACCTAACTTCCAGAGACCTGGGTAGCGTGAACGGCTGACTTCCTTAACGTTGATAACCCAAGAGTCAATGCCCTTAGCCTCACCAGCCTGGATACCAGCATTATCACCATAGGTGATCTCTGTATTGTCATCAGCAGGGAGGAACTTCAAATAAGTCTGGTAAGCACCGATCTTGCTGCCATTAGCACCAGTTACATACTCGAAGCCCTTGTTGGTCTTCTGGAAGTTTACACGATACTGCGAGGTGAAGGTACCATCCCAACGAGAGTCCTTGTCTGTATTGGTGAACTTTGACAGACCCTCAACGCTTGCAGCCATACGGGTCCAAGGACGTCCGAGTGGCTGTGAAGCCTCACGCTGTACAGGAACGATGGTTCCACCAGCATTGTCCTTGCCATTCATCCAACCACAGTAGTTCCAGGTAACCATCCAACCAGCGAAGTTGTCAGGAGCACCACCACCACCATAACCGAGCGAACCGCCATTGTACTGCTCACTCTCCTGGGTGTGATCTGCCCAGAGGAGCCACTCCTTGTTACGGTCGTTCTGTGCGATGTTGGCGAGGTAGTAGTAGTCCATCAGGCCATTGGCTGTAGCACCATCGTTGATAGCCTCCATAGCGGTGTCATAAGCCTTCTGGAAGTAGTTGGCTGCCTGGCTCTTGTCACGGCTGCACTCAGGATAGGTAGCGATGTTGTTAGGGTTCTCAAGCCACCAGCCATAGGTCAGATAAGCCTTAGCGAGGTAGAGGCGAGCAGTGGTCTTGGTGACAGTGCCGGTGAGGCGTGATTTGTCAGGAAGCTCTTGTGCAGCCTTCTCAAGGTCAGGGAAGATGGCCTTGGTATAAACCTCTGCAACGGTATTACGGACAGAAGTGCGCTTTGGAGCAGTATTAGAGTGGAGTTCACCACCACCCAGATCCAGTGGTACACCACCGAAGGTCTGTACGAGGTTGAAATAGTGGAAGCCACGGAAGAAGTATGCCTCGGCAACAAGAGAAGCATCGATGCCAACGGCAGAAGCATTCTCGATGACCGAACATGCGGTGTTGATGTCGCTGAATGACTGGCCCCAGATAAC
>DCIF01000075.1 GCA_002315795.1 Bacteroidales bacterium UBA1733
CGTGCGGCCATTTATAGCGGCTTGCGTGTTTTTGGTATTTACAGAGGCTATCAGGGTCTGATTGAAGATCATATTGAAGAGTTCCACACACAGAATGTGAGCAACATTATCTCGCGTGGTGGTACGATTCTCAAGACGGCTCGTTCTATGGAGTTTAAGACTCCTGAAGGTCGAGCTAAGGCTTATGAGAACATGCAGAAGCATGGTATTGACTCATTGGTTGTCATCGGTGGTGATGGTTCTATCACGGGAGCTTCTTATCTGGCAAAGGAGTACGATATTCCTGTTGTCGGTCTTCCAGGTACCATCGATAATGACTTAGCTGGCACCGATGTTACTATCGGTTATGATACTGCCATGAATACTATCATGGATTGTGTCGATAAGATTCGTGATACTGCTACTTCACACGCTCGTCTTTTCTTTATTGAGGTGATGGGTCGTGATGCTGGTTTCCTCGCACTCAATGGTGCAATTGCTACTGGTTGCGAAGATGTGATCATTCCTGAGGAAAAAACTCAGTATGAGCAACTCAAAGAGCTTGTAGCAAATGGTTTCCGAAAGAGCAAATCTTCGGCTATGGTGATTGTTACTGAGAGCAAGGATCCGAATGGTGGCGCTATGGGTTTGGCTCAGAAGATGAAAGAGGAGTTCCCTGACTATGACGTTCGCTGCTCTATCCTGGGTCACCTCCAGCGCGGTGGTTCGCCTACTGCAGCCGATCGTATTTTGGCCAGTCGCACAGGCTTTGCTGCCGTTGAAGCCCTTCTCCAGGGACAGCGAAACGTCCTAATCGGTGTTCATAACGACCACATCGTCAACATCCCATTTGCCAAGGCTATCAAGAACGATAAGCCTATTGACCCTGAACTTCTGACCGTTTTACGCGTCTTGTCTATCTAAAAAATAATAGCTGAGATCCGCACTGGGATCTCAGCTAAATTTGCTACCATTAAATTAAACAACGAGCCATGAAACTCTGGTAGGGTTCCATTCAATGATGCCGGGATTTGGTCAACAAAAGAATTACAGAAATTCCACCATGCCAGTTTCAATGTCAAAGACGGCTGAGACAATCTTAATCTCACCCTTCTCTTCCATTTCGCGCAGGATTTCACTGCCTTCACGTACGGCAGCTACCATGTTAATGGCATTCTGACGAGCTACTTCATTCTGGAACTCATGATCCTCCACGTCGGTCGAATCGTTCTTCAACTCTTCAATGGCCGGTTTGATCTTGGCCAGCATATCGGTCATATTGCCAGCCTGTACATTAGCACAAGCTGAATGGACGGCTCCACACTGCTTATGACCCATTACGACAACCACCTTTGATCCAGAGTGCTCGCAAGCATACTCCATTGAGCCAAGAATGTCACCGCTTACTACGTTGCCAGCAACACGAGTCACAAAAATATCGCCAACACCCATGTCGAAGATCATCTCTACAGGAACACGAGCGTCGATACAAGACAGAACGATGGCCAATGGGTGTTGTCCGTCTTTAGAAGACTCCTTGAGCTGAGCAATGTCGTCACGATTACGCTCGTTGCGCTGAATGAAGTCCTCATTTCCCTGCTTGAGCAGAGCAATGACCGAATCGGGCGAGAGTGGTTCTACGTCCTGAGCATGAAGCACGTGGGTTTCAGCTGGCTCCTCAGCAACAGCAGGAGCCGTAGGCTGCTGCTGTGAGCAGCTTGCCATGAAGCCAACCATCAATGTGGTGGCAATAACAGAATAAATCTTGTTCATTTGGGATTAATATACCTTAAATAGTTGATTTTTCGACTGCAAAGATAGTGCTTCTTCATATACTTTGGTTTGGTTAATCCCAGAATCAACGATTTTTTTTGTTATATTTAACCAATTGCTTATTCTATAAATCAAAATACGACCAATGACATCCATACTCACTATATCTGGGTCTGATAACTCTGGTTGGTCAGGATTACAGCTTGACCACAAGACGATCAGCGAAATGGGAGGCCATGCTCTGACCGCGGCATCCTGCATTGTAATGCAGGACCAACAGCAGATTATGGAGATTGTAGATCTTCCCGATGGCTTGGTGCAGAAACAGGTGCATAATGTGGTGACTTGTTTCCATCCGAAAGCGGTGAAGATAGGTTGGCTTAGAAGCGTTGAGTCAGTGAAAATGCTGCGCGATGAGATTATTGGCTGTCCTCGTCTGGTCCTTTCTCCAGGTATCCTGTCATCCCATGGTGAACCGTTGGCCAGCGATGAAACCGTCGCAGCTATTATGCGTTGTCTGGTACCTGAGGCCATGTTGCTGATGCTTCGCTGCTCAGAAGCTGAGAAGATGTTAGGAGTTCAGATCTCTACAGATAAGGAGATGCAGGAAGCGGCTGAGTCTTTCGCCAGAATGGGGGCACAATATGTACTGCTACGTGGCGGCCGACTCATAGAAGGCCGACTCACAGCGTTGCTTTATCACCATGGCGAGGCATCGTTTTTCTCCTCTTTAAATATAAATGGCTGGCAGCAGCATGGTGTGGGTGGCGCGCTCTCTGCTGCCATAGCCACACGTCTCGCCATGGGCGATGATGTGCCTGAGGCCGTGCGTCAGGCTCATACGTATGTTCATAGTCGCATTGTCTATTCGGTAAAAGAGAAGGATCAGCGACTTCGTCCTGCCCAACTCTATGACGAGTTTATGGATCTGGTATCAGCGCATTATCCGATGGCTCATGATGTGAATTTCTATGCTGAGCGCTTATCCATTACCCCTCGATATCTGGCCTTGGTTACTGAGACCTCCGTTGGTAAATCTCCCAAGCAGATCATTGCTGAATATCTGCTCGATGCTTCCAAGCGCATGCTTGAGAATACGACACTTTCTGTAAAGGAAATCTCGGTTCAACTGGGCTTCTCGTCAGTGGCTCGTTTCTGCAAGTTCTTCAAACAATGGACCGAGGTTACGCCGGGAGAGTATCGTTTATCGGCAGAATCGTTGTCGTAAACGGAAGAAATGTTTTCTGATTTCTTTTTCTGACTATATCTTTGCGGCCGAAACTTAAGACACAAAGAATATGAATCAGAACGACAGAACACAACTGAACCGCCAGTTGGCACAGATGCTCAAAGGCGGAGTAATCATGGATGTTACCACGCCAGAACAGGCGCGTATTGCTGAGGCGGCAGGTGCCTGTGCAGTCATGGCTTTGGAACGAATTCCTGCAGATATACGTGCGGCAGGAGGCGTGAGCCGCATGAGCGATCCAAAGATGATCAAGGGTATTCAGGAGGCTGTGACCATCCCGGTGATGGCTAAGTGCCGTATCGGTCATTTTGTTGAGGCACAGATTCTGGAAGCTATTGAGATTGACTATATTGATGAGAGTGAGGTACTTTCACCAGCCGACGATGTTTATCATATTGACAAACGTAAGTTCAATGTGCCATTTGTCTGTGGCGCGAAAGATCTGGGTGAGGCCCTCCGTCGTATCAACGAAGGTGCTACGATGATCCGTACCAAAGGAGAGCCAGGAACTGGTGACGTAGTACAGGCCGTGCGTCATATGCGTATGATGCAGAGTGAGATTCGCAAGCTTACCTCGATGAGCGAGGATGAACTCTATGAGGCTGCCAAGCAGTTGCGTGTGCCTTACGAACTGGTGCAGTATGTGCATGAGAATGGCAAATTGCCAGTAGTAAACTTTGCTGCTGGTGGTGTGGCTACACCAGCCGATGCTGCTTTGATGATGCAGCTGGGTGCTGAGGGCGTCTTTGTGGGTAGTGGCATCTTCAAGAGCGGCAATCCAGAGAAGCGTGCACAGGCCATCGTGAAGGCCGTGACCAACTATCAGGATGCAAAGATCATAGCAGAACTCAGTGAGGATCTAGGTGAAGCGATGGTAGGAATCAACGAGAGCGAGATTGCGCTGCTCATGGCTGAACGTGGCAAATGAGAATCGCGATATTAGCCTTGCAAGGAGCATTTGCTGAACATCAGCAGATGCTCCAGAAATTAGGTGTTGAAAGTTTTTTGATCAGGAAGTTAGCCGACTGGCAGCAGCCGAAGGACGGACTGATCATTCCAGGGGGTGAGAGCACTGCTATGATGCGAATCATCCGCGATCTGGGACTCTTTGAGCCGATAAAGAGAGACATTGACGCCGGCCTGCCAGTCTTCGGAACCTGTGCCGGACTTATCATGCTCGACCACGAACATCTGGGGACTATGGATATTCTGGCTAAACGTAATGCTTACGGTCGGCAATTGGGAAGCTTCAATACAGTGGATCAGTTTAAGGGCCTTGGTAAGATTCCGATGACGTTCATCCGAGCTCCTTATATTGAGGATACAGGACCTGAAGTTGAGATTCTCTCCACCGTAGATAATCGTATCGTAGCAGCTCGACAGGGAAAACAGTTGGTGACGGCTTTCCATCCTGAAGTCACTGACGATACACGAGTACATGAGTATTTCATCAGTCTATTGAGTACCTGAAACAGATCATCGAATCTGTTTCAGGTACTCAATAGCTTGTCTTATGGTGCAGCAATGATGGAAGAAAAGGGAGCGTTTGCCTACTTTTTCTTCCAGACGGCAAGTCTTGACATGCGTACTGCAATAGTCGAGAACACCATCAAAATGCTTAGAGTCATAATAGGTGTCGTCCTGATCGGTGACGAAGAAACAGCGCATCTGACCGCGCTTGATCATGATCTTCTCAAACCCGATCTCGCGTCCAAGCTGGCGGAGCGTTACTACGCGCAGCAGTTCTTCGCCTTGTGGTGGCATAGGGCCGAAGCGATCTACCATGCGCTGACGGTAAGCATCAAGCTCCTGCTGCGTAGAGAGTCCGTCAAGTTCCTGATAGAGGCCAATGCGCTCTGAACTCTCTGGAACATAGCTTTCTCCAAAGCAAATATCCAGGTCGGTCTCTATCGAGCAGTCTTCAGTCACGATCTCATTTTCGTGCATTTCGTCGCTGAAGAGTGTGCGGAACTCGTGAGTCTTGAGCTCCTTGATGGCCTGTTTGAGGATTTTCTGATAAGCCTCGTACCCTAGGTCGGTGATGAAACCAGACTGTTCACCTCCCAGAAGGTTGCCAGCTCCACGGATGTCGAGGTCCTGCATGGCCAGATGAATGCCGGAACCAAGGCCAGAGAAGTTCTCAATGGCTTGCAGACGTCGGCGTGCATCCTGTGTGAGCAGACTATAGGAAGGCGTGACCAGATAGCAGAACGCCTTACGGTTGGTTCGGCCTACACGGCCACGCAACTGATGTAGTTCAGAGAGACCGAAGTTCTGCGCGTTCATCACAATCATAGTGTTGGCATTCGGAATGTCGAGGCCGGCTTCAATGATTGTGGTGCAGATAAGCACGTCATACTCGTGGTTCGAGAAATCTACGATGAGTTGCTCCACAATCTCAGTCTCCATCTTTCCATGACCGAAGGCTACACGCGCATCCGGAACGAGCTTTTCAACGCGTGCCTGAATATCTACCAGTTGTGAGATGCGATTGTTGATGATAAAGACCTGGCCATTACGCGAAAGCTCAAAGTTGATAGCTTCTTTAAGTATGGCATCATCATCACGTACCACCTCCGTCTGGATCGGATAGCGGTTTGGCGGTGGCGTTGAGATGATGCTGAGGTCTCGTGCTCCCATCAGACTGAACTGTAGCGTACGAGGGATAGGAGTGGCGGTCATGGTGATTGTATCCACATTGACACGCAGCGCTTTGAGGGTTTCTTTGGTCTGCACGCCGAACTTCTGTTCCTCGTCGATGATGAGCAGTCCCAGATCGGCAAACTGAGTGCGCTTGCTTACCAGTTTGTGTGTTCCAATGATGATATTGATAGCACCTTCCTTCAGATCTTTGAAGATCTGTGAACTTTCTTTCTGCGAACGGGCACGTGTGAGGTAGTCTATACGTACGGGGAAGTCCTTTAGTCGTTCAGAGAATGTGCGGAAGTGCTGGTAAGCCAGTACCGTAGTCGGTACGAGCACAGCCACTTGTTTACAGTCGTTGCAGGCCTTGAGTGCCGCTCGGATGGCAACCTCAGTCTTGCCGAATCCCACGTCACCGCAGATAAGTCGGTCCATCGGACGTGAACTTTCCATGTCTCGTTTGATATCGACGGTAGCCTTAACCTGATCTGGCGTATCTTCGAACATGAACGAGGCCTCAAGCTCATGTTGCATCTGGCTGTCAGGACTGAAGCAGAAGCCCTGTTCCTGGCGACGCAATGCATAGAGCGCAATGAGGTCACGCGCCATGTCTTTCATCTTCTCTTTGGTCTTGTCGCGCAACTTCTCCCAGTTGCCGCTTCCCAGTTTGCTGAGCGATGGCGGTTCGGCATCACGGCCGCGATACTTGCTGAGCTTGTCAAGCTGGTGGATAGAGACAAAGAGCAGGTCTCCGTTCTTATATTGCAGCTTGACTACTTCCTGCGTACGCTGCTTTCCAGTAACAGGATCTGGCTGTCCCATAGGCAGGTTGACAAGGCCTCCGAACTGCCCGATGCCATGATCTACATGCACAATAAAATCACCGATGTTATATTCCATCAGTTCCTTGATGCTCAGTGCAATCTTACCTGAACGTGCGCGCTCAGACTTGAGGTTGTATCGATGGAAACGGTCGAAAATCTGATGATCTGTGAAATAACAGATTTTAGTGTCGTCGTCAATAAAACCCGCATGAATGGCCTTCGGAACATGATAGAACTTATAGTGTTCGCCACGATCTTCGAAGATCGCCTCAATACGTTCCAGTTGCTTTATACTATCAGAAAGCAGGTAGATGCGATAGCCCTGCATCAGATAACGCTGAAAGTCCTGGCTGATGAGGTCGAAGTTCTTATGCCATTCCGGCTGAGGTGTTGTGTGGAATTCAATGGCCGAGAATTTCTGCTTCGAAGACGCCTTCGGTGCAGCCAGTTCCTGTGAGCGGTTGCTGAGTTCTATTCGACTGAACCGTGTCATTGCATCGGCAAAACGCTCAGCACTGACCAGTTTCTTCAGCGCGTTGAGGTCTCCCTCATCGGCCGTGAGGAGCGACTCACTGAGGTCTATCTGACAAACCTGATTGACTCTCTCGCAAACCCAGGCTGCATCCTGACACACCAGCAACGTATTAGCTGGTGCAAGGTATTCGAGTAGCGAAATGCCATTGACTTCCTTCTGGCTGAAGTTCGGTGCTATGGTGAGCTCCTCCAGGTTTTCCTTTGAGAGCTGTGAATCTACCTCAAACGTACGCAGAGAGTCAATTTCATTGCCGAAGAAGTCAATGCGGTATGGATATTCGCTGCTGTAGCTGAAGACGTCCAGAATTGAACCACGCACGGCATACTGGCCAGGCTCATAGACATAATCCACACGCTGGAAACCTTCGGTGTGCAGCATATCGGTAACGAATTTGCTATCTACACGTTCTCCGCGGTGCAGCGTGAGGATCGACTCCTGTACTTCATCGCTCTGTGCCACCTTTTCGGCCAGAGCTTCAGGGTGAGTCACCAGCAGCAGGCCTTCTGTGCCGGTAGCCTCTTCGGCCGATTGCTTCTCTTTCCATCGGTTGATGGTTGAGAGTACTTCGGTTCGCAGAATGGCGTTTGCAGAGTCTATCTGTCCATATTTGATACTGCGCTTGTAGCCTGAAGGGAAGAAGAGCACATTGTCTTCACCGCTTACTTGACAGAGGTCGTGGTAAAAATAGCCGGCCTGTTCCTCATCATTGAGCACACACAGAAAGATGCGGCCGACGGCATTCTTGATAGGAGAGAGGAAGGTGGCTGCTGCCGAACCTGTGAGTCCTTTCAGTTGAATGGCCTGCACACCAGCAGTGGCTGCATTCTCAAAAGAGTGCAGTTTCTTAACAAGAGCATTGAATCTGGGCTTTTGCAGCACCAGGTCTTTCATTTCCATATAAATAATAACACATAAAAGTCGCCGAAAAATTGTTTTTCAGCGATTTTAACGACCGCAAAGATAGGTAATTTTGGTATATGCTCCAAATAATCAGGAGCCTATTTTCGAAAAACCACTCATTTTTACCCTTTTCAAAACCAAAAGTTTGGCCGATTGCCGATAATTAGCTATCTTTGCAGTCACGGATTGGGGTTTAAACCTCTTCTCCTTTCTGTGGTCTTAGAAATAAAAATAACATTTTCCGATTATGAAATATGCACTTGTAACAGGCGGTAGCCGCGGCATTGGCCGTGCAGTGAGCATCAAGTTGGCTCAGTTAGGCTACAATGTCCTTATCAATTATGTAAATAACACAACCGCTGCAGAGGAAACTTTGCAAGCTATCCGTGAGGCAGGTAGCGACGGCGAGATGCTGAAGTTCGACGTTAGTGACGCTGAGCAGGTAAAGCAGGCGCTCGAGGCATGGCAGAATGCACACACCGATAACGATGAGTATATCGAGGTCGTTGTCAACAATGCCGGCATCCGTCGTGACAATGTGATGGCTCTCATGCCAGCACAGGACTGGCTCTCAGTTATCAATACTAACCTCAACAGCTTCTTCAACGTCACTCAACCACTGATTCCGCAGATGCAGTTCCATAAGTTCGGCCGCATTGTCAACATGGCCAGTGTGAGTGGCATCATGGGTATGCAGGGTCAGACCAACTATTCGGCTGCCAAGGGTGGCATTATCGCAGCTACCAAGGCTCTGGCTAAGGAGGTAGCACGCAAGAATATTACCGTCAACGCCGTGGCTCCTGGCTTTATCAAGACCGATATGGTCGAGGGTCTTGACGAGGCTACCCTTAAAAAGACCATCCCTGCTAACCGCTTCGGCAAGCCAGAAGAGGTAGCTGAGCTCGTAGCATTCCTGGCTTCACCACAGGCCGGTTATATCACAGGTAATGTAATTTCTATCAATGGCGGCCTCTATACCTAAACGATGATAAAAGAAAAAATTGGAAATGAAAGGATATCTTAAAAGTTTCTTTTTTCTGGCTCTCTGCATCCTGAGCCTTGTGGCATCGCCACTTTCTGCACAGGAAGATGTGATGAAGCAGGCCATGGAGGGTTATAAGAACCTTACCACTCTTTCAGCCAAGGTGACCAAGACTGTGCACAACGAGATGGTTACCAAGGACGTAGTTACTAAGGGTGACTTCTATTTCAAGAAACCGGCCAAGATGGTGATCAGCACCAATCAGGGCAAGGATAAGTTATTGACCGATGGCGAGAGCTTCACCATCGTCAATAAT
This sequence comes from Bacteroidales bacterium UBA1733, assembly GCA_002315795.1. Next base: position 9,202 of record DCIF01000075.1, read on the forward strand.
GGTAAGGCTAACACAGCTAACGCCAAGGGTAACTCTTCGCTTACTCCTCTGGTCAATGCCATCAAGGGTATGACCCATGGAGATGCAGATACTGATCTGAGCGATGTGGCCGATGTAGATATGGAGAAGCAGGGCAACCTGATGATCATGACCATTGTCCCAATCACAAAGACTGCGGCAGAGAAGCGTAAGCTTATGTTCCAGTCCTTCGTCATCACTGTCGATACAAAGGTCGGAGAGTTGAAGAGCATCCGTCTGAACGAAAAAGGTAAGAACTACCAGCAGTACGACTTCAGCGATTTCAAGCACGATGTCAAGATTGATGATGCGGTGTTTAAGAAGTAAATTTCCCTTATGGTAAAACTTGAGGATATATGTAAAGTTCCTGTCAGGTTCAGCGAGATAGATTCTATGCGCCGAGCCTGGCATGGTTCTTATATAAAGTACCTTGAAGATGGCCGTGAGTCTTTCGGCCGCCACTATCCGGGTATCGGCTATGCAGAGATCTCTGCATCAGGCTTATATGCTCCTATTGTCGATGTGCATATTAAGTACTATGGTCCTTTGGGGTTGAATGACGTGGCTGTAATTCGCACACGCTATGTCTATAAGATGGGAGCAAGGTTAGATTACAGCTACGAGATTCGTCGTGAATCAGACAATGCCCTCTGTGTGAAGGCCACTACGACACAACTCTTTATTGATGAAAACGAACAGCTGATGCTCGAAGAACCTCCTTACTATCTGGAATGGAAGCAGAAGTATAATGTTCAGGAAGACTAAATCCCTTCCTGGTCGGAACCTGTCAGGTTTAAGGTTTTCGTGTCAGAGCATGGATCTGCTCAATAATAGAATGTTCCGGGTCATTCCAGATTACGTGGTTGGCCCGGATTTCTTTTTCTTCTTGTGAAAGCTGACTGTTGATACGGTTGAGGATTTGCTGGCGCGAGGAATGATCGCGCAGCATGGCACGCGAGATTCGTAATTCGAGTGGAGCAGAGATGGTCCAGACTTCATCAGGTTGTGAGAGACGGTCGAAACCTGATTCGAAGAGGATGGCCGACTCAAAGAAGAAAGGCTGAGAGGAGCCATGATGCTTAGTATACGCTTGATAAAGCGAGGCTAAATCGCGTGCCACAGCAGGATGGACACACGCGTTCATCTGAGCCAGTGCCACAGAATCATTGAAGATAGCAGCTGCGAGATGCTGCTTGTTGAGACTGCCATTGGCCAGAAAGGTGTCTGTCCCGAAGAGCGTAGTGAGTTGCTGACGGAGCATAGTGTCATGCGTCATGACGTATTTGGCACGAGCATCGCAGTCATAGACCGGATGACCCATGACGCGTAAGACTTGCGAGACAACCGACTTGCCGCAGCCAATTCCTCCGGTAAGCGCAATAAGCATAGTGTTATTCGAGTATAAATTCTACCTTCTGTGGCGAGGTCTGAATGCTGGTGACCTGTAAAGGATCGTCCTTATACGTGATGTTAATCGGTAGATGACGGCCATCTGAACCGGCTATGCTGTCATAGCTGACAGTGAGCTCGAAGTCTTCGGCCGTGAGTTGGCGGAAATAATGAAAGTCAACCAGACAGGAGAGACGCACCGAGTAAGGGAAGATGAGCAGACGCTTGCCTTGTGGCAGATCGGTGACTTTGACCACGAGATTGTCCAATTCCTTTTCCACATACTGCGCAACGGGAGCTGTGACTTTGATATTTGATGGCGTGGCCTTGACACCGATCGAGAGCTCGAGCGGGAGGGTCTCAATGAGCGTGTCGCGCAGATCGTAGTGGCGTGAAGCAACGGTATAAGCATAGCGCATCGTGTCGAGTACGGCATTAGGGGCATTGATGACTACGGAGTCTGGCTCGACGATGAGCGGACGCAAACGGTAGTTGTCGGCAGGGATGTAAGAGCCAGTGACTGCCACGGGGAATTTGCGGCCTTCAGTCACGGCAAAGCGAGCGTCGATCAGCGTAGGACTGACGGCCGTGATCTTGGTACTGCTGAAAAGTCGTTCACGAAGGAGCGACTGTAGCTCGGCAGCTGAGATACGGAAATTGCCAATAGCATCGGCATAGCGGTCAAAATCGACCGAGAGCGCAGTGAGCCGATGGTTGACGCTGTAGTTGAGCAGGCGTGAGTTGGTGTCGGTAATCGTGACTTTGAGCTGTGAGGGGACACGTGTGGTGAAGACCATGCCCTGTGGCTGATTCTCAATGTCGAGATCGACCATAAACTCTGAGGCTGTCTCCTCACGAGCGGTCTGAACAACCCAGAAAAAACCTGAGACTAAGACAAATAGCAGAAAGGTCAACACCTCTTTACGGCTGGTGCGCCCTAAAAAGATATTGACTCTTCTATAAAAGGCAGATTGCTTCTGCCCGTTGTTCTTATCTGGCTTAGTGGCCATAAGCAACGCTTAGGATTATTTGCCTGGCTTAATGTCGATGGTGCCAGCATGACCGACTACAACATCGTTCATATCTTTGAAGACACAATCCTTGCTAACCTGAATGCTGATGTTATAATCTGGCTTAAGGCTCACGATGAAGCTCTCTGGCTCTGAAACGCCTTTCTTGTTGGCTGGACCCATTTTTACGCCTTCGATCTTGCCATAGACACCACCGCTGGTAATGACGTGATCGCCCTTCTGCAACTTGTTGCGCTCCTCGCGAAGCTTTTTCTGCTGCTGCTGCTGAGGACGAATCATAAAGAAATAGAATACGAGGACAATCAGACCAATAAAGATCAGTGAGTTATATGGGTTCTGCTGCTGTGCAGCCTGGAGAAGAATTGTGTTGAACATATTATACGAATGTGAAATGTTGAATGTTTAATGTGAATTATTTCTTAACGATGATCTTGTCGGCCTTCCACTGACGGACGATCTTGTCGAGAATGCCGTTGACGAAACGCCCAGAGTTGGGCGAACAGTAGTGCTTAGCCAGCTCGATATATTCGTTGATAGAGACGCCTACAGGGATGTCAATGAAATGTTTGATCTCGGTCAAGGCACATGACATGATGATCTTGTCCATCATAGCCATACGCTCAGACTCCCAATTCGAAGCCACGGAGTTGATGATACGGCAATGGTCGAAATATTCCTTGAGGCTGTTGTGATAGAGTTCGGTGGCAAACTTGCGGTCGTCTTCACTGTTGAAGTTGGTCTTTGCAAGAACCACCTCTGTGTCGACCTTCAAGCTATTTACGATCTTGACTACAAAAGAGAGGATTGTGGTGAAGTCATCGTTCCAGTAGATGTTCTTCTCTTCAAGCACTTCTTCGAGTTTCTCGTTGCTGGCAAATACGGTGTTGAGGATAGTAACCCAGAGGAGGCGGTCCTCTTCGAAAGTACTGGACTTCTTAGCCATATATGCCTCGTACTCTGGCATCTGCTCAATACCATCAAGCAGGGAACGATAGAGCTCGGTGTCGAAATCGTTGGTGAGACCTTCATCCTCGCAATATTGCAGAACCTCGCTGCGCTTGCAGATATATTCTGGGATGAGATTATCGACGAAACGTGTATTCGGATTGAGATCCTGCTCAGTAGGGAGGAACTTATTGCGAGCTTGCTCAAACTGTGCGCGACGGTAGTCGGTCACCTTGACGATGAGCGAAAGCAGATAGTTGCAGAGCTTCTGGCTGGCTGCAATTGAGTCCATCAGCTGGTCATCTACCTGCTGAAATGGTTGTCCGTTCTGCAGACAGGCATACACCAGCTGCACGGTCTTTATGCGGGTAAGTAAACGGTTGATCATTGTCTTTTATTTAAAAATGCGGCGCAAAGATACAAAAAATTCGTCTAAAGTCCAAATTTCAGTGCGAATTATTATTCAATGCTCAGCACTTTGAGAGCATCATAGAGGCTGCCGTTATTTGAATCTGCTATTAAGAGCAGTGATTGTGTGCCAGAACTGAGTTTCGGACCGAGACAAATGCCCTCGTAGTCGGCACTTTTTAACTTGCTCGATTCAGACTCGCTACTGTAGATGAGTTTCTTTGTAATCAGCTCATCAGCCTTGGCCTTGGTAGGATTGACAACGTAAAGCTTGATGAGACAGCGGTCAAAGGCGCGGAAGTCGCGCTCCATGACAATGACGCGGCCATCATCCAGAGCCAGAATGCCTGAGACTCCCCAGATGTGATAGTTGCTGGCAGCCTCGCCATCACGGTATTCATCCGTGTGATAGAGATACTGACTCTTGTATTTCAGGTTCTCGTCAAAGCACATCAGACGTAGGGTTTCGAACTTCTCTTCTTTGTTGACATCGGCAGTAAGAGACTGTTCGGTGGTGGTCCAGAAGAGACCAGTCTTAGCATTATAAGCAAGCGACTCCAGACCGAAGCCTTCCTGCACCTTATACTTGTCGATATAATCTGGCATCTCTAACTGACGGCCTGTAGCCTCACCATCGAGCGTGAACTCAAGAACGCGTGGATCCTCGTGTGGCTCTTCGCAAGCTACAAAGACAGTCCCCTTGGCAGGGTAATAGATGATTCCCTCAGCATCAAGATGGGTGATGCCATTCTCAACCAACTGATTCCAGTTATATTTTTTGTAATCAGGATCATTATAATACTTCAGATCTGTGCCGGCAGGAACGGTTCTTTCTGCAGATTTGGCGCGGCCGTTGTTTGCAT
>DCIF01000103.1 GCA_002315795.1 Bacteroidales bacterium UBA1733
AGTAGGCGCCGGTGGCCTTGATCTCCTTCATCTTGCTGCCATCGGTGGTCTTGTTGAACTCGATGGTCATGTCGCGTGGATCGGTTGGATTGAGCATCCACTGTGACAACTGGTTGTTGCCGTCGTTGAGTGCCTTGACGCGGATGGTTACTTTGCCACCGCGTGGAATGCCGGTGATCTGTCCTTCTGTATCGGTTGCCTGCTCGAATGAGTAGTCTAACTTGATTACCTCTCTATCTACAAAGTCCTGGACCTTAAGGGTTACTGGATTAACTGCCATAGTTGTATATTTTTTAATGATTAATATTATCTGTTTGTTTTGCCAAACTGTTTCTTGTTGTTTGACGGTGCAAAGGTAGGGCGTTTTTCAGACGTATGTCGGACATTTTATGAAATGTTTGCGGACATTTTGTGAATTTCACAGATTGTACGTGTTTTTCACAAATTGTTCGTAAAAATATGTAATTCAGAGCGAATAATAAGAGAGAATTGTCTTTTTTTTATGTTTTGGATCAGCTATTTCGCGAAAAAATCTTATATTTGCACCATAAATGGCGTGTCAAGTATCAATACTGATTACACTTATTACATTATATATTTATGAAACAACGTTTACTCTTTGCAGCAAGCATGGTGCTTTGCTGTGTAACTAATCCTTTGCATGCTCAGTGGTACGAAGTGACCGACAAACAGACCAATGACGATGGCAAGATGCTCTGGTGTAACTACAACTACAAGTCAGTTGACGAGCGAGGCGAGGAGATTACGCTCTCGGCTTATATGCAGTGTGGCTCTTCTCCGGACATGAAGAGCAAATTTATTGCAGAGCCTCTCAACCAACTGGTGCTCGCTCATCACGTCACGATCTTCGACCCAAAGAAAGCTCCTACTTCTGAGAAATCAGAACTGATAGATATCAGCATGGCTGGTAACCAGCTCTACATCGTGCCCGACTATCAGGGCTTCGGTAGCTCTGTCGACCGTAACCAGCTTTACCTGATCCACGATCTCTCTGCACGTCAGTGCTACGATGCGCTTGAAGCTGGCAAGAAGCTCTTCGATGAGGAGGCCAACGTGAAGCTTCATGACAACTGGGGACTCTACTTGACGGGTGCTTCACAAGGTGCTTCGAATGCAGTGGCAACACAACGTTTCATGGAACAGCAGGAACTGGACCAGCAGTGGCGACTCCAGAAGACGCTGGTGGCTGATGGTCCCTATTGCCCTACGGCCATGCTGGAGTCTTACATGTACGACCCCGACTATCAGAAGTTGCTCATGCCATTGGTCCTGCCACTGACGCTCCGTGCGCTGTGGACGGCCTATCCGGAAGATCTGGCTGCTTACAAATTCACTGACTGCTTTACGCAGAGCTTTCTGCCTGTGCTTACACAGTTGGAGAATGGCGGCGACGCTGATGAAATCAGCAAGCAGCTGACGACCGATGGACCTATGGACATCAGCACCATCCTCAGTACGGATCTGCTGAACCAGGAATCTGCGTTGCAAAAGGCTATCAAAGCTTGTCTGGCTAAGAATGACCTCGATCAGGGCTGGACTCCCATCCATCAGATTACTGGCTATGGCTGCATCAACGATGACGTCATCCCTAACCTCAACAACACGCGTATGGCGGAAGCATTCGATGCAGAGACTTTTGCTGTGGAGGACTACTCTACATACGTAAATATAGCTTACCCGATAGTCCATGCTATGGATGTCGGGTTAGACGGCAAGCACCAGATTACCTGTGGACTTTTCCTGGGCTTCGGTACCTTATTCTTCGGTGCTGTCCCCTATCTGGCTTCGATGATACCAAATCAGAATCCGTCGAGCCTCGAAGCTATCGAGACAACCCCTTCTGATGATTGTCTCTACGACCTTTATGGACATAAGCTCACACCTTCAAGCAAGGGCTTCTCTGTCAAGAATGGCCGTGTAGTATTCACTAAATAAGTTTACGGACAATCTGTGAATTTCACGCAACGGATGCGGTTTTCACAGATTGTCCGTAATTTATATTTGCAAAAAAGTCTGTTTAGAGGCCGAATGCGGTCTTTACAGCATCAACATAATCAAGCTTCTCCCAGGTGAAGAGTTCTACCTCCATGGTCTTCTGGCGACCGAGACGATCAGTGAAGGTCTTGGTGACTACTTCGCATGGACGACCGAAATGGCCGTAAGCAGCGGTCTGTGTGTAGATCGGATTGCGAAGCTTGAGACGCTGCTCGATGGCACGAGGAGTCATATCGAACACCTGGCTCACCTTAGCAGAAATCTCAGCATCTGAGAGCTGCACCTTAGCAGTGCCATAGGTATTGACGAAGAGGCTCACTGGCTGTGCAACACCGATGGCGTAAGCGACCTGTACGAGAGCTTTGTCGGCTACTCCAGCTGCCACAAGGTTATTGGCGATGTGACGTGCTGCGTATGCGGCAGAACGATCGACCTTAGAAGGATCTTTGCCTGAGAAAGCACCACCACCATGAGCGCCATGACCGCCATAGGTATCGACGATGATCTTACGACCGGTAAGACCGGTATCACCATGAGGACCACCGATGACGAACTTGCCGGTAGGATTGACAAAAAGGGTGAAGTTCTCGTCAAAGAGCGCGCGCTCTTTCTCATTGAGACGGTTCTCAATGACACGTGGGATGAGGATAGTGCGGACATCCTCACGGATCTTGGCAAGCATCTTCTCATCATCGCTATCGAACTCATCGTGCTGTGTTGAGATCACGATGGTATGTACGCGTACTGGCTGGTTGGTCTCACCGTCATATTCGACAGTAACCTGGCTCTTAGCATCAGGACGGAGGTATGGCATTGGAGAGGGTTCCTCACGACGGATCTTATCAAGCTCAATGAGCAGGAGATGGCTCAGCTCGAGGGTGAGTGGCATCCGGTTGTGCGTCTCGTTAGTGGCATAGCCGAACATCATACCCTGATCACCAGCGCCCTGCTCTTCTGGAACGCTTCGCTCAACGCCACGGTTGATATCAGCGCTCTGAGCATGTAGTGCTGAGAAGATGCCACAGCTCTCGCTATCGAACTTGTACTCGGCCTTGGTGTAACCGATCTCGCGGATCGTCTCACGCACACTGTCGCGGAGCTCTACATCGGCCGTGGTCTTTATCTCGCCAGCAATGACTACCTGTCCGGTAGTAACGAGGGTCTCACAAGCTACTTTGCTCTGTGGATCCCATGCGAGAAGGTTGTCAAGTACTGTGTCGCTGATCTGATCAGCGACCTTGTCTGGGTGTCCTTTTGACACCGATTCGGAAGTGAATAAATAGTTCATACGCAACTTTCGTTGCAGGTTTTCGCATAAGCGAAGACCATCAACTTTTTAGATGGTTAAAAATCATCAGCAACTTTTGCAATGGTTGCCAATCATTAGGGTTAATATAAAAAATGCGGGCGCAAAGATAAGAAAAATATCTCTGCGCCACAAATCTCAAGTCATTTATTTTTAGAATATTTCTAATCCGCTCAAGAAAATGATGAAAATGCAAAGTGGAGCGAAATATCTGACGATAAAATAGAACGCTGGTATGTACCAGCCAGAGACGGCACCATGATTGGTGAGCGTATCTATAAATTTCTCTTTCGGAAGGATCCAGCCGACATAGATAGACATCAGCATACCACATCCTGGCATGAAATAATTGGCCGTGACATGATTGAAAAGATCGAAGAAGGTCTTGCCAAACATGCTGAGCTGTTCGCTGTAAGCAGGACAGAATGAGAAGCAGCAGAGGACACCAAGCACCAGACCGATGGCTGTGGTGACAAGCACCGATTTGCGACGTGTAAGATGGAACTCCTCATGGAGGATAGCAATCGGTGTCTCGAACATAGAGATGGTGCTGGTCAGAGCGGCTAAAGAGAGCAGCAGGAAGAAGAGCACGCACCAGAAATAACTGCCAGGCATCTGACTGAAGACCTCAGGCAAGGTAATGAAGGCCAGGCCTGGACCCGTGTCTGGCATCACTCCATAAGAGAAACAGGCTGGGAAGATAACGACTCCGGAGAGAATCGCAATGAGCGTATCGAGCAAAGTGATGCTCAACGCGGTCTTTCCCATAGAAGTACTATCGGCCAGATATGAACCGTATGTGAGCAGACAGCCGATACCGACAGAGATACTGAAGAACGACTGTCCCATGGCAGAGACAATGACCGAAGCATTGATCTTAGAGAAGTCCGGATGGAAAAGGAAGGTCAGACCTTCGTCGGCTCCAGGCAACAGCAGAGAATTAACGCACAGCAATACAAGCAGCACACCTAAGACAGGCATCATGATGTTAGATGCACGCTCAATGCCTTTCTGCACACCACCGAGCACTATGACTGCATTTATGAGGATAAACAGCACGGTGCAGAACAACGGAGAGATGAGACCGGAACTGAACTGAACGAAATCAGGGATGATATCGAGGATAGCACTGACCGAGTAAAAGAGGGTCCAACCTGCTACAACCGAATAAAAACCGAGGATGAGCAACATTGAAATCGCACCAATATATCCGAGTATTGGCCAACCAGAGTGGGGAGAGAACTTGCGATAAGCTCCTACGGAATTGCTATGAGTGGTGCGTCCTAATGATAGTTCGGCCAACATCAGTGGAGTGCCAAGTATGAGCACACAAAGCAGATAAATAAGTATGAAGGCTGCACCACCATTGGTGCCGACTTCAGTAGGGAATCGCCAGATATTACCGAGACCTACTGCAGAACCTACAGCAGCCAGGATACCACCTATTTTGGTGACGAAAAGAGCACGTTCGTTTGCCATTATATAAAAAGGAGGATTAAAGGATTCCGATGCCTCCGAGGAAGATCAGCAGGATACAGATTGGCGCAAAAATACGGAGCAGCCACAAAAGAGGTTTGAGATACCAGCCTGAGTCGTTCCGCCAGTTGGAAATGGCATCGCGGATGATGTCTTTATCAAGACGCCAACCGACATAGAGCGAAGTGAAGAACGCACAGACTGGCATCATATATTTAGAGGTGGCAGTATCGAGCAGATCGAACATAGAATCACCGAGGAACGGAAGCCCCATCCAGGTACCGATAATTGGCAGGCAACAGAGGCCAAGGACCAGCGAAAGAAGACAGCAGCTCCAGGTGGCACGACGGCGTGTTGTGTGGAATACTTCCTGCACAAAGGAGATCGGGACTTCAAAGATGCTCATGCAGGAAGTGAGACCAGCTACTGTGATGAGCAGGAAAAACAAAAGACACCAGAGATAGCCACCAGGCATCTGCTGGAAAACGATTGGCAACGTCTTGAATACCAAGCTCGGACCAGACAAATCGGACGGCATACCTGCAGAGAGGTCGGCAGGCATCTCAAAGTAAGTAAAACAGGCTGGGAAGATGACCACGCCAGCAAGGATGGCAATGGTAGTATCGAGCAAAGAAACCTGCATGGCTGTCTTGCCAATCTTGGTATTATCACCGAGATAACTGCCATAGGCAATCATGATTCCCATGGCCACTGAGAGGCTGAAGAAAGCCTGTCCCATAGCATCGATGAAGGTCTCACCATTGACGCGTGAGAAGTCGGGCAAAAAGAGGAATTTAAGGCCTTCTGAGGCCTTATCGAGCGTAAAGCTATTAATAACTAATCCGAAGAGCAGAACGGCCAGCAGAGGCATCATAAAACGCGAAGCACGCTCGATGCCTTTCTGCACACCTCCGAGAAGAATCATTGCATTGAGTATGATGGCAATAAGCATCCAGACCAACATCTCAGAACTCTGTGTAAACTGTCCGAAATGTGCGGAGATGGCTTCTGCTCCCTGAGGAAAACCATCGGTGATGGAGAGCCAGGTATAGTAGAGGGTCCAACCTAAGACAACGACGTAGAAACCCAGGATGAAGACAGCTACGAGAATGCCTAAGACGCCGATCCAATACCACTGAGTCCCCGGACTAAGACGACGGAAAGCACTGGCCACATTGCTGTGAGAAGAACGACCAATGACAAACTCAGCAATCAGCAGAGGCATGCCAAGAAGACACACCGACAAGATGTAGATCAGAAGAAATGCACCACCGCCATTATCTCCCACTTCATAAGGGAATCGCCAGATATTGCCTAGTCCGACAGCTGAACCGACAGCTGCAGCAACGGCTCCTAAACGGGTGGCAAACGTGGCTCGGGATTCTGTATTATTGTTTGTTTTCGACATAGTCATAAATATGTAATAACGCGAGTGCAAAGATACGAAAAAATTTCGAAAATCAAAATATTGTTTTCATTTTACTCGCAAAATATCGAACATTTAGACAAGAATAAGACAGGAATACTGGCATTTTGCCTTGCTGATATAAAAAAATAAGAGAAAAAAATGGCAATAATTTGTGAGTTTCAAAAAAAATATGTACCTTTGACCACTTTTTTATTAACATAGCATAGTAAAAATATAATTTTTAAGGGCAAAAATGGAGTACCACATACCGGTTATGCTGAACGAATGTCTGGAGGGACTGAATATCCGTCCGGACGGTATCTATGTAGATGTCACATTCGGTGGTGGTGGTCACAGCAGAGCGATACTGAAGCAACTCTCTGCCAAAGGACATCTTTATAGCTTCGATCAGGATCCGGATGCGGAAAAAAACATTTATAGTGAGGAGTTAGGAGTGAGGAGTGAGGAATTACCTCAGAACTTCACCTTTGTTCGCTCAAACTTCCGCTATCTGAAGAACTGGATGCGCTATCATGGAGTGAAGCATATTGATGGACTGCTGGCTGATCTGGGAGTATCGAGTCATCATCTGGATGATGCAGAACGCGGCTTTGCCTTCCGTTTTGATGCTCCGTTGGACATGCGAATGAATACCCGTGCCGGCAAGACCGCTGCAGACATCCTGATGGAAGCTGACGAGCAGGAACTGACCCGTATCTTCACACTCTATGGAGAGTTGCGACAGGCGCGTCGTATGGCACAGGCCATCGTAAAGCAGCGTCAACAGAAAGCCATTGCTACGACAGGAGACCTGATGGCAGTAGTAAAGCCGATGATCAGTCCGAAGGCCGAGAAGAAAGAACTGGCACAGGTATTCCAAGCGTTGCGCATCGAGGTAAATCATGAGATGCAGGCGCTGGAAGAGATGCTCACAGCAGCTACCGAACTGCTGACACCTCCTGATAAGAACGGAGAGAATGCAGGCCGACTGGTGGTGATGACCTATCATTCGCTGGAAGACCGTATTGTGAAGA
>DCIF01000029.1:0-21106 GCA_002315795.1 Bacteroidales bacterium UBA1733
CTTCTACCTTTGGTGTTTGCATTGGCAACCTCACTTCCCGTGCTGTTGGTATCATGGTTCATTGCATTCAGCATGCAGAACCTCAGCAAGTTCATAGGTAGCGTACAGACATTTCAAAAATGGTTTAACCGGATAGTCGCTGCATTATTTATCGTTGTAGGCATCTACTATGTCTTGCTTCAAACCTTATAACCTCAAAACCTCACAACCTCATAACCTCAAATGATACAACATTTTGCCGATTGGCTGATCTATGACCTCTTTGGCATAGATGCCACCACACACCTGGGCGAGGCGCTCAATTTCTTTGTCTATGACACGCTGAAGATAGTTTTGTTGTTGTTCCTGATCAGCAGCATAATGGGAGTTGTCAATGCATATTTCCCTGTGGAGAGGCTTCGCAACTTCCTCAACTCACGAAAGTTGTACGGCTTGCAGTATCTGCTGGCATCAGTCTTCGGAGCTGCCACTCCTTTCTGTTCCTGCTCGAGCATACCGCTATTCATCGGCTTTGTCAAGGGTGGCATTCCCTTGGGTGTAACCTTCTCGTTCCTCATTACATCGCCTTTGGTCAACGAGGTGGCTGTGGCTATGTTTGCAGGTACATTCGGATGGAAAATAACCTTCATATATGTCACGAGTGGCGTGTTGTTAGGTACAATAGGTGGCCTGATTCTTGGCAAGATGAAACTGGAAAGACACATATCACCTTGGGTGCTGCAGATACAGCAGATGTCAAATGCACAGAATGAGGAATGGCAATCCGAACACCTTCCGTTCTCCAAACGTCTGCCGAGCATTCTAAGAGACTCGTGGAGCATCATCCGTGGCGTCATCCTCTACGTCATCATCGGTATAGGAATAGGTGCAACGATGCACGGCTATGTACCAGAAGGATTCTTCGAGACCTATCTGAGTGGAGAGCATTGGTATGCTGTGCCGTTGGCAGTTATCCTTGCCGTACCGATGTATGCCAATGCAGCAGGTATTGTACCTGTGGTGGAGGTGTTTGTAGCCAAGGGAGTAAGCCTCGGAACAGCCCTCGCCTTTATGATGTCAGTAGTAGGACTTTCTCTCCCCGAAGCCACCATGCTCAAGAAAGTAATGTCCATGCGACTCATCCTCATCTTCTTTGGCACAGTAGCCCTCTCCATCATACTCCTCGGATGGCTGTTCAACGTCATTCTATAACCACTTAACCCTTTAAACCTCTTAAACTTTTAACCCCTTACAACATGAACGTCCTCATTATTTGTACCGGCAACCGATGCCGCAGCCAGATGGCACAAGGCATACTCCAGCACCTTCATCCCGATTGGAACGTCTGTTCAGCAGGCACCAAACCAGCCAAGGAGGTTCATCCTCTCGGCATCAAGGTGATGCAGGAAATCGGCATTGATATCAGCCACCACTTCCCCAAGTCACTCGACCAATACCTCAATCAAGAATGGGATTACGTCATCACCGTCTGTGGTGGGGCAAAAGAAACGTGTCCAGTCTTCACAGGCAAAGTAGGCAAACGCCTCCACATCGGCTTCGACGATCCCGATGCCTTCATAGGAACAGAAGAAGATGTGCTATCGGAGTTCCGTAGAGTCAGAGATGAGATTCTGGATAAGATGATAAATAATCTTGACGAAGGTAGTCGGCAAGGCGTTGCACAGTGAGTGCCATACTCCTTGAAGAGGTGTAATTATTACCTATTACCCGTTAACTCGCATTTGCAGATATATATTTTTTGCTCCTGAGTGCCAGCGAGGCAGGAAAGGGGTCAACTCAATCAGTAAAAGGGTCAACTAATTTGGTGAATGCGTAAACTAAATCAGTAATAGTGTCAATTTTTTTAGCATTTAAGGCTCAAAATCGCTCTTTTTTCAAGGACTATTATTGAAGATTAATAGAAATATAGAAATAATAAGTATATATATTATATATTAATTATAATATATAATATATATACTTAAAATAATTAGATTTGTATGGTTCTCACTATTAGTTTATATCTTTTTTTTGCAGTTAACGGGTAACAGGTAATATTTCATAAGTTGCGACAGGGGCGAAAGATAATTTATGATTGGGATCGGATATTAGTATTGTCTCAAAATAGGGTTAGCATTGGATATGATAAAGTAGTTGACAAATGCGCACGCAGGAGTTGACAAATTTGTTTGCCTTGTGAAAAGTGCGTATCTTTGCAGCGTCAAAGTTTATTATTAACCTAAACCCCCGCAGACTCCCGGCGGACAAAAAACGGGAGAGTGACTATGATCAATTATTCTATTACTTTGTTTACCTGTCTGTTTACTGTCTGGCCATCCACAGAATGGATGTTGAGTACGATGCGGTCTTCGGTCTCGTATGCTGAGATGTCGATGTCCTTGTTGGTGGCACCATCGAAAGGTACGTTGCAAAGGGTCTGGCCACTGTATGATACGAGATCGACTGAGGCCACTGGTACGCTGGCGGCTACCATGAGTTCGCCACCTGGCTTGCGGATATAAGCGCTCACCTCGAAGGCATCTGAAGGGTCGCCAAGCTCAATCTGGAGCTTGCTGTCGGCATCATCGGCTACATCATAGCCATTGAGCTGGAGCCATTTGATGGCATAACGCTTGCCGAGGCGACGGTAGCCTTCTGCTGAGAAATGGAGGTTGTCTGGTGATACCTGACAGGCATAGGCCGAGATGGTGTAGGCGGTTGGGATGAAGTCATGGATGTGATCTATTGTGGGGTTGGCATGTGCACAGACACCATTCTGATCGGCACCTACAGCCTCACCGGCCAGAATCGGACAGTCGGCTGCTGTGAAACCAAGCTCCTGCTGGAGGTCATTGTAGATCTTATCGACCTGCTTAGGCCATGCAGAAGAGTAGGCATCGGTCTCGCCCTGGTGGATGAGGAGTCCCTTGATCTGCCAGCCTTCGTTAAGAGCCTGATGTGCGAGGGTGATGAGGCGCTCCCAAGGTTTGCGGTCGTAGCCATTGATCTGTGCTTCCATCCAGTCGGCCTGAACAGAGTCACAGAAGTGTGCATCCTTATCGAACATACGCATCGGACAGCCATCGACGCCTACCTGAAGGATGCCTACGGTTATGTTCTCTGGAAGGTACTCGAGGAGGGTGCGGCCGAAGTAATCGGTAGGAGATACGTAGTTCTCATAGCCCTCGCTCGGACGGCAGTTGCCCGGACGGGCTGGTCGCCACTCGCCAATCTTACGGTCGGTCTGATTGGTGGATGCAAGGTTGAGGAAACGCTCAGGAACGATGGTGTCCTGTGGCTCGATGATGCCTTTGCCAACCATATTCGACTGGCCGATGCAGAGATAGAGATACTTCTCTGGCTTGGGTTCTTGCTTACATGAGGTCATGATGAGGGCTGCTAACGTGAGCAGAAGAAAAGAAATCTTTTTCATTATTATGTGGTATTGTGGTTATGCGAAAAGTTTGTCTAAGAGTGCTTCACAGGTTGTGGATATCTGGTTGTTGGCAACGTATTTCTCGGCAAGGATGTCCTTGTCTGTGGAGGCGCTGAAATCTGTTGCTGCTGCCAGCACCTTGGCTTTGTTAGGGCAGGGACGGCCTTCGTTCATGGTGAGTTGCAGCAGATACTGGCCATCGTCTGTAGCATCAGGGGTGCCGATGAGGCGAAGGCCTTTGACGGCTTTGTCGAGTTCCACTTCGAGCATGATGCCCTGCTCGCACTCTATGAGCCAGAGTTTCTCAGGGACGATGCCTTTCCAGCGGCCTTTGAGTACGGCTGCCTCAAGGCGGTCGGCTGCATCAAACTGTTGTTGTCCTTGCTCGGGGGAAATCATGCTTAGTTAGGAGTTAGGAGTTAGGAGTTAGGAGTTAGGAGTTCTCGCATTGCGGATCTGCTGAAGGGTAGGGGCAGAGAAGAGGAACTTCTGCAGGATTGGATTCTCTGTATCGAGAATATTCTGACGGGTACCTGTCCACTCAATGTTGCCATTGGCCAGGAAGGTGATATGATCGCCAATGCCCAAGACGGAATTCATATCGTGCGTGTTGACAATGGTGGTGATGCCATACTCTTTGGTGATGTCGTCAATGAGCTGGTCGATGATAATGGAGGTCTGGGGGTCGAGACCTGAGTTCGGTTCGTCGCAGAAAAGGTACTTGGGATTGAGCGAGATGGCACGTGCAATGGCGCAACGCTTCTGCATGCCTCCTGAGATCTCGGAAGGCATCTTCTTGTGTGCTCCCTGCAGTTTGACGCGCTCCAGACAGAAATCTACGCGCTCGCGTATCTCAGCTTCGGTCTTCTCAGAGAACATGCGTAACGGGAAGGCTACATTCTCTTCGACCGTCATAGAGTCAAAGAGTGCAGAACCCTGAAAGAGTACACCAATCTGCTGGCGCACCTGACGCAACTGCTTGCGACCGAGGGCATGGAAGTCAAGTCCATCGTAAAGTACCTGACCTTCATCCGGACGGAAAAGGCCTATTAGACATTTGAGCAGGACGGTCTTACCTGATCCTGACTGGCCGATGATCAGGTTGTTGACACCCGGCTTGAACTGGCAGTTGATGCCTTTGAGCACCTCCTGCCCGTCAAATGACTTGTGTATGTTCTTGACTTCGAGCATAAATCATCGGATGTTAGCAATGCCAATGATATCGGCAAAGACACCTGCTGCAGTAACGGCTGCACCGGCACCATAACCCTTGATCTCCATAGGATACTCCTTGTAACGGGCGGTGGTGAGCAGGATGATGTTGTTTGAACCTTCGAGGTTATAGAATGGGTGGCTAGGACCTACCTTGCGAAGTTCGACGCTGGCATGGCCGTCATCGAGGGTAGCCACAAAACGGAAGACTTCGTTGTTCTGAGCTGCCTCGGCACGCATCTGCTCAAAGTGGGCATCGAGCTCAGGGATGCGCTTCCAGAAGTCCTCCACAGGTCCCTCAAAATACTCATCTGGGATGAACAGGTGCTTCTCGACATCCTCCTGACTGAGACGATAGCCGCTCTCACGCGCCAGAATAGTTATCTTACGGATGACGTCACTGGCATTGAGGTCCTGTCGTGGATCTGGTTCGGCATAACCTGCCTCACGTGCCATGGCAATAGCTTTGCTCATGGTGATATCCTTTGAGAGGACGTTGAAGATATAGTTCAATGTGCCCGAAACAACGGCTTCGATCTTGAGAATCTCATCGCCCGAATTGATGAGGTTGTTGATGGTGTTGATGATAGGCAGACCTGCACCTACGTTGGTCTCGAAGAGATACTTCACACCACGGATACGTGCGGTACGCTTGAGCTGCAGATACTGGTTATAGTCACCTGATGCTGCATACTTGTTGGCACAGACCACACTGACGTTGTGCGCCAGAAGATCCTGATAGATGTCGGCAATGGCTGGAGAAGCCGTACAATCGACAAACACAGCGTTGAACACGTTCATGCCGATGATGGCTTCGCGCAGGATCTCTGGCGATGAACGGTGGGTAGAGGCCTTGAGCTCGGCTTCCCAGTTATCGAGGTCAATGCCCTCACGATTGAAGATACACTGGCGGCTGTTCGAGAGACCTACGATGCGAAGCTGCAGGTTCTTGTGCTGCTGCAGATAAGCCTGCTGATTGCGGATCTGATAGAGCAGGTTCTTGCCTACGACACCCACACCGGTGAGGAAGACGTTGAGGATTGAAACCTCAGAAAGGAAGAACGAGTCGTGGATGACGTTGAGCGCCTTGCGGAGGTGTACCTTCTTGATAACAAACGAGATATTGGTCTCTGAAGCACCCTGAGCACATGCAATGATGTTGATGCCATTGAGACCCATGATGCGGAAGAGCTTACCAGCGATGCCGGTGGTAGATTTCATCTTCTCGCCCACAACGGCTACTGTGGCCAGATCATGTTCGGCCGTGATGCTGCTGAGTTCGCCTGCCTGAATCTCGAAGCGGAACTCCTCCTGCAGCACGCGGATAGCTTCGTCGGCCTCCTCATTCTTTACGCCGATGGTGGTGGTACTCTCTGATGACGCCTGTGAGACGATGAAGACGGAGATGCCATGATCGGCCAATGCGGTAAAGATACGTTTATTTACGCCAATCACACCCACCATGCCAAGGCCTGAGATGGTGACCAGACAGGTATCGTTGATCGATGAAATACCCTTGATGATCTTCATGTCCTCATGGCTTGGGTTGGCATGGATCAGCGTACCCTTGGCCGAAGGATTGAAGGTGTTCTTGATGACGATAGGGATGTTCTTGTGGAAGACCGGGAAGATTGTTGGCGGATAGATGACCTTAGCACCAAAGTTACAGAGCTCCATGGCCTCGATAAACGAGAGCTCGTTGATGACATATGCCGAATTGATGACGCGTGGGTCGGCCGTCATAAAGCCGTCAACATCGGTCCAGATCTCGAGCATATCAGCATCAAGAGCCGCTGCTACAATGGCGGCTGTATAATCTGAACCGCCTCTGCCGAGGTTGGTCACTTCACCACTCTGGCCGTCACGACTGATGAAGCCACCCATCACGACAACGGCTCTTTCGGTATTATTGACCGATAATTTGGCGTTGAGCACCTGCTTGATCAGAGGGTTGGTCTGGTCAAAGTCGCACACGTTCTTATCGAAAACCTTCTTGGTCTTGATCACATCACGGCTATCGACAAACTGTGCATTGTCTATAACTTTGGCAATGATGCGGCTTGAGACACGCTCGCCATAGCTGACTACCGTACAGAGGGTGCGCGAAGAAAGCTCGCGGATCAGGAAGATGCCATCATAGATGTTCTTGAGTTCGTGCAAGGTGTTTGATACGAATACTTTGATCTCTGAGAGTTTCTCACCATCGAGCAGGCCGCTGATGACATCCATGTGGCGCTGTACGATGAACTCAAACTCCTCACGATAGGCTTCATCGCCGGCAGCCGCTTTGTTGGCAGTAGAGATCAGATGGTCTGTGATGCCGCCAAGAGCCGAAACTACCACTATGGTAGGCTCTTTGCGATCTTCTACAATCTGCTTGACACTCTTGATACTTGCTATGGAACCAACCGATGTTCCGCCAAACTTTAATACGTGCATATAGTGATTACAAAATTAATAACCAGTGAAGGTTTCCTTTAAATAAATTTGCGCGAATATACATTTTTTTTATTACATAAAGAAAAAAATGCCCCGAAAAGCATGAATTTTGCCAATAATTGTGTGAATATCGAAGTTTTTTCCTATCTTTGCGTGACATATTTAGGTCGATAATGAGTACACCGAAGATTCAACTGATGCGCATTGTGGTCGATACGACTGTCGATGGCCCTGGCTGGCGTAGTAGCGTCTATTGCGCTGGCTGCCGACATGCGTGTCCCGGGTGCCACAATCCCGAGACCTGGAGCTTTAAGGCCGGTCAGGAAGCTACGATTCCTTATATTATGGCACAGTTGGCTGAGACAGAGGGTAATATTACATTCAGTGGTGGCGACCCTATGTATCAGGCTGAGGCCTTTACCGAACTGGCTCGCCGCATCCGTGAAGAGTTGCATCGCACCATCTGGTGCTATACGGGTTTCCGCTATGAAGAGGTGGTGGCCGACCCTGTGATGAGCCGGATGCTCCCTTATCTGGAAGTACTGGTCGATGGTCCTTTCATTGAGGCTGAGAAGAGTCTGGATCTGCTATTCCGTGGTTCAAAGAATCAACGTCTGGTGGATGTGCAGAAGTCGCTGAAAGCGGGCAAGGTAGTGGAATTTGACTATTCTCCTTACCCTGTATTCGATTAATCACTTTTTTATGCGCTTGTATCCTAACTTTTGATACAAGTTGATTTTATCTTTGCACCGTCTGAACGAAAAGACAAGTAATAAAATACAATTGAACAAGATGTCAAGAGTCCTCAGCATAGATTATGGCCGTAAGCGCACAGGTATTGCCGTTACCGATCCGTTGCAGATCATTGCCAACGCTCTGACTACCGTGCCTACGCATCAGCTTGAGCAGTTCGTCCTCGGTTATCTTGATAAGGAGCAGGTGGAGCGTGTGGTCGTAGGATTGCCCAAGCAGATGAGCGGTGAGATGAGCGAGTCGTGGAGATACATCGAGCCTTTTCTGAACCGTCTGCATAAGCTTCGCCCAGAGTTGCCTATAGAACTTGTGGATGAGCGCTTTACGTCGGTCCTGGCACATCAGGTGATCTTAGATAGTGGCGTGGGGAAACAGCGCAGGCGTGAGGATAAGGGGATGGTAGATGAGATAAGCGCTACGATTATCCTGCAGCAGTGGATGGAGAATCGTACGATGCCCGGGTACAGACCTAAAATGTTTGAGAAATGACGTCTCACCGATTACTAATGAACGTAAACAACCTAAGAAACAATAACAAAAATGTATAAGATTCTTCCTATTTATTTATATGGTCAGCAGGTGCTTCGTAAGGAAGCTGAAGAGGTGCCTGCCGATTATCCTGAATTAGAACTGCTTGTCAACAGTATGTTCGCCACGATGGAGAAAGCTAATGGCGTAGGTCTGGCTGCTCCTCAGGTGGGGTTGGCTCTAAGAATGTTTGTGGTCGATGGTAATGGCCTTGCTGAGGATTATCCTGAGTGCATGGGCGTGCGCCATTGCATGATCAATCCGGAGATTGTGGAGGAGGCTGAGACTACTAACTGCAAGGAGGAGGGATGTCTCTCAATTCCTGGCGTCTATGAGTCGGTGAAGCGTCCTGACTGGATTGTGATCAACTACCTCGATGAGAAGTTTGAAGAGCATGAGCAGAAGTTTACGGGCTTTGCTGCACGTATGATACTGCATGAGTATGATCATCTGGATGGTAAGATGTTTGTCGATCATGTAGCTCCACTACGCAAACAGTTTATCAAGAGTAAGCTGCAGAACATCGTCAAGGGAAAGTCTTCACCTGAATACAAATTCAAGAGTGCAAGATGATTCCGTCCTCGCTAATAACTATTAACTATTAACTATTAACTTAGAAAAACATTTCTTTTAATATGGCAAAGAAAATTGAAACCCCAGAGAGCGGTGCTCCAATGTCTGATAAGATGAAGGCTTTGAAGTTGGCAATGGAGAAAATCGATAAGAGCTTCGGTAAGGGTAGTATCATGCGCATGGGTGACGATATGGTCGATGAGGTAGAAGTCATTCCTACCGGTTCTATCGCACTCAATCAGGCACTTGGTGTAGGTGGCTATCCTAAGGGCCGAATCATTGAGATCTATGGTCCTGAGTCTTCTGGTAAGACTACATTGGCCATTCATGCCATTGCAGAGGCACAGAAAGCAGGTGGTATTGCTGCTTTTATCGATGCTGAACATGCTTTCGACCGCTTTTATGCTGAGAAGCTTGGGGTGGATACAGCCAATCTCCTGATCTCACAGCCAGACAATGGTGAGCAGGCTCTTGAGATTGCTGAGAACCTGATCCGTTCGGCTGCTATCGACATCATTGTCATCGACTCTGTGGCTGCTTTGACACCAAAGGCCGAGATCGAGGGAGAGATGGGCGATAACAAAGTGGGTCTGCAGGCGCGTCTCATGAGTCAGGCATTGCGCAAGCTTACTTCGGTCATCAATCAGACCAAGACTGTATGTATCTTCATTAACCAGTTGCGCGAGAAGATTGGTGTGATGTTCGGCAACCCTGAGACTACGACAGGTGGTAATGCGTTGAAGTTCTACGCTTCTGTGCGTCTGGATATCCGTCGCGCTTCTGCTATCAAAGTCGGTGATGAGGTAATCGGCAATCAGACACGTGTCAAGATTGTGAAGAACAAGGTGGCACCTCCATTCCGCAAGGCAGAGTTCGATATTATGTTCGGTGAGGGCATCAGCCGCTCTGGTGAGATTGTGGATATGGGTGTCGAACTTGGCATTATCAAGAAGAGCGGTTCGTTCTTCAGCTACAATGGCACCAAGATTGCACAGGGTCGTGATGCTACCAAGCAGATGATGATCGATAATCCTGAGTTGGCCGAGGAGATTGAATCTGCTATCGTAGCTAAGCTCAAGGCCGATCCGAATGCCATTGAGGAGGCAGAGGAGAACCAGGAAGACTAAATCTTTCTTTCGGCTTCTTTCTTAGAAGACAACATGCCACAGGCTGCATAGATGTCTTCGCCACGTGAGGCGCGAATGGTAGCCGTAAGACCGTGTTCGCAAAGCATGTCACGGAATTTCTCCATCTGCTTTACATCCGAAGTCTGCAATTCCACATTAGGGATGGCATGGAAGCGGATGAGGTTGACCTTACAAGGAAGTCCCTTAAGCAGGGAGATCAATGCGTGAGCATGCTTTGCATCGTCATTCAACCCACGGAAGACGATATATTCGAAGGTGAGGTCGCGCTGGTGTGTCCAGTCGTAAGTGCGTAGCAGTTCGAGTACCGAAGAGATAGGGTAGGCCTTCTGTACTGGCATCAGCTTCAGTCGCTCTTCTTCATAAGGAGAGTGTATGGAGATAGCCAGGTTACAGAGGCTCTCGCTGAGGAATTCAGGCAGATGCTGCATTTGTCCGATGGTGCTCAATGTGACACGCTTCGGACTCCATGCCATACCCCAGGGAGAGGTGATGATCTCAAGTACCTTCTTCACTTCGTCCCAGTTGTCGAGGGGTTCTCCCATGCCCATAAACACCAGGTTGGTGAGCGTCTGGCTTTCTGGGATGGCAAAGATCTGGTTGAGGATCTGGTGTGCTGTGAGCTGACCGTTGAACCCTTGTTTGCCCGTCATACAGAAGTAACACTGCATCTTGCAACCGATCTGGCTGGAGACGCAGAGGGTGGCACGTTCATGGTCAGGAATATAAACCGTCTCAACGTGCTTCTCTGCAGGGGTAGCAAAGAGATAGCGGATGGTGCCATCCTTTGAGAAGGCAGCATCTGCTGGTTCTTCATATCCCACATAGTATTTCTCTGCCAGACGTGCGCGATTGTCCTTTGAGAGATTGGTCATCTCATCAATGCTTCTGGCACGTTTTTCATAGAGCCATTGTGCCAGCTGCTTGGCTGTAAACTTAGGCATTCCCAGATCAGTGGTGATCTGCTGGAGTTCTGCGAGTGTCTTTCCTAAGAGAGGAAACATAGTTCAAAAATCAATTATCAGATATCAAATATCAAAAAAGGACGCACCAAAGCACGTCCTTATTTTTGTATTCACACCCTTCCCTTGACGGGATGGGTCGGAAGAGGGTTCCGCGTATTCTAATTAATAGAAGTTGATGCGGTTGTCCTCAATCTTTGCATTGTTCTGGAGTACTGCAAGAGCAGCCTGAGCAGCCTGAGCGTACTCATTTGAACGAGCCACATTAGCGATGCGCTCTGCCTCGTTATACTCAAGACCCTTGTTGTTCTTGTTGAGCACCTGAAGAGCAACGACCGAGTTGTTGCCGGCAACGGTGATTACCTCACCCTCGTTAGCCTTGAGAGCAGCAGAGAGTACCTTTGGCTCAGAGCCGAGACCCATCACGCTGTTGAGGTTGAAGTTAACGAACTGTGCAGTGTCAACCTTAGCATCGAACTTAGAAGCATAACCAGCAAGAGTCTTGTCTGCTACTGCAGCAAACTCACTTGCAAGATACTCAACCTTCTTCTGTGGAGCAACGTAGAACATAGAGAGCTGCTGGCTGAAGGTAGAGTCGTTGAGGCTCATGTAGCCATTCTCGACGTCGCCAGTGATAGCTACAACGAGGAGGTTGTCACCAGTCTCGAAGATCTCGCTTACATCACCCTTCTTGCCCTGGAAGGCAAAGCGTACAGCCTGACGGGCATCCTGAATGCCACCTACGCTGTATGAACTTGAGTAAAGAGTAGTAGGCATCATCATGAAGCCCTCGGCACGTGCACTGTCTGCCATAGCCTTTGGAGTCTTGTAAGTAGTAAGGAAGCGATTGAGCTTGCCATACTCCTCACCACGGGTGCGGGTTGAAGGAATCACCTCAGAAGCATATACTGCCACCTTAGCGAGGTCAACATTCTTGGTGCGACCAGTAACCTTGCAAACGATGTTTGCCTGCTCGTTGATAGCCTTGTTGAAAGCCTGACCATTAGCTGTAGCACGGATCTGGTCACGAACCTCAGCACCGAAGTTAGAGAGAAGGCTTGCATCCTGCATCCAACCGATGAACTTCTGCTGTGAGCCGTAAGAAGCGAGAGCCTCCTCTGCATTTGCAGCCTTAGCCAATACGTTGTAGATGCTGTCTGCCTCCTCCTTGGTTGGGAGGATTACAAGAGCCATCTGGATAGAATCAGGACCAACGGTCTTGTCCATGATGCGAGCCATCATGTAGTAGTTGCCCTGCTCGCGGTGTGGCTCCATGATAGCGCCAACGCCATTCTCCTCAACGAAAGCCTTGAGCTCACCACTCATGCCGCTTACTGGAACGTAAGCATCCATATACTGTGATGAAGAGTTGCCGTTCACGAGATCTGCTACCTCATCGGTAGTTGCGAACTCATCGCGGATAGAGTTAATATCCTGCTCAGCCTCTGCGAAATCAAGTTCACTAGGAACGAGGTTTACGCTGATATAGCTTACTGCACGACGATCTGCATCGATCTTATAGTTGCGCTTGGTGCTCTCGTAATATTTCTTGATGTCATCAGAAGTAACCTTTACGAGCGAGTCAGCTACGGCGTTAGCTCCCTGACGAACGTATGCAAAGGTGCACTCGGTGTTATCACCATTGAAGTTGTCCTGAGCCTCGAGCTTGTTAGGCTTAACGGCTGCTGAAACAAGGCCCATATACTTCTCGACCATACGGTTGAGGGTCACTTCGTCCTCAATCTCCATCCAGTTGTTATAGCTGAAGAAAGGATTCTGCTGCTCTGCCATCTCGAAACCATCGTTGGTGATGAGGTTTACGAAATACTGCACTACCTGAGGTGCCTGCTGGCCGAACATCTGAGTAAGTACTGGAGAGAGGTTCTGGCCCTGGATGAGCTCGTTGATCTCTGCCTTGTTAACGGTGAAACCAAACTTCTCGCCAACTCCCTCAATGAGAGACTTGGTCAGGAACTCGTTGTAAACCTGCTGGGTGAGCTGCTGTGAAGCGTTGTTGTCAAGCTCCTGACCCTGCATTGCTTTCAGGAAATCCTGCTTACGCTGACGAGCAGCTTCAAATTCCTCGTAAGTCACTTTCTTGCCATTGATGGTGACTACCTTATCGCGCTGGCTCTGGATGATAGAGCTTGAGCTGGTGAGCAAGTCACCGATGATGAAAGCAGCCATGGCCAGACCCACAATAACCAAAAGGGCTACAGAGTGGTTTCTGATGCGTTGTAATGTTGCCATTGTTTTCTTGAAATATTTTTATTGTTTTTTATTATTTTAAAAAGGTGAAGACACAATCTGTTCATAGAAAGTGTCAAAATCGAGCGCGAATATACATATTTTATTTGAAATCGCGAAACAAAAGTCGGAAAAGTTTCCTAATTTTTTCTAAATTTTGGGTGTTTAATGAGAAAACTACTCCTCAGTTGTCAATTTTGTAAGTCTAACGAGCTCAATTTTCATCGCACTGGCCTTCACTACCGTGATGCGTATATGCTCTTCTTCGAGGGTCAGTACATCGCCTTCCTGCGGGAAGGTCTGCAGCTCGTGAAGCACCAATCCGGCCAGGGTAAGGTAATCTTCACTCTCAGGCAATCCGAGTTCCAGATCCTCGTTGATCTTACTGATCTCTACACGTCCGCTGATTTCCCATTCCTTATCGCTCAAAGCGCGCTGCACCAGCTGCAGATGATCGTGTTCGTCTTCGATGTCGCCAATGATCTCTTCGAAGAGGTCCTCCATGGTGATGACTCCAGCCGTACCGCCAAACTCGTCAATGACCGCAGCAATAGACTTTTTCTGCTCCATGAGCATACGCAGTACCTTTGGGGCAGCCATCGTCTCAGGAACGAAAGGCAGAGGTATGATCTTCTGTTGCCACTGCACAGGACAGCGGAACATCTCAGACGAGTGTATATAGCCAATCAGATTGTCGATGTCGCCTTTGAAGACCGGGATCTTTGAGAAACCTGTTTCTACGAAGAGTCGGTTCAGCTGTGTCAGCGGTGTGTCAATAGAAACCACCGTGAGCTCAGATCGGGGGATCATGCAGTCGCGCACCTTTACATTGCTGAAATCGAGTGCGTTCTTAAAGAGCTGCAATTCCTGCAGATTGTCATCCTCGTCGTCCTTCTGTGTGTTGTGGCTATCGTTCTCGTTCTCGTTTTCGTCCTCATCGTCCGAAGCATTCTCGATACCTTTCTGCACGAAGAAATCCAGATCTACACGTGTCAGTGCCCCCTGCTTCTCTTTTACGATAGGCATGCCACAGAGGCGTAGGATGCCATGGCTCAACATCGTACTGAAGGTCGAGATAGGGTATAGCAGCCAGTAGATGCACCACAGCGGCAGGGCGAAAGTGCGCATCATCATGTTCGGATTGAGCTTGAAGAGCGTCTTTGGCAGATATTCGGCCGTGAAGAGGATGATGATTGTCGAGAAGATCGTCTGGAAGAGTACTACCAGGAAGTCGCTGTCGGCCAGATAGAGGCGGAACAGTGGCTCAATGAGCTCGGCCATCAGCAGACCGTAGATGATCAGCGCAATGTTATTGCCCACCAGCATCGTACTGATAAAACGCTCAGAATGAGCGTAGAAGAACTGCAGGATGCGGGCTGTGTGGTCGCCTTCCTGTTTGTCAAGCTCCAGACGCATACGGTTGGCCGAAATGAATGCCATCTCGGTGCCGCTGAAAAATGCTGAGAATATGAGGGTGATTATTATGCTTATGAGCAGGGAGTAACTCATCTTTCTTCCAGTGGGATTGGTTGTATATCTCTTTTTGTCGGCTTCGGATCCATCTTTGCAGGGGCAGCCGCCGGATTTATGGCCGGTGCCTTAGGTGCAGGCTCTGACTTGGCATGAGCAGGCTTGGCTGGGGCAGGCTCTGCCTCCTCTTCATCAGTACCTGTAGGTTCACCGGCATCGAGGGCAAGGCTATCCGCATTCTGGCGGTCTTCCTCCTTTACCTCAAAGATACCTGTCGTCTGGCGGATCTCATACTCTGAGAAAGCATCGTTGCTCGTAAAGCCGTAGCCTTCCAGGATGTCATAGTTGCGCTCAATGTGAATAAAAGAGTCACTATAGACCGTGTGGTTACGTGCATCCCAATAAAGGTCGTTGGTCGTAAACCGCTCACCCTGCACATTAAAGATCTTTACGTTGCTGATCAGGTGCCAGAGGTCCTTATTCTCAAAGTTATAGGCAGTGTCGGCCTGAATATGGCCGATGATGTTCTTCTGGAGGTCAATCTGGTTGAGCACGATACCCTCAGGAAAATACTGGTAGGGATTGCTCTTGTCCAGGTCGTAGCGATACCAGATGGGCGCAATGGCATGATACTTGATCTTGCCCGAATCAGATACCAGCATCGAGACATCGCGTGTTACCATGCCCGGGATGGCACTGAGATCCAGATTCGGATCGATGTTTTTTTTCTCCTCCTCCTTGTGGCAGCCGGCCCAAAGGCAGAGCACCATCAGAAGGGTGACGAAAGAGATTATTCTATGCATTTATTGTTTCTCTATTGTGATAAAAGGGTGCTTTGTGAGTTCTTTTTCCAGTAAATTTTACACAAAACCGCACAAATCGGTGCAAATATACAACTTTTTTTCGTATCTTTGCGCTCGAATCAACAAAATGTTGACCAAAATCATTGTATCACCCACAAAACTACACAAAATTAAAACTATATGAAGCAGTATTTGGATCTCATACAGCGTGTTCTCGACGAAGGTGTGAAGAAAGAAGACCGTACAGGTACAGGCACCATCAGCATCTTCGGTCACCAGATGCGCTTCGACCTTAGCGAGGGTTTCCCTTTGCTCACCACCAAGAAGATGTTCACCCGCGGCATCATTGAGGAGCTGCTATGGTTTATCTCCGGTTCTACCAACAAGAAGATCCTGCAGGAGAAGAACGTGCATATCTGGGACTCCTGGGGTGACGATGAGACAGGTGAACTTGGCCCTATCTATGGCCATCAGTGGCGAGCCTGGCAGGATTATGAGGGTGGCAGCATCGATCAGCTGATGCAGGCGGTTGAGACTATCAAGCACAATCCTGATTCGCGTCGCATCATCGTCTGTTCGTGGAATGTGGCGCAGATCGATCAGATGGGTCTTCCTCCCTGCCACTGCTTTTTCCAGTTCTATGTGGCCGATGGCAAGTTGTCGTTGCAACTCTATCAGCGTTCGGCTGACATTTTCCTCGGTGTACCGTTCAATATCGCCTCTTACGCCCTTCTTCTTCAGATGATGGCACAGGTCACAGGTCTGAAGCCGGGCACCTTTGTGCACACCTTAGGCGATGCACATATCTACCTTAACCATCTTGATCAGGTGCGTCTGCAGCTCTCGCGTGAGCCATTGGCACTCCCTACCATGCAGATCAATCCAGAGGTCGATGATATCCGCAATTTCAAGATCACCGATTTCACCCTTCAGAATTATCAGTGCCACCCAGCCATCAAGGGTGAGGTGTCGGTGTAATTAAAATTCAAAAAAATATGAAATTTTTTATTGCAATTGCAGCAATGCTTCTGACAATACTAACAGCAAACGCACAGAGTTATTCATGTCAGGATGTTAAGACATTCAGTTTCAAACCATACGTCGGACTTTCAGTAGGCACCTTGGGGACAACAGCAAAACAGACCCACCGTATAGGCATAAACGCAGGTGTAGAGGCACAGTATCAGTTCACGAAGATCTTCGCTCTTTCTGTCGGTGCGGCTTATTCGCAGCAAGGTGGTAAGATGGAAGATTTGAATTTTGAACTTTGTGAACGTGTAACATACGACAACAAGCTTGACTTCATTAATGTGCCTGTCTTGGCAAACTTCTATATCTGCAAGGGATTGGCATTAAAGATCGGTGCTCAGCCAGGTTTTTTGATTAGCAGCGATGTCGAGGTTACAGTTAATGCTACAGGCAAAGATGTTCCCGGCAACTATCAGGATCATCTTAACAAGTTTGTCCTTTCAATGCCTATCGGTATGTCATACGAGTTTAACAATATTGTTTTCGACGCTCGTTTAAATTTGAATGCGAACGGTATGTTTGAGCGTTGTGACGACATGGACTTACCTGTCGCAGGAAACGCTGTATACCAGCTAACTGTTGGTTACCGCTTCTAAGTCCCCTCTGACTCCCCCTTCTGCTAAGGGATATCAGTATCTTTGGAGAGTGAAAAGTAATCAAGCACCCCGTTGTAAATCTAAGCTATATGCGAAAAACAATTCTTTTCCTTTGGATGGCAGTGTGCAGCCTGATGATTGTGAATGCACAGGAGTATAAAACGCTGGAGGACATTCCTTATGTGGAGGCAGATGATGCGGATGCGTATCGTAAGGAGCGTTGCAAGTTGGATGTTTACTATCCGGCAGGTGAGAAGGATTTCCCGACACTGATCTGGTTTCATGGCGGTGGTCTGAAGGGAGGCAATAAGGAACTGTTAGATCCTTTCAAGGAGAAGGGGTTCTGCGTGGTTTCGCCTAATTACCGGCTTTTCCCGAAGGCTTCCTGTCCGTCTTATATCGAAGATGCTGCAGCTTCGGTGGCATGGACCATCAGACACATCAGTGAATATGGTGGTGATGCCAGGAAAATCTATATCAGCGGTCATTCGGCCGGTGGTTATCTGACGCTGATTCTGGCAATGGCGAAGGATTGTCTGGCTGCCTATGGTGTGGATGCAGATGTAGATATAGCTGGTTATCTGCCGGTGAGCGGACAGACCATGACTCACTTCACCATCCGTGAAGAGCGAGGTATGAAGCCTGGTATCCCCTACATTGATGAGTATGCACCTATCTATCACGCCCGAAAGAATACGGCCAGAATCTGTCTGATCACGGGTGACCGTGAGCTCGAGATGGAAGACCGTTGGGAAGAGAATGCCATCTTCTATTCGGTGAATAAAAATCAGGGCAACACACAGATGGAACTACACGAACTGGGAGGTTTCGGCCATAACTGCGCGTTGCCTGCTGCTTATCTGATTATCAAGACACTCAGCGCTTGGGAGAAGAAATAAGCTGGTTGACCTGCTCGTAGGTAAGACCTGAGAAGTCATCTATGACATAGTCGCACTTGTCGGCTATGTCTTCTTTTTTTAGATTGGTGGCTACACCAAAGGTGAAGATACCAGAGCAGCGACCCGCTTCGAGACCGTTGTAGGCGTCTTCGAAGACGGCACACTCGCTGAGTTCGCAGCCGAAGATGCGCGCACCGAGAAGGTAGCAATAAGGATCTGGCTTTGAGGCGGAGAAGTCTTCGGAGGTGAGGATGCGGTCAAAGAGCGCGTTAAACTCGGGCATCTTACGTGCCACAGAAGCCATCTTGATCTGGTTGCTGCTGGTTACTACCGCACACTTCACGCCATGTGCCTTGATTTCGTCAATGAAGGCGCGTGCTCCGGGAATGAACTCATAGCGCATGTTGGCCTCCTCTTCATTGAGACGGATGTCAATCTGCCTCTGGATCTCTGGATCAGGGAAATAACGCTCAAAAATCTGCTTGAGTGTGGTGCCTTTGATCATGTATTCGAGGCCAGGGATATCAGGACGGAACTGGCGACAGATCTTGCCCCAGATGACGGTATATTGATCCTCGGTGTCGAACAACGTGCCATCGAGGTCGAAAAGAGCTGCTTTGAACATAATTACATCATGTGAAGACCGGCCTTGATGAGGGCCTGAACGGTCATGGAAGGATCTTTGGCAAGAAGCTGATTGATGGCTTTGACGGCATTGGCCTGTGGATAGCCGAGGGCCATGAGCGCCTGGATAGCTTCGTCACCATTCTGGTTGCTGGCTACAAGCACACTGCTACTGCTGGTGGCAGCAAGGATACCCGTACCTCCGACTTTGTCCTTGAGATCAACAATGATGCGCTGTGCGGTCTTGGCACCGATGCCTTTGACGTTTTTGAGCTGACGGTCATTGCCCGAAGAAACCACGGCTACGAGTTCGTCTGGAGCCAGAGAAGAGAGGATGCAGCGCGCCGTATTCGGACCTACTCCACTTACGGAGATAAGCAGCTGGAAGAGAGCGCGCTCCTGCTTGGTGCAGAAGCCGAAGAGCTGGTGCGCGTCTTCGCGGATGCTTTCGTGAATGAAGAGTTTCTGCACTTCTGCTTTCTTGAGATGGTCGTAGGTATAGACAGAGATGGCGCAGGCATAGCCGACACCACAGCACTCAACAACGGCTTGGGTAGGGTCGAGTTCGGTAATTTCACCGTAGAGATATTCGATCATTTCTTGCTTTTCAGTGTGAAAAATAGTATTTACGAAGTGCAAAGATAGAAAAAAATGTGTTAATATGCAAGTGAAAAGACGGTTTTTTGCCAAAGAATTTGGATTTTTATTTTAAATATTGTAATTTTGCGCGCCGAAAATAAAGAACAAAGAAATATGAAATACGCAGAATATAACCAATTCAACCTTTCGGAGATCAACAAAGAGGTCCTGAAGCGTTGGGATGAGAACAGTGTCTTTGAGAAGTCGATGACCACACGTGAGGGCCATCCTTCTTTCGTGTTTTACGAGGGTCCACCGTCGGCAAACGGTATGCCAGGTATTCACCACGTAATGGCTCGTTCGATCAAGGATATTTTCTGCCGCTTCAAGACCATGAAGGGCTATCAGGTGAAGCGCAAGGCCGGTTGGGATACCCACGGTCTGCCTGTAGAGCTCGGCGTGGAGAAGATGCTCGGCATCACCAAGGAGGACATCGGCAAGAAAATCTCGGTCGATGACTACAATGCTGCCTGCCGTAAGGAGGTCATGAAGTACACCAAGGAGTGGACCGAACTGACCCATAAGATGGGCTACTGGGTAGATCTCAACGACCCTTATATCACTTACGATAACCGCTACATCGAGACCTTGTGGTGGCTCCTGCAGCAGCTCTATAAGAAGGGCTTGCTCTATAAGGGATATACCATCCAGCCTTATTCGCCAGCTGCAGGTACGGGCCTTTCGAGCCACGAGCTGAATCAGCCTGGTTGCTACCGTGACGTGAAGGATACCACTGTGACGGGTGTGTTCAAAATTAAAAAAGAAGAAATTAAAAATGAGTTGGCTGAGTGGGGTACTGCTGCCTTCGTGGCATGGACCACTACGCCTTGGACTTTGCCTTCGAACACGGCTCTCTGTGTAGGTCCGAACATCGACTATGTGGCTGCACAGACCTTCAACCCTTACAATGGTGAGAAGCTGACCATCATTATTGCCGAAGCTCGTCTGAAGGCTTATCTGGCCGGTGAGGAATTGCAGACACTGGCTGAGATGGAGGCCCTCGATATCAACAAGGTAGATGGCAAGAAACTGCCCTATCGCATCGTAGGCCACTACAAGGGTACTGACCTCGTAGGTATGCACTACGAGCAGCTGATGCCATGGGTGAAGCCTTGTGAGCAGGTAAGCGATCTGTCCGCACCTTATATTAATAAGTACGCACAGGAGCATCCGGAGAAAGTCTTCGCGCATGGTCAGGATCAGTTTGTGGAGATTGCTGAGCAGGCATTCCGCGTGATCCCTGGCGACTATGTGACTACCGAAGATGGTACGGGTATCGTACACATTGCGCCAACTTTTGGTGCAGATGATGCCAAGGTGGCTAAGGCTGCTGAGGTGCCAGGTCTGTATATGATCAACCAGTTGGGCGAGACCCGTCCGATGGTAGATATGACCGGTAAGTACTACAAGCGTGAGGAGCTAGCTCCAGCATTCGTTGAGAATTGTGTTGATCTGGCTGCCTATGGTGTGCATGAGGGTAACTTCGTGAAGAATGCTTATGCTCCTGAATACAATCAGGGTGGTAAGTACGATGCTGAGGCAGCTGCCAAGGCTGATGACCTCAACATCAAGATCTGTCTGGAGATGAAGGCTGCCTCACAGGCCTTTAAGATTGAGAAGCATGTGCACAACTACCCACACTGCTGGCGTACGGATAAGCCTGTGCTTTATTATCCTCTTGATTCCTGGTTCATCCGCTCTACCGCTTGTCGCGAGCGCATGATCGAGCTCAACAAGACCATCAACTGGAAGCCAGAGTCAACGGGTACTGG
>DCIF01000029.1:21187-21561 GCA_002315795.1 Bacteroidales bacterium UBA1733
TACTGGGGTACCCCATTGCCTATCTGGCGCAACCGTGATACGCGTGAGGAGATCTGCATCGGTTCGGTGGAGGAGCTTTACAACGAGATTGAGAAGGCTGTGGCTGCAGGTGTGATGACCTCAAATCCATATAAGGAGAAGGGCTTCGTTCCTGGACAGATGACCCAGGAGAACTATGACAAGATTGATCTGCACCGTCCATACGTTGACGATATCAAGCTCGTTTCGGCCAGTGGCGCTGTGCTGACCCGTGAGCTTGACCTGATTGACGTATGGTTTGACTCTGGTGCAATGCCATACGCTCAGATTCACTATCCATTTGAGAACAAGGAGGCTTTCGACCAGGGTCTTATCTATCCGGCTAACTTCATTGC
>DCIF01000048.1:0-2089 GCA_002315795.1 Bacteroidales bacterium UBA1733
GAGGACTTTGGTCTCAACAAGGACAACAACGAGTGGGTACAGGGCTACGGCTACCAGATGTGGATGTGCCGTCATGATGCTTATCGTGCTGATGGCTATGCAGGTCAGTATATCATGGTCTTCCCTAAGCGCGATGTGGTGCTGGTGCTCACCACCTATTCATCGCTCTATCAGCCTTACATGGATCTGATCTGGCAGTATCTTCTCCCTGTGCTCTGATAGCAGATTCATAATACCCTTAGTCACATCTAATAAAATATTCGACAATGAAAAAGACATTCCTGCTTTTGTCTGTTGTCTTGCTTACCATGGCGAGTTGCTCAGTAAAAAATGAGAAGATTGAGAACCTTCCAGCCAAGGAGCAGTGGAGCCAGACTCACGATGGCGGCAATTACACCGTTCCTCAGTATCCAGACCTTTATTCTCATTATTGGGAGTACGCCTGGAGTGTGAAGGACAACCCCGCCATGGCTCTTAAAGTGCATGGCGCCTATCCTCACAGCCGTTACTTCAGCTTCACTCTTTATAATGATGCTGACGGTAGTGCCATTAACGGTTCTTCTGACTATCAGCTCCTGCCAGACGAAGGCAGTGTCAATCCTTTTGTCGAGACTTCTGATAAGGATAACTACTTCACCGTATATATCGTTCCTGCTAAGGTCGCAACAGAAGAGGCACTTGCTCAGCTCGATGCGAAGAACCTGATCGTGGTAAACGAAGAGGTAGAAAATGCCAACATCATCATTCGCCAGTATCTGAGTCAGATTGACGAATATGGTGGCGTGGATATGCCAGCCATCGATGCTATCGACCTCACGACTATGAAGGAGGTCAAGACCCCAATCTGTCAGGAAAGCAACGTGTTCAGAAACATCCCTCCGTTCTCACCTCGCAAATCTGATGCTTTGGATGATGTGCCTTTCATGCTGGCACCTCACGGCAGTTTCTATCCGAACAATGCTACCGATTATCTCTATGCCCGTACGGCCTTGGAGGATGATCAGGTGCTGTATTTCAGCTTCCTGCCTGTCCCTATGCCTCAGAAGGTGGAGGATTATCAGAGTGCACATGCTCGCTACTGGAGCATCTGTGTAGGTTCTTGCATGGATACACGGTCGTACTATTCTATCAACTACGAGCAGGCTCAGGTACCCGATGGGGAGAAGGTTGCCTTCGTGATCTGCACCAAGCAGAATCCTCGTCTGGCCGAGATTGAACAGCGTGTTAAAGATCAGAATGCCAAGGGGATCAATACACAGATCATCGTCTACGACCGTGAACAGCTCTCTTATAATGGCAAGACACAGAACAATGGCGAGACCGTGGGCAACGTGCTCAATGTACTCTATCGCAACATCCTGCCAGACGCCTCTTGGGAGAACAGTATCTCAAAGATTGTCCCTACTGCCTACCTCGATCCTGAGACCAAGAAGACTTTTTATGAGATTGCATACGATGATCCTGAGCACAAAATTGCCAGTCGCGTAGTCGGCGAATATGGTCCTCATGGCAAGAAGGTGAGCAATGCCGAGTTTCTTAAATAAATCATTTCTTATACCATGAAGTATATCGTTGCACTTGATCAGGGAACTTCCGTGATAACTATCTGATGCAGGTACAGGCCGATGTGCTGGGTGCAACGGTAATCCGTCCTACCGTTGTAGGCCCTATTATTGGTGCAGTTTTAGCCGCTTTTGTCTATACAGCTGTCTATGCATGAAACAAAATTGCTCAAAAAATGATCTAGGTGACCGGTCTTTTATGTAACAAAAGGCGAGAAATTTTGTTACATGTGCAATATATACATGTCAAAAGGTGTTAGTTTTGTATGAAACGAACACCTTTTTTTTATATTTCTAACACTAACACCTATAAACCGAACACTTTTGTTTCAAAAGGCTCCTTATCTTTGCACCAGAAAAAAATAATTGTTCGACTTAAGATGTTTAGTTTATTGTCATCAAATTTTTCTGATGCAGGTATATTGGTCGCAGTCATCTGCATCGTTCTCACCCTGCTTCTCATAGGATTCGTCGTAATCCTATGGGATCAGCGTAAGATCAAACGTCATCACCTGGCTTTGATGCTG
>DCIF01000048.1:2204-3765 GCA_002315795.1 Bacteroidales bacterium UBA1733
GAGTGGGCTGAAGATCCTTCCATCTATGCAGGTCTCAGAACCCGTGAGGTCTATGATGTAGAGCTCTCAGATTGGAAACTCTATAATGCGCCAGCCGATAAGCTTGCTGCTTATGCCAAGAGTCAGGGTATAGCTCTCAGTGATGCTAACCAGATCAAGCTCAATGCTTATCTGCTTAACGTTGATAATAATGAGACCGCCATTGCTGATGCGATGGAGCAATGGCAGGGAGAATCCTTCCGTATCCTTTCAGTCATCAACGACCCAAAGGGTAGTGTTAAAGGCCGATTTATTACTCCAGAAGGTAACTGGAACGGAGTTGTCAGTCTGCTCGGTGCTTGTACCATTGACAGCAGTTGGACTACTCCATGGAAGTCAAGCCGATTCTTCAAGGCAGTACTCAGTGTATCAGGTACCGAAGATACTGACATTGAATCTGCAAACATCGTATCGTGGTTCCCGGATTTTGACGAAGATGATTTCTTCCAGCAGGCAAACATCTCTGATGAATTCACGAACACCAGTCTTTAAAGCGTCAAAACATCGATTTATATATTTTCCATCAGGAGGCATCCTGCAAATATGCACTGATGAGCTGTGTCAAAATAGTCACTTCTTGTGGCTATTGACACAGACTCATATATTTGAACGAAACTTTGCTTAGATTTGAAACTATCTTTGCTATTATTAGGTATTATATTGTCATTATTTATATTCAAATGAAACTTTTCTATTCTTTGTTTGCTGCGTCATTTGTAGCAGCATTCCTAACGTCTTGTCAGGACGAAGATTATGGTGTTAGCACTCAGGAAGTGCGTAATAGTGTTTATAAGCGTAATTTTGAGGGTATGTATGGCCCTATTGATGCCAATCAGATCTGGGACTTCTCAAGTGACAATCTGAGTCAGCTTGGTCTGACGGGCGGACCTACCATGGTAATGTCAGAATCTGATGCATTAGTGCGTGACACTGAGACCGCTACGCGTGCTCTTTCGGGCTATTCTGATGCTTCTCTTCCAGAAAAGTTCAAAGGAGAGAGTAATACGAACAGTGCCTCTGGTACAAGAGATACTTCAGTACCAGAAGGTTGGTATAGTGTTGACAAGAATGGTACGCTCGCCTGGCTTAATACAAATTTGAACGAGGGTAATGATCACCGTTCATTGGGTAAGTCATTCGTTTTCCAGCAGCCGGAGAATGGCCTGATGATCATTCCTATCTATCAGGGTCAGGCAGGTATGGAGTGGGAACTCCATGTGGTAGATGAGGACACTAAGAACGACTATAATATCTGGAAGCGCTCTGACGGTCTTTTGTATAAAACCAGTCAAAACAGCCGTTGGCAACAGCCATCAGGTGGATATGACTCAAATCACACGGTCAATCGTGCTGCTGTTGTCGGTCGTCCGATGTACTTCAACGAGGGAACGCTCCAGGGTGAGACCTCATTGTATCTGAAGGTTACTCAGGGTGCAACTAACTATGCTAACACAGGAGCCATCCAGAGTTCGAAAGAGAACATGATGCTGGCTTTGTCTTGTCCTCGTCCTACCAATCTGAC
>DCIF01000048.1:3845-4462 GCA_002315795.1 Bacteroidales bacterium UBA1733
GCTGATTGTCAGGCCATGATCATCGGTTGTGAGGATGCCGATCTGAATGGCACTGACCACGATATGAACGATGTGGTTTTCCTCGTAGTGGGTTTCCCATACCTGCCACCTGTCAAGGAAATTGTGTCAAAGCGTTATATGATAGAGGATCTCGGATCTACGCTTGATTTCGACTTCAATGATATCGTAGTCGATGTAACACAGAAGAAAACCTATTATTGGACAGCCTCTGCCGAGTTGGATAAAAACAATCCTCAAGTAGAGACCACTGCCACGGTGAAGCATCTCTGTGGTACGATTCCTTTCCGCATCAAGATTGGTAATACCGTATTAGGTTCTGCTTACGATGATGGCAAGTTTGCTGGTCAGAATGCCGGCTGTGAGAAAGGAGGTGAGGGTTATGACCCAACGGTCAATGCTCCGTATAAAGATTATCTGGTCGATGTCAAAGTCGAGGGTTGGGATCCTTCACGAAACAATATTACGGTGACTACCTGGCCTGATGAAGCTGGCTGGACGTATAATGGACAGACTAATGCTCTCGAAAATCTGGGTGAGTCTTATAGCTTCCCAGAAAATGGTAAATATCCTTATATCATTGCTTGTGACCAGACGGT
>DCIF01000005.1 GCA_002315795.1 Bacteroidales bacterium UBA1733
ATCATCGTTATATGAAGCATTTATTATTCCTGCTCTCCTTTTTATGCATCTGCGTGAACTCTGTCCATGCAGGTGAGATAGACTATGTGCGTGAGAATGAACTTCTACTCAGACAACTCGATGATGTCATTGCTCATAAGAACGAATATCAGCAGACCAGATTGCATCTTGCTGACAGTATTCGTCAGAGGGCTCGTACCATGACGGGTTATGATCGTATCCGCGCGCTGCAGGGCGCTTATAAGCACTATAACCGATTCCTGTCAGATTCTGTTTTTACCGTACTCGGAGAGATCAAGCGTTGTCCGGAGTATGCCAGTGATAGGAATCTTCAGCTGTGGGTCGATATCTGTGCAGCGCGTAACTATGGTGTCATGGGACTTTATAGTGCTTCATTTGACTTGCTCGATCCTGTTGATGCGGAATCACTTGATCATGACTTGCAGTTGCATTATTTCAACACTATTCATGCCGTCACTGGCTGGATGGCCGATTTTTCTGCTAAGTCGGCCAAGAAGCTCTCTTCCACGCTCAGAGAACGTTCTGCAGTCTATTTCGACCGTATCTATGAACTGGAGAAGGATCCTTTCAGTCGTACGCTGATTCGTGCCAATATGATGCTTGATAGTGGTAAGTACCAGCAATGTATTGACACTCTGCTAGAGGCTGAAGCTACATGTGATCCGGGTGCTGTTGTTTATCTTTATGCCATCATCTCTGAGGCCTATGACTTGTCAAACCAAAAGGATGAGGCAATCTTCTATTTGGTAAAGACGTCAATCCATGACCTTCAGGAAGGTGTAACCGAATATATGGCATTACCTATCCTGTCAGAGCGAATGAAAGAAAAAGAACAGGGTGAGCGTGCCTATCGATATTTCGTCTGTTCTCTGGAGGATGCAAATATCAGCCACTCAAGCTTACGCGCATTGGAAGCTTCGACCATTTTCCCTATTATTGACAGTGCACGATGTGCTGAGGAGAAACGCCATAGGATGGGCCGACAGACCAACTTCGCCATGGGAATGATTGTTATCATTCTGCTCATTGGCTTGATTATTATTTTCTTCCGCGAACATGGAAAGTCTGTTGAGGCTGAGGTGCGCCAGAAGAAGCGGCACTTGGCAGAGATGTCATATATAGCTGAGCATGATGAACTGACAGGCCTGTTGAACCGTTTCGGAGGTAAACATCATATTATCCAGGCTCTTGAGCATCATCAAGCCGGTTATTTTGGCGTGCTTGATGTCGATTCCTTTAAGAAAGTCAACGATACATACGGCCATGACGTCGGCGATAAAGTGCTGCAGCAGGTGGCCAAATGTTTTGAAGCCATGCCACAACAGGTCGTTTCTCGTTTGGGTGGCGATGAGTTCTGGTCGTATTGCAGCAGTGATATCTCTTCAGATGAGTATCGTGAACGCACCGAGCAGTTCTTCGCTGCAATTCGTACCATCCGAGTACCAGAAATGGGAAATGAGTCCATCACTGTCAGCTTTGGTGTGGTCTTCTATGATGGCAAGTCAGATATCAAGTTTGAGGATCTCTATCGTGAGGCGGATCGTCGTCTCTATGTCAGCAAGCAGACACATGGCTGTGCACTCACCTTGTAACCTGTTCATCTGATCTCATGCCATGACTCATTAATACACATTATTTATATATGAAGAGAGCTTTACTATCATTGTTGCTGTTTGCAGCTTCCTGCTTGTACCTGCAAGCGCAGGAGATTCCTTTGTTAGGCAATATCTATGGCCGTCAGAATACCACTTCCTTGAATGGCAAATGGCGTTATATCGTAGATGTTCAGGAACGCGGTTTCTATGACTATCGTATGAATGAAAGCCACTGGGGATTCTTTCAGGATGCGCATCAGAAGTCTAAACTTGAGCTTATTGAGTATAACTTCGATACCAGCGAGCAGATGAATGTGCCAGGTGACTGGAATACGCAGGATCCTAAGCTCTTCTATTACGAGGGAACGGTCTGGCTGCGTCGCACTTTCGACTATCAACCTACTGCTGGCAAGCGAACCATTCTCTATTTCGGAGCTGTCAATTATGAGGCCATTGTTTACGTCAATGGCAAGAAGATTGGTAAACATGTAGGTGGCTTCACAGCATTCAATTACGATATTACCGATGCCTTAAAACCGGGGCATAACAATGTCATTGTCAAGGTCGATAATAAGCGTCATCGCGATCAGATACCTACCAATATCTATGACTGGTGGAATTATGGAGGTATCACGCGCGATGTGTTGCTGACGGATGTTGATGAGACCTTTATTCAGGACTATTCTCTACAACTTGATAAGAACAACTGGCAGCACCTTACCGGTTGGGTTCAGCTTAATAATGCTGTGGCTGGAGAGAAAATCACTGTCAACATTCCAGAACTGAAGATCAATCAGCAGGTAGTGACGGATGCTGCTGGTCGTGCAGAGCTCTCTTTCAAGGCCAAGCCAGCGCTCTGGTGTCCTGAGAACCCTAAGCTTTATAATGTAACCTTTGCTCGTGGAGAGGAAACCATTACAGAAGAGATTGGCTTCCGCTGTATAGAGACTAAAGATAAGCAGATCCTGCTTAATGGTAAGCATATCTTTCTACGTGGTGTGAGTGTCCATGAGGAAGCGCCTTTTACTCAGGGGCGTACACATTCTGCAGAGCAGGCTCACATCCTGCTCACTTGGGCCAAGGAGATGGGTTGCAACTACGTGCGTCTAGCCCACTATCCGCACAGTGAACTGGAGGTGCGTGAGGCTGAGAAGATGGGTATTATGGTGTGGAGTGAGATCCCTGTCTATTGGACGATCTCATGGCAGAATCCTGATACATATGCCAATGCACAGCGTCAGCTGCACGACATGATCTGCCGTGACAAGAATCGCGCTAACGTCATTATCTGGAGTATTGCCAACGAGACTCCACACAGTGAGCCGCGAGACAAGTTCCTCAGCAGTTTGGCTAAGTATGCTCGTACACAGGACAATACCCGCCTCATCTCTATGGCCATGGAAGTCACTTCGGCCGATAACTATCACAACAGACTTAGTGACAACATGAACGAATATGTTGATGTTGTCAGCTTTAATCAGTATGTTGGTTGGTATCGCGATACGCAGGATGCTCCTAAGATGACATGGGAGGTTCCTTATAACAAGCCGGTTATTGTCAGTGAGTTTGGCGGTGGGGCCTTGCAAGGCTGGCATGCAGATAAGGAGACTCGCTTCAGTGAGGAGTTCCAGGAGAATCTCTATGAGGAAAATCTAAAGATGCTCGATAAGATTGACGGTCTCTCAGGCCTCTCACCATGGATTCTTGTCGATTTTCGCTCTCCGGCACGTCATCTGCCAGACGTTCAGGACTTCTTCAACCGTAAGGGACTTATCTCAAGCGAAGGTCAAAAGAAGAAAGCATATTACGTGATGCAGCACTATTATCTGCAGCGCAAAGATTGATCTTATCTGATTCCCCAGGTGGTATCTGTCACCTGAAACTCTGTGCGGCGGTTCACTTGGTCGGCTATCTGCTGCTGTTCAGGGGTTAACTGGCCGATAAACTCCTCGTCGAGCACTTGTCCGACGGGGAGATATTCATATTCCTCATGCAGTTTCTCATCAGTGGTCTTAGGGTGGGCCTTGCCATAACCTACCGGAGTGAGTCGGCCAGGTTGAATACCTTTGCTGATAAGATAGTTTACGACCGACTGAGCGCGTCGCTGAGACAAATCCTCATTGTATTCCTGTGAACCTATGCGATCGGTATGTGCTGCCAGCTCTATGGCTGTATAAGGGTTTTCCTCGAGCAACAGCACTAAATCGTCAAGAGCAGGATAAGATTCTTCTCTCAACGTGGATTTGTTATAGTCATAGAAAATGTTGTCGATGAGTACAGGTTCGGCCACACAGGGTAGATAGAAATCTACTTCATAGTCGGCATCTTCTTCCTCTCCATCACTCATAAACTGCGCCTTGCGGTTCAGATAGTCTTTCTTGCCGGCCATCATGACATATTCGGTTGAGCGGTCAATGCTCACTTCATACGAGCCATCAGGCTTGGTGAGCGACTTGTAATTCATG
Source organism: Bacteroidales bacterium UBA1733 (assembly GCA_002315795.1). The sequence goes on from DCIF01000005.1 coordinate 4,082, forward strand.
CCATTACGGCCTACGACACGCACCACCGCTTCTGCCACGGGTTCTTCATCGGTATCATAGACAAAGCCAGTGATTCGGACTTTGATGCTAGGCAGACGGAAAGTGTAGAGGTTGTCGTAGCCCTTTCCTTGCTGGCGGTTGCTGCTGAACCAGCCTTCCTGCTGCTCTTTAGTAGAGTGGCTGAAGGTCATGCCAAAATCATCGGCCGTGCTGTTCATCGGTGCTCCAAGATGTTCCACGTGCCAGGTTCCCCATTCGTCTTCACGGGCAGAGTAGAGGTCAAGTCCACCTACGGTTTCACGTCCATCGGTACTGAAATAGAGAATGCCGTCAGGCGAAAAGCTGGGGAACATCTCTCGTCCCGGGGTATTGATGGATTCTCCTAGATTCTGAGCTGCACCAACGTCTGTGGCACTGTTGAGCGGTGCTCGCCATAGGTCCATGCCTCCTAGACCACCTGGCATGTCGCTCACAAAATAAATCCACTTGCCGTCTGGAGAGACTGCAGGATGAGCATAGGTGCTGATGGTATCAGCCAGGATGTTGAGCATAGATCCTTTGCTCCAAGCGGCATCATTGCGTTGAGAATAGTAAATATGTGGTGCTGCAGGCTGCCCCTCATTTCCACCAGCAGCAGTGTAATACATCGTGTTTCCATCAGGAGAGAAGCAGGGTGTACCTTCGTCTGCTGGAGTGTTGATTCCTCCTTCCACGAGTGCAGGACGTTTCCATTTGCCTTGTTCGTCGCGACTGCTGCTCCATATATCACAATACTTAGTTCCAGTGATAGGGGAGTGGTCGTCACCTGTCGATTTGTCGGAAGAAGACGTCCAGTAGAGTACGTCATCTTTGTCTCCCCAGATAGCGGGGGAGAAATCTGCTCTACGCGTATTGGCAAGCGTGAAGCGCTTCACTTCATAGCGGCTCTCGTCGGCTTGTGCATGGCGCTGCATCTGCTCAAGATGAGGTGTGACTTCCAGTGTGTCATAGCCATAGCGTAAAGCGTTCTGAAGTGCAGGAATAGCCTGTCCTGAGATCATAAGTTTCTCATAACATAAGCCAAGATAAAAAGCAGTTTTCCCCTTATCTGCGCGCTCACGTTTGGCATCCTTATAGACTTTCTTCAGTGTAACAGAGGCATCATAATATTCTCCTCGCTCATATTGCGCAATGCCGGTGCTCAGCCTGGCTGTAGAACAGGCTGTCAGCAGTAGAAGCAATAAAAGAAAAAGAGAATATAACCTTCGCATAAAAAACTACTGTCAGAAATACTACGACACTATACCGGATATTGCATGGTGACACAGTGCAGCGAGCCATGCTGACGGATCAATACGCGGCAATCTATCCCGATGATCTCACGGTCTGGGAATGCCTGTTGTAGTACCTCCTTGGCACGCTGGTCATTCTGCGGTTGGTTGTAAGTAGGGTAGAGCACGGCACCATTGATGATGAGAAAATTGGCATAGGTAGCAGGCAGACGCTGATCACCTTCTTCTTCCACCGCATCGTCGAAGTTACTCTCTAAGATAGCCTCTGGCATTGGTAACGCCAGCAGGCGGTAAGGCTGTCCTTCTGAAGTGCGGAATGTTTTGAGCTGATTCTCCATGGCCTTAAGTTCGTCATAGTGAATGTCATCTTCCTCAGTGCACTGCACATAGACAATGGTATTGCCTGGACACAATCGTGCCAATGTGTCAATGTGCGAATCTGTATCATCACCGACCAGGAAACCGTGGTCCAGCCAGAGTACGTGCTGTGAGCCGAAGATCTGCGCAAATTTCTCTTCAAACCATGCTTTGTCAGCGCTTTCATTACGGTTCTTCGACAATAGGCATTCGGTCGTGGTGAGTATGGTATTTGCTCCGTCACTCTCAATTGAACCTCCTTCGAGCACCATATTGCGATTGTTTTCATAACGGGCATCCCATGCGGTTAACAGGTCGTTCTCATCAAAGACCCCCTCGTCATAGATACGGCTGTTGATCTGATTGTCAAGATTCGCAGCGAACTTCATTCCCCAGCCATTGAAGCAGAAATCATGCATAGTCAGTGCTGAGCCTCCTTCATTATCACCTGCGTAAGTAGCACTGCGTGTGCAAATAAAACCGTGATCGCGTGCCCAGGTGTCGTTGGTAGGACATTCCTGTAATACCACTTGCTTCATGTCAATACCTGCAGTACGCAGACGTATTTCTACGGCTTCTGGTTCAGGGGTAACGATGAGCAATGGCTGGCGGCGTGTCACCTCACGAGCAATGGCCGTGAAGCATTCCTGTGCAGACTCCAGATAAGGGGCCCAGTCGGTCTCAGCGTGAGGCCATGTGAGTTGTACGAACCTTTGAGGTTCCCATTCTGCAGGCAACATGATATGAAAAGTTTATTATGAAATGATGGATGTGTTGTTATTTTTTGAAGAGCTTGTGTAATCTGGCTTTCAGCAGCTGGCGATGACTCACATGTTGTTTAGGAAGTACTGTCCCCGGAGGAAGAACAGAACGTAGCGTCTCACGGAGTTCTGCATAGTGAGCCAGCGCAAAATCTCCTTGTTTGGTCTGCATTCGCTTGAGACTATCCTTGTCGCGAGTCTGCAACATGATCAGCGTACTTACCGGACAAGGGCAGATTTCCAGTCTTTCGGCCAAAGCTGGCATCTCTGGTGTTTCGTTCATGAGACTGATGGTGATGAAGTAGGCATCTGACTGGTCATGACTGATGATTGTAGCCTGATAGTCATTATACCAGGATTCAGTTGTCATGGTAGCCATGATTGAAACTGGCATCTTCCAGAACATCACATTACAGTCATGCTGTTGTAGTTGGTTCAACTTTACCACGTCGAAATCACCCCAAGGCTGCATCCTGGCAATGTCTTCATCTAGCTCCTTCATGTGGCGGTTGAGGCCAGAGATGCCGTTGCAGATGCTCTCCCACTGCATCAGCAGACGGGTAGTGTCCTCCAAATTGAGTATAGCAGCGGCCTGCAGGTCACCGAGGTCTTCCTGCTGCAGGCACTCCGACATCTGTCTCACCGCCAGCCGGAGTCTCTCTGGATCGATGTCTGTGTCGAAATCATCGGTCACAGCTTCATCCTCTTTCTGAACTTCGGCCGGTAGCATTACCACCTCTTCATAAAGGTGGTCAATCAGTTCTTTGAGATTGCTCATCTGATAGTCATTATATAATGGCGCAAAGATACATAATCTTTGCCAAAAATCCATCAATGTAGGTCAAAAAAGAAAGTTTTCAGCAGATTTATGGACTAAAACTTCCGAATATCATTCAAAAACCTTATATTTGCACGTTCATAAAGCCTCAGTAGAAAATGCAGAAGATAAAAATATACATCCGTTTCGCCATGCGCCACTGGTTCTTCAGCTTGTGCGTAGGATTTCTTCTGTACATGTTTTTCGGTGGAGAGTTCTCGGTGGTGAATATCTTGAGTCTGAGACACCAGGAAGCTGCACTTCGAAGGGAAATTCGTGAATATGAAGACTCTATTTCCAACTTCCAGCGTCGAATTGACCAGGTGAGTGTCGATACAGAGCACCTGGAGAAACATGCGCGTGAGCGACTGCACATGCATCGTCGTAATGAAGACCTTTATCTTTTTGATGACTGATGAAATACGTTACCTATTTTGCATATATCCTTGTGATCGTTGGCGCCATCCTCTATCTGCCGTTTAGAGTGGTGGCTCCTTATGTCTTTGCTATCGGCTGTGGTTTGCTGTTAGGAACACATCTGGCCGAGCGTTACCAGGGCAATAGCCTTAGACAGAAGCGTAACAACCGTACACGTCATCTGGTTGGTATCTTCTATGCGGTAGCTGCTTATTATATGTTTCAGCCGGGGATGTACTGGTTGCCATTGCTCACTATTGCAGTGGTGCTTGAGCTATACACACTCCATGTTATGGATAAGCAATGAAACACGGATTAGTTCTTGAGGGAGGAGGGCTGCGTGGTATCTTTACCTCTGGTATTCTTGACGAGATGATGGCTCAGGGTCTTACTGACTTTGAGGGTATTGTTGGCGTTTCGGCGGGAGCATGTTTTGGCGTCAATATGAAGTCGAATCAGCCAGGGCGTGCCCTGCGTTATAATGTGCAGATGGTGGGCAATCCTGAGTATATGAGCGTACGTTCGTTCCTCAAGACAGGCAATTATATCAATGCTGAGTTCTGCTATCACGTCGTCCCGACGCAGATTGACGTCTTTGATGGCGAGGCTTTTGCCAATAATCCGATGGAGTTCCACCTGGTCTGTACCGACTGTGCTACCGGCCAACCTGTCTATCACCAGATTGATCATGTCGATTATGAAGTCCTGGAGTGGATACGTGCTTCGGCATCTTTGCCGATGGTGTGTCAGCCAGTAGCACTTGAGAATAAACTATTGCTTGATGGTGGCCTCTCGGATTCCATTCCGCTGAAATACTTCCAAGATTTAGGTTATGATCGGAACATCGTCATCCTGACGCGTCCACTCGATTATCGCAAGGAACCGCTAAAACATAGCTGGTTTGTGAAAAAGGTACTGCACAAATATCCCGCTATCTACGAATGCATGAAGCACCGTCATGAGATGTATAATGAGCAGATGGACTATGTACTTTCAGAAGCCAAAAAAGGCCATATCCTGCTCATCGCTCCAGAGGCTCCGTTGCCCATCGGTCGCATAGAGATGAAGGTTGATAAACTCCAACTCATGCACCGTCTGGGTCGTGAGGCCTGTCTGAAACATCTGGATGAGATCAGGCGCTTTTTCTCTGCTATTTAGTTCACAAGGTCCAAGCCTGTGACCAGCGCTCCTCCTCGCGAGCGAAATCTTCCATCTGTGCAACGTATGGCTTGCTGATCAGAACGGTGAAGATCAACGTACATCGTCTTACTCTCTTCCAGATGTTGTAATGAATAGTCATAGTTGTATGGTTTAAGTTTGTTGTTGCCTTGTTATTGTTTTTTTGATGGTGCAAAGATAGGGCCTTTCTGGTAATAAATGTATCTGTTGGCAACGTTGTCACATTGTTTTTCTCGTTTTCTGAAGCAAAGGATGCAAACTTGTCGCTCAGAAATCTACTATGACATCCTTAGCTTCTGATATACACAAACAATGGCTGCAGTTATCTGCAGCAGAATGATGGCAGGAATACCTAATTTGAATTTTTTGTGCATCGTTTTATGATGCCATATCTTCATGCCGCACCATGCGCCAATACTGCCACCAATGATGGCAAGCATCAATAGTGTGGTTTCTGGAATTCGCCATTTGTCCTTCCTGGCCTTCCATTTGTCAATGCCATAGGTAATGAATGCGATAAGGTTGATAGCGGTGAGATAAATGGCTATGATTCCTGTCATTGTAAGTATTGTCATTATAATTTTTTGATTCTCTCATCGAGACATAAACTTCTCCTTATTAACTATGAATCGGAGATGAGTGCCTTCACCGATGATTACGTCTTCCATCTTTGCAACTATATTGAAATAGAGCTTTTTGCCTTCAGCTTTTGTCAGAGTGGCAGTGGCAGTAATTTCTTTGCCAACCACTGAAGGTTTGAGATGTGACGATTCAATATGACCTCCAACAGTGGTGTATCCTTCTTCTAATTCTGGTGCAACGGCCATCATAGCGGCATTTTCCATGAGAGCCATCATGCGAGGAGTCGCTAATACTGGCAGATCACCAGAGCCGAGTGCAAGGGCTGTATCCTCCATGCCGACAGTGAGCTTACTTGTGTAGGTTAGTCCCTCCCAGCACTTTTCCTTTGTTCCGCAATTCATGACGTTTGAAATGGTTTCGCTCATATTTATTTTATTTTTAAGGTTCGTAGATAATCCTTTTGTTCAGTGGTGATTTTGCATAGTCTTTTGCAAATGTTCGGAGCAAAGGTACTCTTATACCGATAAACCTCTCTATCGGTATTCCAGGAGTCAGTTTGGCCTGGAAAGCAGCATACTCCTTATCCCGCAGTTGAAATAATCTTTCTTGCAAAGTCGTCATATCAGAAATTTTTACGCTCGAAGGTCCAGGTTGGGAACATCATGCTTGCATAATCATCATCAAGGAAGATCGCACTCTTGTAAGTTTGACCCTTCAGCTGCCAGTCGAGCCAGCGGATAGCTACGAAAGCGTATGCACCGCCAAACTTCTCGTAGTAGGTGCCGTTGTGTCCGTCATGTGAGTTGAACATTACGACAGGAACATCCACCAGCTGCTCGAAGTCCTTATTGGCATTCTGGTGTGCAATATCTGTTGGTCCTCCAATCATGTAGAACATTGGTGTGTGTACATTCTTGAGGTTTTCTTTACTTGCACCACTCATCTCCATATCGCCAATGCCGGAGTTGAGCATGACACAAGTCTTGATACGTGGATCATGTGCTACTCCGAGCACTTGAGAACCACCGCAAGATTGTCCCATTGCAGCTACATGATCGAGGTCCACCATGTGATAATACTCAGACTTTGGATCGGCATTCTGTTCAGTAATCCAGTCAAGAGCTTCAAGTAACTGCTTTGAATAAGTACGGAATGGTGCTGGCTCTGCTTTCTTGCTCTTCTTTTTTGCTTCCTTTTTAGCTGCAGCATTTGCTGCCTCCTGTGCTAGTCTAGCCTCTTCTTTCTGCTCAGCAGTCGGCTCAGGATATCGCTCACCAGTAGCCAGGACGACATCCTTGCCCTTTGGATAGTTGCCGAAAAGCACTTTTTTCCATTGCTCTACGGTGCTTTCCTCATCGTATGGACCGATGGCGATTGCTATGTAACCATGCGAAGCCACCTCGTTAAGCAGCAGACGCATCTCTACATTGTTGTTGAAACAAGCGCCATTGGCATAGACGATTACAGGTAGCTTCCCCTGCTTCTCCACTGTAGCAGCAATGTCTTTAGGACGATAGACGGTGTGTGTCGACAAAGTAGCATCTTCAACTACAATGGCAGGATAATCACCTGATCCACCATTTTCAATTTCCTGACTCTTTACTGTCTGCGCATTGCCGTTCAGGCAAAGACAGAATAATGCAAGACTGACAAACAATTTTTTCATGTTGATAATGTATTAGTGATTTTCATTAAGTGATGCTTTTTTGTGTGGATTTAGCTCAAAGAGAACTTTTATTAAGGATTTATTTCCTTGAAATTTTGAAAAATAGCCAAAAGTCAGTATTTTTGCCCCTGTTCACTATAGATTGCAGCGTGATGGAAAAGATACAGAGAATCATGATTGATGCGGGATTCACCTGCCCGAACCGTGATGGTAGCAGGGGCCGTGGTGGATGCTCGTTTTGCCGAACGGAGTCTTTCTGTCCGAAGTATTGTCATGGCAGTATCTCTGAGCAACTAAAAGCTGGCAAGAGGTTCTTTGCAGGGAAATACCCTAATATGAAATATCTGGCTTACTTTCAGCCTTTCTCGAATACATACGCCCCTCTTCCTGTCTTGAAGGAAAGGTATGAGGAGGCGTTGTCTGATCCAGATGTAGTGGGACTTGTCATTGCCACACGTCCAGATTGCCTGCCATTCGAAACAATAGAATACCTCAAGGAACTGTCTGGGAGAACTTCTCTTTTAGTCGAACTTGGAGTGGAGTCATTCTACGACCGTACTCTCAAACGGATTGGCCGTGGACATGATGCACACTCGAGCATAGATGCAATCAGACGCTGTAGCGAGGCTGGTCTTAATGTCGGGATTCATCTGATCGCCGGATTGCCTGGAGAGTCAATAGAGGATATCCTGCATGAAGCAGATATTCTCAATGAACAGTCAATACAGTCACTGAAGATCCATCAGCTTCAGATTCTGAAAGGTACTCGCATGGCTGATGACTGGGAAAAGAACAGAGCTGATTTCCTATCCTTTACTGCTGAGTCTTATGCTGACTGCATTGCTTCGTTTCTCGCCAGATTAAAGCCATCGATAAAAGTAGAGCGTGTAGCTTCATCCGCTCCTTCCGAACTTCTGCTTCATCCACGTTGGGGCAAGAAGCCACAGGAGATCTGGCAGATGGTTATCTCTTCGGTTCAGAATGAGGCTTTGTCCAAGTCATTCTGATATGCGGAATACCATCGAGTATGAAAGACTCAGAAGACTGCTTGAAGCCGACTCCTTCGTAAAAGCCTTTTGCATATTCTTGTGCCTCAATATCAATGAGCGTTGCATTGAAATGCTCAGTTGCTGTCTTTATGGCACAAAGCATAATCTGCTTGCCATACCCCTTACCACGTTCGGTCGTGATGACTCTACCAATTGAGACCTCCTTCATGTGAGTGCCGGCTGGACACACTCGAGCTAAGGCGACTATCTTATTGCCAGATGGAATGAGGGAAGAATCTACGGTTAGCCACAGATGAATGGACTTCTGATCATCATAATCCAGATCCTGATAGACACAGTTCTGCTCAACCACAAAGACTTCGCTACGTACTCTCAGCAATTCGTAAAGCTCGTCTGTGGTCAGTTCATGAAAGGTTTTTTGGTGTAATACTGCGCTCATAGAATTAGGTTAGACCTTTTTTTATCTTTCGTCACCTGATCCATGAATTTTGTCTCGCTGCATGCGTGAGGCGAGCTTGTCAAGGTTCATTTGGCAAACTTCCTCCAGCGTATAGCCAAGGTCGTGTGCCAGCGATGCTGCATACCACATCACATCTCCTAGCTCCATAGCTATCTGGCGCTTGCGTTCTTCTGTAAACTCGTCGTTATTGTCTCGAATCACCTTCTTAACCTTATCCGCCACTTCTCCGGCCTCGCCTGTAAGGCCCAGCGTAGGGTAGATGATAGCACGTGAAGCTGGATAGATGGCGGTGGTACGAGCTCCGTCTTGATATTCGTTGATCGTCATATATTATTTTTCTTTGCGTTTATTCTGCCTTCAAATAATCCTCAATAAAATTCAATCTTGGTTTGAGATATTTCTCTTCCCATTGAGAACGAAGTTCTCCTTCTGGCCAGGCGTGTGTGCGATAAGGGACACAGTTGACCGTCTTCTTGCCTTTTGCAGCATTGAGTGAAGACCAAACGGTAGAAGGTGGACAAGTCGTGTCAATCAATCCGATTTCACAGAATATCTCCGCATTTGAGTGGCTGAGAAGCAAAGAACCATCAAAGTAAGGCAGTGTAGCATCTACCATCAGCTGGTCGAGCTCCTGATGATTCTCTATCGGCTGTGGCCAACCAGCACGACGACCGGCACGAGTACCTCCTAAGTCCTGAATTGCCGGAACATTAAGCACTACGGCCGTGACACGCGGATCAAGTCCAGCAGCAGCCGCCGCCTGACCTCCTCCTTGGCTCTCGCCAATTACAAGGATTCGCTTGCCATCCCACTCTGGCTGCTGTGTCATATATTCGATAGCGCGAAGCAGTCGCAAGTACATTCCTTTAAAATAATAGGTTTCACGATCTGCAGCATTGAACTCGTAGTATTCGCGGAGAGGTCCATCCTGTAGCATGTCGTAATATGCCTGAGGCTGTCCATTGAGCATGCCATGAGCATTCAAGTCGAGACTCAACGCGCCATTGCCCATTGCCGCGTTACCCACACATTCTGCAACCTGACACTGACACCAGTTGCCAGCAACACCTGCAGCACGGCAGAGGATGATGATAGGCAAAGACTTCTCTTTAGCGCCTGTCGGCTTTGCTACATAGCCACGCATAGGGGCCGGACCGAGGCAGTTAATCTCTACATCCTGACACGTATATTTCCCTTCGTATTGTTCTGGCACCTTCAGATCTGCGGTCTTGACTTGCATCGGTAAAGACTTGAGCAGAGACTTCTGGTTGTTCCAGTAAGTCATGAAATCAGCTGGCTCTGTATAGCCGGCCTTGAAGCCTTCTGGAGCCACGACAAATCCTACACCTTCAGTCTTCTCTGCGGCAGTCACTTCTACCATAATGGCACAGGTTTCGTTATATGCCTTCTCACAGATCATAAAGTTGGCCGACGAAGGGAAAATCTTATATTCACTCGTTACGTGGTTGTTTGTAGAGATCCGTACCGAGAGTGAATCGTTTACCGGAGCATCGATTTGGCCGGAAACCAAAGCTGTTTCTCCCTTGGCATAGATGCCGCTCTCCTTATTGATAGAGAGTTTTAGTTGCTGTGCAGAGGTCGGTATCACCATAGCCAGTGTGCCTACGGCCATCATGGTAGAAATGACAAATTTTCTCATTTTTATTATAGCGCGTTTGAGTT
>DCIF01000095.1 GCA_002315795.1 Bacteroidales bacterium UBA1733
CCTACTCAGGGACGCGACACCTATTATAAATATGTGTTTGCCATCATCCGTGACAGTGGCAAGATTGCCGGTTGCAACTTCTGGGGATGGGGTGGCCGTGCCAATGTTGAGCATGTAATCTGGCAGCCATACGATGACTATGTATGTGATCCTGCGCAGGAAGAACAAGGCCTCAATTCCGTGTTTGCCTGCGACAGCACTACACTCCAGATCATCCGAGAGATGGCAGAAGAGCTAAACAAGCAATAATCGTTGTAAAACATAAACACATCCGCGGATGTGTTTATGTTTTACGTCTCTGAAATCAACACTTTGTACAAGGTGTTGATTTTTTTGATCTCTGAAACCTGCATTTGAAATCAAAAGTAGACTAAAATCGGTCATCACTTACTGTCAGAATTCAAAGAATAGATAAAACACTTTCAAATTACTACTTCGAGCTTACTTTTTGTTTACATATTGTACTTTTTGCATTACAATTCGCTCAAAAAATGGAGTCTTCATTATACTAATTTTGCAAAAAAGTGATACTATTTTACATTAACTGTTAAAAATGTTAATATTAAAAGTTAAATCTTAATTTTAACAATAACATTTGGATGATATGTCATAAATTTGCATCGTCGAAAATAGGATTTTATCGTCTATAGCCTATACTATTTCACCTATATACACAAGTGATTTACATACTTTCTATTTTTCCTTTGCGTTATAAATGGATTGTGATGCCAAAAGCTTGCAGAAAATAACAACAACTATCAATATTTAACTAATTTACTAATCAATGAGTATCAAAACAAGAAAGACTTGGCTCGCAGTCGGTGCAACCGTACTGCTTGCTAGTGGTGCTCCTGGCTTCGTAGCTCCTGGTATGATGAATACCGTACAGGCTCAGACCCAGAAGATCACAGGTACTGTTGTTGACGATCTTGGTGAGCCAGTTACTGGCGCCAACATCCGTGTAAAGGGTACCACTCGAGGCACTATCACAGACCTCGATGGTAAGTTCTCACTCGACGCTGCAAACGGCGAGACTCTTGAGATCACCTTCATCGGTTACGCAACACAGACAGTAAAGGCAGCTCCTGGCCTCAACATCACCCTCAAGGAGGACTCACAGTCACTCGAGGACGTAGTCGTCGTAGGTTACGGTGTCCAGAAGAAGAAGCTCGTCACCGGTGCTACCGTACAGGTTAAGGGCGAGGACATTGCAAAGATGAACACCAGCAACGCTTTGACTGCCATGCAGGCTACTACACCTGGTGTAAACATTACACAGTCATCTACCCAGCCAGGCCAAGGCTTTAAAGTAAACATTCGTGGTCTTGGTACTGTAAACGGAGCCTCTCCACTCCTTATCATCGATGGTGTTCAGTCAGGAACAGCCGACAATGGTCTCAATGGCTTGAACCCAAGCGAAATCGAGAGCATCGACGTTCTCAAGGATGCTGCATCTGCAGCCATCTATGGTTCTCGTGCTGCCAATGGTGTAATCCTCGTTACTACCAAGCAGGGTAAGGCTGGTAAGATACAGACTTCTTACGACGGTTATGTAGGCTGGTCAAACCCATACAAGCGTCCTGCTACCCTCAAGGCCAATGACTACATGAGTGTCATTAATGAGACCTATTTTAATACTTATGGCAAGAGCCTCGATTGGTCAGGCATCGTTCCACAGAGTATCATTGATAAGGTAAACTCTGGTTGGGAAGGCACCGATTGGTTCGAACTTTATCGCAACAAAAATGCTATGCAGCAGAGCCACGCACTTAATGTAACTGGTGGTACAGATCGCTCTAAGTTCTCTGTCAGCCTCAGCTACAGCAAGCAAGAGGGTATCATGGGTGGTGACGTTGCTTCTAATTATGAGCGTTTCGGTGGTCGTATCAACTCAGATCACGTACTGTGGCGCACTGAAAGTGGCCGTGACCTCATCAAGCTTGGCGAGAATCTCTCATATTGGTATCACAACTCGCATTCATTGGCCGAGAGCAATGGTTACTGGAACATCATGCAGGGTGTTTACTCTGCTTCTCCTCTCGTAGAACCATACGACGCTAATGGCAACCTTGCAGGTTGGGACTCAGGCGCTGGTTACAGCTCAATGATCTTCAGTAACCCTCTAAACGGTTTGATGAATGGTCAGTTCGGCGGTATCAACAAGAGTCGTGATTTCGGCGTAGGTGCTACTGTATATTTGGAGATTGAGCCCCTCAAGGGTCTCAAGTGGCGTGGACAGATGAACACCGGATTCGGTGGTAGCAACCATCGTGAGTTGACACAGCCATACAGTGTAAGCAACACCAGTTCTAATGCTAACTATTCGATGAGCACCAACCAGAGTCAGTATGCAAGTTTGAACCTCGAGCATACTCTCTCTTATGTGCTTCCACAGCTCAATGGCCACAACATTGACGTAATGGTTGGTCAATCTATGGAACAGTCACTTTGGAGCACTGGCTTGAACCTTGGTGCATCTGTTGCAAGCAGCAATCCTGGCCTCGTATCTAATGGTTGGAACTATGCTGTAGCTAATAACTTTGGTAGCGTCAGCAGTTATGGTGGCTATGACACTCCTGCACAGCCAAGCATCATTTCTTACTTCGGCCGTTTGAACTACAACTATAAGGAGCGTTATATGTTGACCTTGATTGCACGTGCCGATGCTTCTTCAAATTTCTCTAGCGGTAATCGTTGGGGCTTCTTCCCATCAGCATCTGCAGGTTGGGTTATCACCAACGAAAAGTGGGCTGAGCCTGTAACCAGTTACATGGATTTCTTCAAGCTCCGCGCATCTTGGGGCCAGAATGGTAACTGTAACGTACCAATCGGCTTCGCATACCTCTCGAACATTAATTTCTCGCCAACAGCATATGCTGACTACGGTTATAAGTTCAGCTCTGACGAGTCTTATACTGTTACCCAGAACCAGTACAACACTGGTGCATATGCATACAACCAGCCTAACCCAGACCTCTCTTGGGAGACCTCTGAGCAGCTTAACATCGGTGCTGACGCTCGTTTCCTCAATAGCCGACTCGGCTTAAACTTCGACTGGTACCAGAAAAAGACCAAGGACTGGATCGTCCGTGGCAAGGCTAATGACATTCTCGGTTACGAGCAAGCTGCTTATGTTAACGCAGGTGAAGTTACCAATACGGGTGTCGAAATCGCGCTTTCTTGGAACGATCGTGTCTCTAAGGATTTCAACTACCATGTCAACGTAAATGTTGCTACCAATAAGAATGAAGTTACAAAGCTCGTTACTGGTACCCTTGGTACTGACGTAGGCGACGCTCTCTTTGAGAACTCTGGTTATGTAGCTCTCGTATCTGAGGGTCATGCAATTGGCTATTTTACCGGCATGGAAACTGCAGGTATCTGGCAGAATGAGGCAGAGATCGAGGCAGCTCGCAAAGCTGGCAAGGCAGTTCTTTCTAACGCACAGCCTGGTGACCCAATCTGGGTTGACTATAACGGTGATGGTAAGATTGTGTATGCAGAAGCTGAGGATGGCGGTGACCGTCATGAGATCGGTAACCCTCATCCAGATGTAACCCTTGGTATCAACCTCGGTTTCGACTGGAAGGGTCTTGACTTCAGTCTGCAGGGCGCTGGCGCATTTGGTCAGCAGGTAATGCAGTGCTACCGTACCGCTCTTCTTGCTAACCCTTACACCCAGTACACCACCGATGTATTCGATCGTTGGACAGGTGAGGGTACCAACAACGAACGTCCACGTCTCTACGTTGCTGGTGAGGCTAACAAGTGGGTTTCTAACCTCTACATGCAGGATGCTGATTACTTCAAGATTCAGAACATCACCATCGGTTATGATATTAAGAAGATTTGGAAGGCTTGTCCACTCCAGCAGCTTCGTGTCTATGCTCAGGCACAGAACCTCTACACCTTTACTGGTTACACCGGCGTCGATCCAGAAATTGGCTCTAATGGTGGTAACGGTGGTAGCTGGGTTTCAGGTATTGACGTAGGTCTCTACCCATCTGCCCGTTCTTATATCGTAGGTGTAAACATCAAGTTCTAATTAGAATCGCATCAAACGTAATTTTTAATTAGTAATTTGTAATCAAGAAAATAATCGATATGAAAAAATATTTCGCTATTGCTGTCGCAGCATGCCTTGCATTCACCTCTTGTGAGGACATGCTCGACACTCAAAACTATACTGGCGCCAACTCTGGCAACTATCCAAGCAACCTTGGCGATCTCCAGAAGCAGGTGAATGCGCTTTACGGCGTACTCAACCAGTTCAGCAACAGCCCTCTTCAGTTGCCTTTCATGATTAACAATATCATGTCAGACGAAATTAACGGTGCTGGTGGTACTGGTGACGTTGAGTGTCATGCCATTGGTCACCTGATGGTTAACTCAGAGGAGTTCTATGCTACCGCATGGCACAATACCTATGTAGGTATTTCACGTGCAAGTTCAATCATCTATACTGATCCAGCAATCCTTGGTCAGCTCGAAGAGGCTCCACGTAACCAAATGGTTGGCGAGGCTTACTTCCTCCGTGGTCTCTTTATGCTTTGGGGTTCACAGATGTGGGGTGATATTCCTGCTTATTGGCAGGCTGGTGCACCAGATCCATGTCCTCAGGTTTCAGCAGAAGAGGAAATCTATCCTCATATTATCGCAGACTTTGCTACTGCTTATGAGTTGATGTCATACAACCAGACCGCCCAGGGCGATGGCCATGCTACCAAGGGTGCAGCTGCAGGCATGCTGGCTCGCGCATACCTCTTCTATGAGGGCTTCTACAAGAAGGTTGCAGACTGTTCTGGTTCTATTGCTGATATCACTACCCCTGAGGGTTATGACAAGATTGGCGCTAGCATCAGCAAGCAGTATGTTATCGACGCGCTCAACAATGCTATAAACTCTGGCAAGTATGAACTTCTCCCAGAGTATCAGACCCTTTGGCACTACACAAACCGCTACACTGCTCCAGATTATGAATATCTCAAGCAGGCAGGTGTAACTGGCACTTGGGCAGGCAATGGCAATGCTGAGGAGATGTTCCAGATTCAATTCGGAAACCTCGCTTCATGGAACGGTACCATTGCTATGGGCTTCTGTAACCAGGTCGAGCTCTACACCTCTCTTCGTTGTGACGATGATGGTGCAGGTAACGTAAATGGTAACGGCAAGACCTTCCCATATGCTGTAGGTTGGGGCCAGGGTACTATCAATGCTACTCTCTGGGATGACTGGAGTGATGCAGATCCACGCAAGGCAGCAACCATTCTTGATGCTCCTAACGAGTGTGAGAAATTTGTATTCACCACTTCATGTACTGAGGACGCTGGCTATTACAACAAAAAGACTATGGCTGTAACCACCAAGGCTACTGCTGACAACGATCAGACAGCTGGTCCTTACACATTCTGGAGCGTGATCCGCGAGGAGAAAGCACAGGGTGAGGATAAGTCAAACAAGAACGGCAACTGTATGCAGGGTGACCACTTCACAGATATCATCCTTTTACGTTTCGCTGATATTCTCTTAATGCAATCTGAGCTTACTGGTGATGCAACCTGCATGAACAGAGTTCGTAGTCGTGTCGGACTAAATGCAGTTAACTATTCATTGGACAACTTGAAGGCAGAGCGTCGTTTCGAGCTCGCTGGTGAGGGTCTTCGTTTCAACGATCTCCGTCGCTGGTCTGGTAAGAATGGTGGTGAGAGTTGCGAAGCTGCACGTGCTCTTGAAAAGCAGAATGGCACTCGCGTAAATTACTGCGGTACCTGGACAACAATGAAGCATGCTTCTTCAAGTTGGGCAAAGCGTTATGCTGCAACCGACGGTTTCTTAGCAATTCCTACCGCACAGATCACCAACTTCAACGATCCTAATATCCTCAAACAGAATGAGGGTTGGGGTGCGACCGTTGCTGATGCCAACATGACAGGTACACCTGTCTATTAATCATTAAAAGCAAAGTACACGAATGAAAAAGAATATATTGGGCTTAGTGGCTACTACCTGTCTGTTGGTAGCTTGCGACCCCGTTGAAGAAAGCGGCACACTTGACATCACTAGTTACAATAGTGACTGCGTTCAGTTTACCGTTTATAAGGATGCTGAGTGCACCCAGGTGGCAGGTCCTGCTGAGGGAAATTATGTACACTATACTACCTCTCCTGCTACAACTGTAGCAATCCTCAACTATGCTGCAGATGGTAGTGAAAATCTTCTTGCTTACGGACCTACCGGTACCTTCAAGCTCTCTCCAAAGCGCGGTTCTCTGCCAGAACAGCAGTTGATAGTCCGCACTGTGAACAACAAGAATGAGAAGTCAGATGTCACCAAAACTGTCAGCGTCTGGGTAAAGTCTGACCTCGATCCTGAGATCAAGCTTCTCCTTGGTGAGGCTGGTCGCAAAAAGTGGGCATGGGCCGAAGATGGTTATGAAGTATGGGGTAATGCTGGTAACACTGGTTCCGGTGCATCTTACGCTGCCAAGTCTGTTGATGGCAAGTGGTGGGGTGTCTTAGAGTCTGCAGAACTGGCAAACTCTCAGATGGGCCACTGTGCTGGCGACGAGACCCTTGGTGCTCTCGATGCAGCTACAGGTTCTTACATGGAGTTAGACGAGGATGGAAACATCATCTCTTACACTGCTGAAGGCAGCCAGATTCGTAAGTCTTCTTACACCATAACTGGTTATAATACCGAACGTACAGCAGGTTGGCAGCTCGGCACCTTCTCTACCGCAGCTCCTGCTGTCCTTTGGCCATACTCAATCAATGAGAACGGTAAGCAGGTTACTGAATTCGACCTTATGTACCTCGACGGCAACCACATGACCCTGGTCTATACCAAGGGTAATGGTGCTGGTTCTTGGGGTGAGATTACCTACTGGCGCTTTGTTAATGCTACTCCTTCTGCTGACCTCCTTGAGAACAATGGTGGCAAGTGGAGCTGGGCTAACGATGGCACCGAGGTTTGGGGCAATGCCGGCAACTCTGGTTCTGGTGCAGGCTACACACGCAACAATATTGATGGAAAGTGGTGGGGTGTAGCTGATGCTGCAGACCTTACCGGTCAGATCCAGCACTCAGGCGGTGTTGCTTATGGAGACGAGAGCAATGATGCTTACATGGTATTTGCTGATGGTAAGGTTGATACCTATGCTGCTGATGGCTCTAAGATTCGTGGTGGCAGCTACGAACTCACACTCAATGCTGACGGCCGTAATGGTGGTTGGGAGCTTGGTAAGCTCACTACTTCTTCACCTGCACTCCTCTTCCCATGGTCAATCAACGAGAATGGAACTGCTGTTACCGAGTTCGACGTCATGTACATGGACGGTGGCAACATGACCCTGGTTTACACCAAGGGCAATGGTGCCGGTTCTTGGGGTGAGATTACCTACTGGCGCTTTGGTGCTAAGTAATTAGCTACTATATAGTCATACAAAACCGGTCTTCCCTTTATGAGAAGACCGGTTTTGTATTATTTTATGGCATCATTGACTTTTCTAAGCAATAATTTGGAGATGCCAGAATAATGTGCTATCTTTGTGCCAAATATCTCAAATAAGCAACAAATGAAAGTTTGCAACATTATAAAAATACTAATAATTATATTCTTTAGTATCGGAACCTTCTGCTTCTGGTGGCTGCGCCATCCGGAACTGCTGTCATTCCATGAGCAGAACCAGATGTTTCTCTTCACGGGAGATTATTTCCACGAGCGTATCAGCGTCGCTGGTGGTATGGCCGACTATGTGAGCGAATATCTCGTTCAGTTTTATTACTATGCATCCGCAGGTGCTGCTATTGTGGCGCTGATACTTGTCCTTTTGCAGATAATATCTTATCAGGCTCTCCGGACCATCACCAAAACATGGGACCTCACTCCCTATTTGATGTCCTGGATTCTCACTATACTCATGTCAGTACACATGATGGACGAGAATACGCTGCTCTCCTTCCCTATTGCCATCATTCTATCTCTGCTGTCCTATTTGATCTGTCGCCGTGGTGGCTGGGTTTGTCAGCTCATTGGCTCACTACCTCTATACTGGTTAGTAGGACCTGCTTTTATCATTCAGGTAGCATTAGCAGCAGCAGAAAGCATGAAAGATAGAACCTGGAAGACAGCCATTCTGCCTATCAGTACATTGATCATCTCTGCTGTGGCATGGGTATACATCTGCCGTATGCTCTGGATTGCTCAGTATCCTTGGGATACCGTGTTGGCTGGCATCAACTATCACCGGCTCACCATCATGAGCATGAGCGCGCCTGCGCTGCAGAACACTATTCTTGCTACAATGATCTCGTTTATTGTAGTATTGCCACTGATGCAGTTTTTCAAACAATATTTCCACGATCGAATCAATTTAGATCTGACAACAGCCATCTGTGCTGCTTGCATATATGGTGGCTTTATCATCGCTCCAAATATCATCAATAATCACCACGACGAGAACACGCACGTCATACTTGAGCAGCTTTACTTGATGCGCAAGGGAGACTGGAATGGAATCATCGGTAAGGCAGAAGAGTATAATAAGCAACACTTGGCAGCACTTGAAACACCTTTGAGCTGCGCTGCTGTCAATCTCTCTCTTGAAATGACAGGACAGCTATCTACCCGTATGTTCGAGTTCCCACAGACCGGCATACAGGGCCTATTGATGCCACGCGTTCGCGATAATGTGAGCAATGTCACCACCATGGAGGCTTTCTGGCAATTAGGATTCATCAATGAGTCTCTGCGCTATGCATTCGACACACAGGAAAGTATTCCAAACACACGCAAGAGTGCCAGATTCACTCGACGAATGGCAGAGTGTAATATTCTCAATGGCCGCTATGATGTAGCTTCAAAATACATCGATCTGCTCAAGCAGACTCTTTTCTATGACACGTGGGCAGAGCATGCAGAGCTGTATTTATATAATGAAGACAGGATCACCGGGTTCCCAGAGTGGAATCAAAAGAAACAGAACCGTCTTTCAAACGATTTCCTGTTTTACTATCCAGAGATGCCTAAGATGCTTGGTCAACTAGTGCTTCACAACCGAGATAACCGTATGGCCTTTGATTACTTCATGGCGTCATTGCTTCTGACTGGTGACACACGCAGTTTCTTGGCGAATCTGAACATACAACCACAACCGGGTGTAGATCCTTTCCCCAAAGGCTATATAGAGTATACTGAGTATATGAAGACACATGCTGCTCCTGCAGATGCTGTGACTGGAGCAACGGCTACAAGATGAATTCTAAAACAGATAGCAAAGTGAGACACTATTTATATATACTATGTTCGTTGACTGTTGCATTGATGGCATTGTCATGTACTGACCGTCCCAAAGATGCCATCTGTCTGGATCAGATCCCTAATATTTATCCAGATTATATTGACGTGACTATTCCTGCAGGTCTGGCTCCACTGAATTTCAATCTCATGGCTGATGGTCCTTTGCGTAAAGAAGCTGACATGGACTGCATTGATGTCGTCGTCAGAGGGAGCAAAGGAGGTGAGATGGTTGCCAATGGTGACTATGCCGACTTTGACATAGACGAATGGCAGACATTGACAGCTCTGAATCAGGGAGGCGAACTGACCTTCACGGTCAGCGCCAAAAAAGACGGGAAGTGGATACAGTATAAAGATTTCAAGGTTCAGGTATCAGAATATCCGCTTGAGGACTATGGTCTGACTTATCGAAAGATTGCTCCTGGCTACGAGACCTACAGCCACATTGGCAACTTCCAGCGCAATATCCACAACTGGGACGAGGACGCTATCATTGAGTCACAGTCTGTCCCTGGCCAGTGTATGTCGTGCCATACATCAAACCGCACCAATCCGGCACAATTCACTTTCCAGCTACGTGGCAAGCATGGTGCTACACTGGTGCAGCGCGAAGTGGAAGAGGGAGACCCTGCGGCTAATGGTCATGCCAATGGCAAACCTATTGCACGAGAGTGGCTGAAGAGTGACCATGACTCTACGCTCTCTAAGTGCGTGTACCCTTACTGGCACCCTTCTGGCAACTACTGCGCCTACTCGCTCAACCATATCCACCAGCTGTTCTGGACAGGAAAA
Organism: Bacteroidales bacterium UBA1733; assembly: GCA_002315795.1. Next base: position 10,090 of record DCIF01000095.1, read on the forward strand.
GAGCGACTCATCGAGGTATTTGATGATGCATCAGATGTCATTGTCCTCGATGTTCGCACCCATGAGATTCTACGCTCTCCTCTCGTTGAGCGCACTAAAGAAATCTATGAGACCTACCCGGCTTTCTCCGTGGACGGCAAGACGATGTATTTCTGCTCGTCGAAAGCCTACAACTTGCCTGCCGAGGCCGATTCAGTGCGCTATAGCCTCTGCTCCATCCCTTTCCACGAGGCAGATGGCACGTATGGCGACCATATAGACACGCTCATCAATGCCGCAGCCGAAGGCCACTCCATCACATTCCCACGTCCTTCGTACGACGGCAAGTGGCTTCTCTACAGCCAGGCCGACTTCGGCAATTTCCCCATTGATCATCAGGAGGCTGACCTCTGGGTGCTCAATCTCGCTACGGGAGAACGACATGCGCTCACGGAGGCCAATTCCGATCAGACCGAAAGCTATCACAACTGGAGCAGCGACAGCCGCTGGATTGTCTTCACCTCCCGTCGCGAGGACAGTCTTTACGGCCTCCTCTACCTCTCTTCTGTCGATGATCAAGGCCATGCTACTAAGCCTTTCCTCCTGCCTCAGAAGAACCCATGGCAGTACTATCATCACTCTATCTATAGCTACAATGTACCAGACTTTACTTGCGTCAAAGTCGACTTTGACGTGCATGGAGCCTACGAGGAAAGCTTCGGTGATCAGAAGATACCGGTTTCAATTCGCTGATAAGAATTATCTGTGAAAACCCGGCTGTGGTAGTTCCCAGTTGATCGTATCTTTGAGAAGTTCATTGAGCTCAGCAACACGAAGACTATCGATCTTCCCACTGCGCATTTTATTTATAAAAATGGAAGCAGTATTGCGTCCCATACCCTTGAGCAATGCATAGAGATCGTTTCCCATAGCTTCACGGATAGAATCAGAATAAAAAGTAACGACCTCTTCTGGTGCACCGGATTTTCGAAGCTGAAACAGCTTGGCATTATCTAAAGCATATTGAGACATACGGTCTTTCCACTGCTGGAGCCCTCTATTCTGAGGGGTGCCCTCAATACATGTACTAATGCTATCAAGCACGACTCTGGTCAGTCCTGGCTCAGTGCAGACAAGCAAATCCTGAAAACCATAACGCTGACGCATACTGAGACGAAGCACAGCCATTTGTTCAACATTACCCTCAAAACGAAACCTTCCATCCGCACGGACGAAAACTGAGTCAACAGGACGAGGATGAGGTCCCTGCATCGGAACGAGGTACAGACATGCGCTGTCAAACAGATTGGCAGGGAGTGTTCCCTCAATGACAAAAACTCCCTCAGGGACAACGGTAGAAGAAGTCTCTTTAGAAGAGCAGCTGCAAAAGACTGCCAAAGAAATGAAGGCCAGCATGGCCAGGATCGGTTGTACGCTTTTCATAAATAAGGATTGGCAACTGCCATATTATATCATTCTATACATTAACTCAATTTTTATTCTCTGACTTTCATTTGCTTACGTTCCTTTGCATTGAGTATTTCCTCAGCACGGAGTTTGTCAAAATTGACTGGACCGGAGATAAAGTCTGGCACATTATAACTCATGAAAAGCTCGTTGTAGTACCGACGTGGATTACGTTGTGGCAATAGGAAAGGTTTTGTCTCACGACCATTCTCGTCAATATGAGCAAAGAAAAGTCGCGTAAAAAGTCCATCGAGGCGACGGCTGGAGAAAACCATCCACCTACTGTTGCTGCTCCAGTTATGAAAACTCTCAGTATCTGAAGAATTGGCTACTGGCATACGATACTGCTCTACACTATCAATAGGAGCTGATAGCACAGAAACTGGCACACAATAGAGATCTGCTTCATGATGCCAGATAGGGAACTGGCCATAATCTGCCATCGTGAACATCAGGTGCAGACCATCGTAAGAAGGTCTTGGCATGGTAACTGTACGTCCCAAAGCCTCAGCGTTGAGCAAAGTATCTATCTTCTGACCGAAGGTACCATCTTCAGGATGAAAAGCTATGCTGCAGAGGTTATAATGAAGATCTTTCAGTTCAAAGCTGCCCTCTGGCAAGTGACTGGCCTGACAGAAAAACAGTGTGTTACCATCTGCCGAGAAAGCCGGGAAAGTCTCCATCACCGAATCTCGAGCCAAAAGTGGTGTTGTGATAAGCTCATTGGTCTGTGTATCATATACGAGCAAATCTGAAGCGCTGTCAATCACCTCCACACGATTCTTGTCTCGGATATGGAAAACCTGACGTGTGGTATTGGTACTATAGGCGATGTATCGGCCAGAAGGATGCCAATATGGATAAACACAAGAGCCAAGGGTCTGTGGGGTTGCTGTGTTATAAGCCTCCATGTGATTGTCTATACGAAGGATTGTAGCGCCATGCTCACCACGAACGTGCAGACTCATATCTGAAGGATTGGTACGATTGAAACTGTGACAGTTGACACAACCATGAACCTGAGTATTCTCGAAGAGAGCAGTTTCTTTGAATGTAGATAAATCTCGCTCATAGATTCCCATCTTACTATAGACTTCATAACCCGGTTCAAGCAAACGATAAGCCACTCCATAGTCAATTGAATCCTTGCTGACGTAAATGCTAAAGGTGTTATAGGTATGCCAGCCGTCATTCATCTTAGCAGAAACGGTAACCTGCAGTGAGTCGCCAGCATTCTGTGCCAACAACTCATGCCAGTCGTCCAGATCAAAGTCGGTCGCTTCCTTTCCCTGTCCATGCAGCTGATGTCCTTTATTGTCGGTAATCACAGCATCAACATAGAGAACAGATGCATCGGCCATACAGAAGTTAAGTGGAGCAATATTGGCAGGGACAGTAACTCCGACGTAATCAGGGAAGAGTGCAGGCAAGCTATGCTCCAGAGAGGCATTCTGCACAGACTCTCCACAATTTGTCAATAATAAAGCTGAAAGGCAGCAGACGATATAATAGCTATATTTCATACTGATTAATTACCTGATTTAGGAATACTGAAAAAATAATAGGACCAATAAGTCTTGGCAAACTTCTCTTTTGCTTTCTCCGGATTGGCAGAAGGACCTGTCATCAAAGAGTAGAAGGTCTTGATGCCATTCACCATATTAGCATTAAAAATGCTTGGTATAGGTTCAGATGCTTGATGATCACGGCTCCAGAGCAAAAGCAAAGCCTGCTGATAACCATCAGGAATACCCTGATAATTGAGGGATTCGCTTAATGAATAGTAGCGTTGGAAATTATCAATGTCGCCATTGAGCAGGCAAACAGCCTCAAGATATTCAAAGGCCATGCGGTTCTTACGATTTGAGAGGAAGAGCTTTCCCAGCATCTGAGAGAGTTCTCCGTCACTGAAAAAATAGTCCTCATTCATCTTACTTCTGCGTAACGGTCCATACTCAGGATGTTTATTGATTGCTTCCTCATCACCTAACAGTGCCATTGTCTCACAGGCCCACGAACGATAGAAAACCGTATGCTGCAACGACTCAAGATACTTACGAGCTACTTCGTATGAGCCATTGATGAGATTAGTCTGAGCTAAACGCTTGTAGCATCGTGCACTCTTCTGGAAATCAGGGATAGCCTCTTGCGCCTCAAATATAAAACGCTGAGCCGTATTGATCATTCCTAAATGGTAATAAGCCTCGGAAGTGACTAGTGGACTGAGCGGATCTCGGGTAAACTCCGGAAGTAGACCGATAGTGCCATTCTGAATGTAGTCAAACATATGGTTGGCCATAATTCCCTTGATAGAAAGCGCCAGATTGAGAGCAGTGACACCAATCTGATTGTTCGGAGCCTGGTGGTTTGCACTGGTGACAATGCGATTCCACTGTCCGGTACGCGCCATGAAATCATATCCGAACATCTTCTCATCTCGCTCAGAATAGCGTAGGCTGATAGCTCCGACAGCCAAAAGAATCACAACTGCCGAAGCGATAGAATCAGAAAAAAACTTAGATTTCAACTGGGGGAACCGAAAGCAAACAGGATGTATGGCAAAAACGGTCACAGCTATGCATGCAGCCACCCAGATCCAGAGAGGGAAGATACTTGGATAGCGGAAATAATGGGGGCCATAAAAGAGCTCATCAAGAGGAAGACTTTCCTGATGATGAAAGGCAAAAGGAGTAGATATGGCCACAATGACCATAATTGATGACCATGAAACGGAGGTCAACGAGCGACTCTCCATCAAAGTATAAAGCATCAGTATTGCGGCAAAAACAAAAGCCATTCCACCAGTCAGATAATAGACAAAAGGAATGACAACACAAGCCACAATAGCACGTGTGGTAGGGTTATGGTGTTTAGAGACAACGAGTGCAACATAGAGAGAAATCAGCAAAGCAATCGGTCCGGCAAGCAAAGCATTCTCGTCACAAAGGAAACGAAGACACGCTATCATAGGTAGGAAACTCAGTCCAAAGGCTATGGAAGATCTACTTTTGAGTAAGCCATAGGTGCAGCGCTGAATACCTACCAGGACCAATGCAATCAAGGAGGCACCGACCCAGGCATAAAGACAAAATTGCGTAATGAAACGTGCTATCAAATCAGCCACACCTCCAGGAATAGAGATAACATCAGCCACATAGCTCCATTGGAAGAGGAACAACTGATATTGTTCTTGATAATGTAGATGGTGTGGATAGAGCAAGGCAAAGAAACTAGCTATTCCTATAGCTAACAATGCCGAAAAAAATTCCTGTAAGGATATTAATCGTTTCATTGATATGCAAGTGTCCTGAAAAAAACAGGGACAAAGATACTCAATATCCAGAACATAAACAAAAAATGAAACATTTTTTTGGCTTTTTAGCAGAAAAGTAGTATCTTCGCAGCGCTAATTCACACAGAATGCAACAGAAAAGCTCTCTATCAACACGCATAGGATGGCTGATGACCCTGGCAGGGGCCGTCAGTTGTCTTGTTTTCTTTCAGTGCTTCTATCCCTATCATCTGCAGCACCGTGAACAGACTATGCTCTTCCTGTGCAATGCTGACTATATTGCACAGCAATATCCTATCGGGCAACGTGGATTTCTGTCACGGCTGATCGGAGATTTCCTACAACAGTTTTTTTATTATCTGGGAGCAGGACCGGCCATCGTGACAGTGCTGCTGACGCTGATTGGCGTGGCTGCCTATCAGTCTGTACGAGGTTTTTTTGGGGGCAGCAGAAGCATCATTCCCGCCTATGTAGTTGCTATTGTGCTGGTGTTGTGGGAAGGCAGTCGTGAGTGCCTGCCGGAATATCCGTTAGCCGCTACGGTACAGGTGCTCGGATGGCTGCTACTGTGCTGGCTGTCGACACTCCCTAAGACTCCAGAAGGAAAACAGGCACTTTCAGTCCCTTGCATTCTGGCAGGTGGTATCCTCTTTAACATAGGAGGACTCGAGAATACCAAGCTTTATGGCAAGCCGGATATGACGCTGGAACACCAGTTGGCACTGGATGTGGAAGCCTCTTATGGCCATTGGGATAAAGTAGAAGAACTGACTCAGGAGAATCTGCCATATAACATTGACATCTACTATCATAACCTGGCAAAGGCCATGAAGAATCAACTGCCTCAAGGACTGTTTGAACGCTATCAAAATGGCGCTGACGGACTCTTCATGCCAGTAAATGAAAATGGCAATTTCTTCCTCTTCTCTGCCGCCGGTGAGGCCTGGTGGGCCTTAGGCGATCTGACCATGGCCGAACATGCAACGATGCTCGGAATGATCTTCTCTCCTCGCCACACAGGCACTCGCAATCTGCGTCGTCTAGCAGAGATTAACCTGGCAAAGGGCGACCAGCCTGCCGCTATGAAATACTTACGTCTATTGCAGCAAACCATAGCACACCGTGGTTGGGCAAAGACACGTATGGAGCAGACTGCTCCAACGGACTACCAAACGGAAATGCAGTCTGCTTCTGATACACTGCGGCTCGCCACACAGATACAACGTTCTCTGCGAAATCTGTTGGATAGCCATCCGAATAATCTTCGTGCTACCCAGTACCTGCTATGCTTGGATCTGCTCTATAAAGATATGATTTCGTTTGCCGATGATATTGAGCGATACGGCTTCGGCTCACATGAGCGCACCTATGAGGAAGCCATGCTAGTGGTGATGGCATCACGTCCAGAGATGCGTGACAAGTGGCATGACTTTGTTAGCAACGCCACCTATAATGATTTTCAAGAGTATAACAAACTATACGAACAGTCAAAGGGCAACCCGAAGATCATAAAACCTAAGTTTGGTCTGACATTCTGGTATTATATGCACTTTGGTGGCACTGGCACCAAACAATAAAAGTGAATAATGAGGATTATCACCAAAAAAAAACTGTTGCATTCTTGCCTACTGCTTCTTTTAGCAGCCTGCACTCCTACGCCACATGATATTCAGAAAGCGCAGGATCAAATGGTCATGTATCCAGACTATCAGGATGTCACAATTCCTTGCAATATTGCTCCACTCAACTTCCTATTGCGTGGCGACTATTCAGCAATTAATCTGCGCATTGAAAAGAATCAAACTTATCTCTATGAGCAAAGTGTCCGCGGTCATAAAATGATTATAGACGAAAAGAATTGGCATCAGATTATCAGTCAATGTATCGGTGACAGCGCGAAGGTGACTATCACAGCAGAGAAGGACGGGAAGTGGTGGGAATACCCATCTTTCCATTGGTATTTCTCCGCGGATAGCATTGACTCTTATATTACTTATCGCCTTATTGAACCCGGATATGAAGTATGGGACAAAGTTTGCATTGAAGAACGTAATATTGAGAACTTTGCAACACGCACGTTAGCCGATGGAAAAGACTTGGGGAATCGTTGCATGAACTGCCATACTCATGGTGGCGACAAGGGACAATACAGCTTCTTCCACCTCCGTGGTGAAAAGGGCGGCACTGTACTAAATAGAGACGGCAAGCTGCGCAAAGTCACGCTGCGGACACCGGATATGAAAAGCGGAGCCGTATATGGAGACTGGCATCCATCAGGCCAGTATGCCGTCTTTTCAGGCAATGTCATCATCCCGGCATTTCACTCTACAGAGAGTAAACGACTGGAAGTTTACGATACAATGTCAGACCTCTGTGTGGCCGACTTTGAACATAACCGCATGCTTTTCCCTGCGGTTGCAGACAATACACCTCAGACGCTGGAGACCTTTCCTTGCTTTTCAGCAGACGGACGATCTATCTATTTCTGCACAGCTCCTAATCCTTGTGGTGACACCATCCCTACTGCACGTGATCTGCAAGATCATATCCAGGATTTACACTATTCCCTATGTCGAATAGATTTTTATCCGGAAGATGGCACTTTTGGTCATGAGATTGACATCATTTACAATGCCAGAGTTGAAGGCGGTTCTACCAATTTCCCTAAATGTTCACCAGATGGTAAGACGCTCTGCTTTACACGTTCTGACCATGGTACTTTCCCCATATGGCATAAAGAGTCAACACTGTGTTTTGTTGATTTGACAACAAAACATGTAATAGACTCTGGCCAGAATGGAACCTACCACACCTGGAGCCACAATGGCCGATGGATAGCCTTTGCCTCAAAGAGAACCGACGGCCAATATGGTCGCATTTATTTCATGCATATTGGAAATGGGTACAATAACCAATATTCAAATAAACCATTAGTTTTGCCACAAGCAGATCCAGAAACAGACGATTGGAACCTACGTTCCTTTAATATTCCAGACCTCTCAACCCTGCCTGCTGTTTTTCACTCAAAAGATATAAAAGTATTATTAGAGGAGGTATCAGCGGAAAAATTTGATTAAAGTATAGGTATTTTTTAACTATTACTGACATAATTTTGCAAAATCACAATAATAAATAGTAATTTATTTCCATTATTGTCCATTTTTGATTACCTTTGCACACACTTTATTACAATACCTCTATATACGACAATCACTAATAAACACTAAAGCATAATGGAATCACAAGTTTTTGGTCATTTTGATGATGCAAGCCGCGAGTTTGTCATCACCAATCCTGCTACCCCATTCCCATGGATTAACTACCTTGGCAATGAGGATTTCTTTGGTCTTGTCAGCAACACCGCTGGTGGTTATAACTTCTATAAGGACGCAAAGTTCCGTCGCATCACCCGTTATCGTTACAATGGTGTACCGATGGACAATGGCGGACGTTATTTCTATATCAATGACAACGGTACGGTTTGGAATCCAGGTTGGAAGCCTTGTAAGACTCCACTCGACTTCTACGAGTGCCGTCATGGTATGAACTACACGCGCATCACTGGCAAGAAGAACGGCATCCAGGCCAGCGTCCTCTATTTCGTACCTCTCAAAACCTGGGCAGAGATCCAGAAAGTCACTCTGACCAATGAGACTAGCGAGACCAAGACGATCAAGCTCTTCTCTTTCGCTGAGTGGTGTCTCTGGAATGCTGCTACCGATATGGAGAACTTCCAGCGTAACTGGTCAACTGGTGAGGTAGAGATTGACAAGGCAGACAATAAGACGGTCATCTATCATAAGACCGAATATAAGGAGCGTCGTGACCACTACTCATACTACGCATTGGCCAACGCTGCTGCTGATGGCTATGACACCGATCGTGAGAGTTTCATCGGCCTCTACAACGAGTTTGCAGATCCTCAGTGCGTCATGGCTGGTAAGCCAGCTAACTCACTGGCTCATGGCTGGTCTCCTATCGCTTCGCATTACGTAGAAGTCACTCTCGCTCCAGGTGAGAGCAAGGACTATATCTTCATCCTCGGCTATGTAGAGAACAAGCAGGAGGAGAAGTTCTGCAAGGAAGACTTGGCTCGCAAGCAGTCTGGCGAGCTCATCACCTCACAGGACTCAGACGTTACTTTTGTTAACAAGGCTAAGGCTAAGGCTTGTATTGAGAAGTTCTCTTCCGTAGAAGCTGTTGATGCTGCATATCGTGAGCTCGCTCTCATGTGGGATGCCTTGCTCGATAAGTACGTTGTCAAGAGCGATGACGAGCGCCTCAACCGTATGGTCAACATCTGGAGCCAGTATCAGTGTATGATCACCTTCAACTTCTCTCGTTCAGCTTCATTCTTCGAGAGCGGTGTTGGCCGTGGCATGGGCTTCCGCGATTCTAACCAGGACCTCGTAGGTTTCGTACATCAGGTTCCAAGCCGTGCACGTGAACGTATCATCGATATTGCCTCTACTCAGTTCCCTGACGGTGGTTGCTACCACCAGTACCAGCCACTCACCAAGCATGGCAACAACGACATCGGCGGCGGCTTCAACGACGATCCATGCTGGCTCATCTTCGGTACTGTAGCTTATATCAAGGAGACTGGCGACTTCTCAATCCTTGACGAGCCAGTGCCATTCGACAACAAGGTCGGCAGCGAGGTTTCTCTCTTCGAGCACCTCAAGATTTCGTTCAACCACGTTGTGGAGAACCTCGGTCCTCACATGTTGCCACTCATCGGCCGTGCTGACTGGAACGACTGCCTGAACCTCAACTGCTTCTCATGGGATCCTAATGAGAGCTTCCAGACCACTGAGAACAATTCGGTTGGCTCTAAGGCTGAGTCACTGATGATTGCAGGTCTCTTTGTCGTAACCGGCAAGGATTACGTTGAGCTCTGTAAGCAGATTGGCAAAGCCGACGAGGCTGCACGTGCTCAGAAATGCATCGACTCAATGGTCGAGGCCGTCAAGAAGCATGGCTGGGACGGCGAATGGTACCTCCGTGCATACGACTTCTATGGCAACAAGATCGGTTCGAACGAGTGTGAGGAAGGCAAGATCTTCATCGAGAGCCAGGGCTTCTGTACGATGGCTGGTATCGGTCTCGAAGAGGGCATGGTCGATAAGGCTATTGACTCTTGTAAGAAGTATCTCGACTGCGAGCACGGTATGGTGCTCAATAACCCTGCATATACCACTTATCATGTTGAGATGGGTGAGATCTCTTCTTATCCTGCTGGCTATAAGGAGAATGCCGGCATCTTCTGTCACAACAATCCATGGGTTATCATCGGTGAGACCGTCGCGGGCCGTGGTGAGGATGCATGGGAACTCTTCCGTAAGATCTCTCCAATGTGGCTGAAGGATCAGAAGCTCCACAAGGTAGAACCTTACGTAAACTGTCAGATGGTAGCAGGCAAGGATGCCGCTAAACCAGGTGAGGGCAAGAACTCATGGCTCACTGGTACAGCTGCCTGGATGTGGCTCACCGTCAGCCAGTATCTCCTCGGCATCAAGCCTACCTACGATGGCATCATGGTCGATCCTTGTCTGCCAGCAGATATCAAGGAGTACAGCGTGAAGCGTGTGCTTCGTGGTGTGGAGTATGACATCACCGTCAAGAACCTCAGTGGTGCTCAGAAGGGGGTCAAGAGCATGACCGTCGATGGTGTAGCTGTAGAAGGCAACATCGTGAAGGCTGCTCCTGGCAAGCACACCGTAGAGGTTATCATGTAATTTCGAATTCAGACAGAAGAGCAGAAGTTATGTTCTTTTGTTCTTCTGTCAAAAATACAATACAATGAGAAAAACAACAATTCTTTGTGCCGGTCTTTTACTCGCAGCTGTGAGCTCCTGTACCAAAGAGGTGGCTCCAGAGGGTCAGCCAATACAAGTCAACCAAGTTGGTTACTATCCTAATGCAGAGAAGACTGCTGCCATCGAGCAGGAAGGAGTAAGCGAGAAATATACGCTGACCGATGCAGCAGGCAAGACCGTATGGGAAGGACAGGCCGTTCGCCAGGGTGTCAGTCCTTGGTCTGGCAAGACTCGTACTATCATTGATTTCAGTAGCGTAACCACTCCAGGCACTTACACTCTCCATGCAGGGCCTTATGCTCAGCAGGTAGTCATTGCAGATCATGCTGTGGCAGACGTAGCCAAGGCAGGCATGCAGGCTTTCTACCTGCAGCGTACTGGCATGGAGATTGAGGAACAGTATGCCGGAGTGTATGCACGTCCTGCTGCACATCCTGACACTTTGGTATATGTACATCCAAGTGCTGCATCAAAGAGTCGTCCTGCTGGCACCGTGATTTCTTCTCCTTATGGTTGGTATGATGCCGGTGATTTCAACAAGTATATCGTCAATTCTGGTTTCACCATCGGTTTGATGCTCGATGCATACGCTCAAGCTCCTGATTATTTTAATAATATGAAGCTTGAGATTCCTGAAAATCAGAACAACACTGCAGACTTCCTTGATGAGATCATGTACAATCTCAAATGGATGATCACCATGCAGGATCCTGAAGATGGTGGTGTATATCATAAGCTGACAACCCCAAGCTTCGAGGCTTTCATTATGCCAATTGAGGCCAAGCAGCCACGTTATGTAGTACAGAAAACCACTTGTGCATCTCTTGACTTTGCAGCAACGTTAGCTCAGGCTGCTCGTGTTTACAAAGATACCGAATATGCAGACTTTGCTCCTGCAGCTATTGCAGCGGCAGAGAAAGCTTACCAGTGGGCCTTCAAGAACCCAAGCATCATGTATCGACAGAATGAGATGAACGAGAAGTACGAACCAAAGATCTTCACAGGTGCATACGATGACGAGGATCCGACCGACGAGTTCTTCTGGGCCGCTACAGAGCTTTATCTGGCTACTGGCAAAGAGGTTTACCTCAAAGACGCCAAAGCATACGCTCCAAAATGGTTTGCAGTTCCAGTATGGGGACAGATTAGCGGACTTGCCACCTTCGAGTGGATCAATGCTGGTAACACCGAGATGATGGAGCTTCTTACTCCTGGCTTGATCGAATATGCAGACCAGCAGCTCAGCACTACAGCAACCTCTTGTTTCAATAGTCCATTTGGCAATACTCCTGCTAATTTCCACTGGGCAAGTATTCCTGAAAGCTGCTGTGGCATGGGTATCTGTCTCATGTATGCTTATAAGCTCACTGGTGATAAGAAATATCTGGAGGGTGCACTGCAGAACATTGACTACATGCTTGGCCGTAACGCTGTCGGTTATTGCTTCGTTACTAGTTTTGGCACCAAGCCAGTGATGCATCCACATCAGCGTCTTTCTGCTGCCGATGGCATCGAAGCACCACTTCCTGGCTTCCTCTCTGGCGGTCCTAACCATGGCCAGCAGGATATTGCCACCGTACAGGCCACCTATCCTTCAAATCATCCTGACGAGTCTTATCTCGACAACGAGAACAGCTACGCCAGCAATGAGATTGCAATCAATTGGAATGCTTATCTCGTAGCTCTCACCGGTTGGGTAGATGCTGAGATGAGCAAGTAAAATATTAATATTTGAATAAATGAAAAGAATAGCATTGGCATCATTTCTTGCCTGTTCAATTTTCGCGCTTCATGCTCAGATTACAGAGACGGCAACTGATGCAGTAAAGAATATGGGTCTTGGCTGGAACCTCGGCAATACTCTTGATGCAAATTCAGGTACCGGCACAGACATCACTGCTGCTTCCTATTGGGGACAGCAGGGAGTTGAATCTGAGACCTGCTGGGGACAGCCTACCACCACTCCTGAACTCATCAAGATGATGAAAGAAGCAGGATTCGGAGCTATCCGCGTTCCTGTGACTTGGTACAACCACATGGATAAAGACGGGAAAGTGGATGCTGCATGGATGAAACGTGTTCA
>DCIF01000096.1:0-105349 GCA_002315795.1 Bacteroidales bacterium UBA1733
GAATAGTGAAAAATAAGAGTTACAAAGGTAGGGCTTGTACTGATAGCTTATGCTGACGGCATGTACTGTTAGTAAATGCCCGCGACCATGTAAAATGGATTTTTCACTCTTCACTTTTCACTCTTCACTTAAACTGAGCAAGTTAAGAACTTGCGAAAGTTGAATAAATAATATTCCGTATGATGAACAACACCTTTTGCAAGGCTGAGCGCCTAAACAGCAAACTGGTCATAGATAAACTGTTCGCAGGAGGAAACGGCTCGATGGCCGTCTTCCCCCTGCGAGTTGTTTTCATGAAGATGGAAGGTGCAACTCCTGACTCTGTACCTGCATCGATACTCATCTCTGTGCCGAAGAAGCGTTTTCACCATGCAGTCGACCGCAACCGTATGAAACGACAGGTACGCGAGGCCTATAGGACACAGAAACAATCCCTCTGGGAACATCTTGCCGACAAGGACTGCCGAGTGGCCATTGCCTTTATCTGCATCACTGACAAGCCTGTATCCTCGCGTCAGGTCCACAAGGCAGTAGGCAAGGCATTGGTAAGAATAATTGAGAAGATATGAATAAGGTGATAAAAATAATCAGCAAGATCTTTGCGACGATCTTGCTGATTCCTATTTATTTCTATCGTAAATGCATCTCTCCATTTACGCCTCCATCATGCAGGTTTACGCCTACATGCTCAGCCTATGCTGTGGAGGCTATCAAGAAGCATGGACCTATCTACGGCCTTTATCTTTCGATCCGCCGAATCCTCCGTTGCCATCCTTGGGGCGGAAGCGGTTACGATCCTGTCCCTTGAAGTCCTTGCCTCCCTTATTGAAGTCGCGTGAACCCTTCTGACCTCCCTTGAAGTCCTTGGAGTCACGTCCTCCCTTGAAGTCCTTAGAGTCTTTCTTCTCGCCCTTAAATCCTCCACCGCGTGAGTCTCTTGTTGGCTTGGCAGCCGCTTCACGACGCTCACGAGCTTCAAACACACGGCGATCGCCCCACTTGCCGAGATGGCGGTTGATGATTTCTGCCTCTTCGGCATCCTCTGCCTCGAAAAATGCGCGGCGGTCGTTCATACGCTCCTCACGGCTATCCTCCTTATATCCATTGCTTGCCGACTGCTTGCTACGGCGCTGGTTGTCACGGTCTTCCTCCTTCTTACGGCGCTCATCCTTGAATGGCTTAGACTTGAAGTAGTGCTCCTCCTTTGACTTTGCACGATCTTCCTCACTCTCGTCGTCATGCTTCTTGTGAGGCTTGAACTTGAGGTTGCGCTCACGATCCTCGTCGCTCTTGATGTCAAGGCCTTCCTCACGGCGATCCTTGAGCTTGCCGTCAAACACCTGGTACTTGCGGAACTCGCACTCCAATGCACCGTTGAACAGAGCATAGCGTGTAGATGGGCGGAAACCGATCTTCGCAAAGCACTCCTCTTTGTATGTGATAATCCAGGCATCATTGCCTATGAAGTTCTTCTTGAGGCGCTGGCCGATAGTCTCGTACAGACCAAGGAGGTCGTCGGTAGTGATACGCTCACCGTATGGTGGGTTCGTGATCATGATGGCCTTCTCACGTGGTTCTTCAAACTCATAGAAGTCGCGCTGCTCTATGTCCACAACCTTGTTGACACCAGCATTACGGGCATTGTCGATGGCTATCTGTACAGCCTGGCGGTTGATGTCGAAGCCGTATATCTTATGATCGAAGTCGCGCTCCTCGCTGTCATCATTGTAGATGCGGTCGAAGAGATCCTCGTCAAAGTCCTTCCACTTCTCGAAAGCATACTCCTTGCGGAACACACCCGGGTAGATGTTCATTGCTATCAAGGCAGCCTCGATAAGTATGGTGCCTGATCCGCAGAATGGGTCGATGAGGTCACACTCGCCGTTCCATCCTGTGAGCATGATCATACCTGCAGCAAGCACCTCATTGATAGGGGCTGCCACAGTGTTGGTCTTATAGCCACGGATGTGGAGGCTCTCACCGCTTGAGTCGAGCGAGATGGTCACGTCAGTCTCAGCGATGTGTACATTGATGCGGAGGTCTGGGTTTGTGATGGCCACATTAGGGCGATCGCCAGTCTTCTCACGCCAGTAGTCGGCGATGGCATCCTTCACGCGGTATGCCACAAACTTCGAATGGCGGAACTTCTCTGAGAACACCACAGAGTCGATCAGAAACGAAGTCTTGCTGTCCATCCACTGGCTCCAGTCCATTTTCTTTACCACCTCATACACCTCGTCGGCATCAGAGGCTTTGAACTCCTTGATAGGCTTAAGGATCTTGACTGCAGTACGAGTACAGAAATTTGCCTTGTACAGCATCTCCTTATCACCTGTGAAACCAACCATGCGTCGGCCAATCTCTACGTTGTTGGCACCAAGGTTGATCAGTTCCTTAGCAAGAACTTCCTCGAGCCCCTGAAAGGTTTTTGCTACTATCTTAAATTCTTCCATTGTTGGGAATATATATTGTTCTTTGTTTAGAGCTTAGAGTTTAGAGCTTAGAGTTTAGAGGTTAGAGTTTTGGGGTGGAGTTTAGAGGTTAGGGATTTTACAGTAATTCTTATTTTTCACTCTTCACTTTTCACTCTTCACTCTCTATGAAGTCATCTCTTCTGCGAAATAAACGCACCAGCCTCCACATCGTGAGTCACCCAGATATTGCCACCTATCGTAGCACCCTTACCTATCGTGATGCGTCCGAGTATTGAAGCGTTGGAGTACACGATGACGTCATCCTCAAGTATAGGGTGACGTGGGATGCCCTTGATTGGATTGCCGTCCTCATCGAGAGGAAACGACTTCGCACCGAGAGTCACACCTTGGTACAGCTTCACATTCCTGCCGATGATGCAAGTCTCGCCGATCACCACACCCGTGCCGTGGTCGATAGTGAAATACTCACCGATCGTAGCTCCTGGGTGAATGTCGATACCCGTCTCCGAGTGAGCCATCTCAGTCAGCATGCGTGGTATGAGAGGCACGTCGAGGTTCCAGAGCTCATGGGCAATGCGGTAGATGGTCAGTTCTTTGATGATAGGGTAGCATGAAATGATCTCGCCGTAAGTCTTGGCAGCAGGGTCGCCATTGAATGCAGCTACGACATCCGTAGCCAGTACGCGTCGTACCTCAGGCAGTCGGCTGATGAATCGATGTGCGCGGTCAGTGGCAATGCGTCGCATCTCAGAGTTGATGGTCGCCTTGCTATATGCAGCAAATGCCGCCATCTGGTCAAATCCTGAGAACGACAGTCCTGCCTGTATCTGATCCACGAGCAGAGAGAACATACGTTCCACCTCCACACCTATATGAAAGTGCAGAGTCTCAGTATTGATATTGCTCTTGCCGTAATAGCCTGGGAACAGGATGCTGCGTGCCAAGTCCACTATCTCAGCAAGCACAGTGCCAGAAGGCAGCGGAGTGCCCTCAGCATGCTCATGAAACAGGTCCTTGTACGACTGTGGCTTAGCCAACTGCTCTACTACCTCGTTTATTATTTGTGATGTTGTGTTCACTTTTATCGTCTAATGCCCCGAAAGGCAAATTGTTACATGTTTTTACTCTCGACTACTCGACTTCTCGGCTATTCGAATTCTCAACTTCTTCAACTCCTTCAACTTCTTCAACCCCTCAACCCTTCAACTTTTCCATATAGCACTCTCTGCACAAAGGCTCATACTCACCCATTTCGCCGAGCAGCACCTGCTTATCGCCAGCCACAATACGGTGGCTTACATATCCCAGCGCACCACAGCGAGGACAGATAGCGTGCACCTTCAACACATCGTCAGCAATAGCCATGAGATGAGGCATAGGACCGAAAGGCTTGCCAGTGTAGTCCATATCCAGACCAGCAATGATCACGCGGATACCTTTATATGCCAGTTCGTTGCACACTGCTACCAGTCCTTCGTCAAAGAACTGCGCCTCATCAATGCCAATCACGTCAGTATCGCTGCCCAGCAACAGGATGCTCGCACTGTTCTCCACAGGAGTCGACGGTATAGCCACACCCTCGTGCGTTACCACGTCGGCATCCGAGTAGCGAGTGTCAATCGCCGGTTTGAAAATCTCCACCTTCTGATGAGCCAGCTGTGCACGCTTCATGCGTCGGATCAGTTCCTCGGTCTTGCCCGAAAACATCGATCCGCATATCACCTCCACGCGTCCTTGGCGCATCATTTCTCCATTCTTATATGATACTGTCATTTTATTCTTTTTGTCAATTTTGTTTGCAAAGATAGAGAAAAAAATAAAAATCAAAAATAAAAAACTAAAAATTCAAGCATCAGTGTGTGATACAAGCCATTATTTTCCGTATCTTTGCACCAAAATAAGCGAAATAACAATCTAAACAATACAAAACAATGAAATTACTTTTGCTCGGAAGCGGCGGTCGTGAGCATGCTTTAGCATGGAAGATCAGCCAAAGTCCAAAGATTGAGAAACTGTTCGTTGCTCCTGGAAATGCAGGAACAGCCAACTGCGGAGAGAACGTGCCAATGAAGGCCGACGACTTCGCTGCCATCAAGCAGTTCGTACTTGCCAACAGCATCGACATGGTCGTAGTAGGCCCTGAGGATCCACTCGTCAAGGGAGTGTACGACTACTTCAAGCAGGATGCAGAGATCAGCCAGATCCCAGTCATCGGTCCATCCAAGGCAGGTGCAGTGCTCGAAGGCTCCAAGGACTTTGCCAAGGGCTTCATGCAGCGTCATGGCGTGCCTACAGCAGCTTACCGTTCGTTCAACGGCACAAACATCGAGGAAGGCATCGCATTTCTTGAGACACTCCAGGCACCATACGTCCTCAAGGCCGACGGTCTCTGTGCAGGCAAGGGAGTGCTCATTATCGACGATCTCGAGGAGGCAAAGCGCGAGTTCCGTGGCATGCTCGACGGCATGTTTGGTGAAGCCAGCGCGACAGTAGTCATCGAGGAGTTCCTCAGCGGCATCGAGTGCTCAGTATTCGTACTCACCGACGGTACCAACTACAAGATACTCCCAGAGGCAAAGGACTACAAGCGTATCGGCGAAGGCGACACAGGTCTCAACACAGGCGGTATGGGTAGCGTATCACCAGTGCCATTTGCCGACGCAGAGTGGATGAAGAAGGTTGAGGACCGCATCGTCCGCCCTACCATCGAAGGCCTCAAGGCAGAAGGCATCGAGTACAAAGGCTTCATCTTCCTCGGACTCATCAAGGTCGACCGTGACTATGCATACGCCAAGGCAGGCGACCCAGTAGTTATAGAATATAATGTACGCATGGGCGACCCAGAGACAGAGTCAGTCATGCTCCGCATCAAGTCCGACCTCGTCGACCTCCTCGAAGGTGTTGCCGAAGGCAATCTCGACCAGCGCACACTCGAGTTTGACCCACGCAATGTCGTTTGTGTCATGATGGTCAGCGGAGGATACCCACAGGCATACAAGAAAGGATTCCCGATCACAGGCATAGAGAACGTCGAAGGCTCAGTAGTCTTCCACGCAGGTACAGCTCTCAAGGACGGTGAGGTGGTCACAGCCGGCGGTCGTGTCATTGCCGTATCATCTTACGGATCAAGCAAGGACGAAGCCCTCACCAAGTCATTCACCGAGGCTGCAAAGATTCAGTTCGAAGGCAAATACTTCCGTCGCGACATCGGAAAGGACCTATAAAAGGTGGTTACGTTTGGAGTAAAATAAAGATTGTCACGGCTGTGGTTAGTTCAAACCACAGCCGTGGTTATAATAAGTCACAACTGTGCTTTTGTTAAAACCACAGCTGTGCTTTGAAATGATTGTTGCAACAAATAACCATAGTTGCTGTGCTGATATTGCTTTAGCGCTGGAGACGGTCATGTTATTTAGTGATATTAGTGATATTACAAAACAGCTAATATCACTATAATTACACTGCATCATATATCTGTATATGAACGGATTACAAGAGTTAGTGATATTAGTGTAATTTATTTGGCGTTTTTAAAAAATATTATTTATTACCCACGATTACATCAAAGACTTTCTGACGTTTCGAATTGGTCGTAATACGCAGGAACCGATAATAGAAAAAAGCGCTTTGCGAAAAAAATGGGGGTGGAAATGAAAAAAAGGTGGGATTGGTTGCTTGTGTTGGAAAGTTTTTTATTAACTTTGCAGCCGAAAGTAGGTGTGGGGGGAGATGAAGGTCCGGTTGCTGCACATAAGCATAGGGCGACTGCCGCTGCACACCTGCATAACGCGATTTATTAACAATAAAAAAATTATCAGCATGAAAAGATTTATTATCAGTATGGTAGTGGTGCTCATGAGCATCGCAGGTGCTTATGCACAGGATCCAGTGGTTTACACAAGCAAGAAGTTGGCTATCTCGGTAGTGGTACCAGACAACTCGAAGGTGACAAAGGAGGATAAGGATGGTCTCGTGATTATGACTCCAGACAATCTGTTCGCTCTCTCTATCGTTCCTTTCGACATGAAGAATGCTTCAGAGGATGATGTGGCAGAGGCATTTGCCATACTCGGCAAGGCTGCTAAGCTCGACACTAAGAATCTCGAAGATGTAGAGTACAGTTCTGATACTATCGAGGGTGTGTATAAGTTATCTGCTCTCGGTGACGGCGCAACATGTGTCGGTGTGGCAGGCGTAGAGAAGACTGGCGAAGGTTTTCTCGTAACTGTAACTGCTGGCGAGGCTTACCTTGGATATATCGAGGTGTCGCTCAAGAACTTCAATGTAGTGAAGTGAGAGTTTAGAGCTTTTTTGCTACAGCAATGATAGATAAAAGCAGGGTGCCGGAATGGGCACCCTGCTTTCGTTGTATTATTCTAATGCCTTGAGGATGGCGACGTTGAGGAGCTCCATGTCGGAGAGTCGGACCTTTGTGTTGTCGCCTATAGGCTTGTACCACGAGCAGGACTGGAAATAGTCCTTGAGCTGCGGATCGGAGAAGGTGTAGCCGTGGCGGGCATAGATCTCATTGCGCATGAGGCGGAGCACAGAATGGTCGGGAAGCGAGTTGGCAGCATAGTAGCAGACTGGACGGTCGGAAGTGAACTGCCATCGTGGAGCACGGGTGCTTGCCTTCAATGATGCATAGAGATTCTTACGTATCAAGTCGCCGTCATCATTGCGCTCAGCCAGGTAGATCTTCATGCCCTCGATGGTAGGAACGAGTTGCCAAATGCGGCTGCCGATGACGATGGTGTAGTCGGGGGCATCAGTGCCGTCATCACTGACGATATAGTATGTGGCTGGTTTGCCGTTGAAGATGCAGGAACCATCATCGCTGAACCGATATTCGACGCCCCTGGTGGTGGTATAGGAACCCGCGATCATGGTCATCATGGCATCCACAGCGACCTCCCTCATCTCACGACCCGTCTCCTCATAGACCGAGCTGACGGTGTGGTTGGCATGGTAGCGAATAAGCAGGTTATAGTTGCCTACATCCTTGCGCCTCCAGTAGCCATCATCATCACTATTGGTGCTGCCACTCTCGAGGATCATCTTTGCTACCTCATCAAGATTGCTGAGTTGAGAGGTGGAGAGGGTGTTCTGAACGCTCTTCATGTCATACTGGTAGTTGCCGGTCTTTTTTGTTTGCAGCAGATAGCCATACCCTGCATCGTAATAGCTGTTAGCCACCAACAGCACCTGATTGTTAGCAATAGGTACTGATACCAACATCTCTGAACCGTTGGTCCAGATGTGATCCACCCATGGATCTTTCCATTCCTGAGCCTGAGACACAAGCGCGAATACGCATGTCAATAGTGTGAGAAATAGTCTTTTCATGTTCTTATTTATTCATGTTCTTATTTAGTTTTTGTCAATAAATCTATTTCAGCAGCTTAGCCACCGGGCTCTTGATGGCCTTGAGTCCCCGGGCCACACTTTGTGCATTGGTCTGAGCGCCAAGGAGAGACGTGTGGGTGTGGTCGTGGTTGAAATACTTCATGGCTGCATCCTTGCCCACCTTACCACATTTCTGATCAAGGAAATCGGCTGTGATGTTGTGTACATCGACGAACTCTGCTCCGCACTCCTCAGCTATCTGCTTGTCCCACAGAGGGATGTACTTATCGTTGCGACGCTCGATGTAGTAGCGTCCTTTCTGTTCGTTGACTGGATAGAAGGTCCCGACGGTGGTACCTTTGCCTTCGTGCCACTCATTGCGAGGAGTGAAAGAGAGGATCACAGGATGAGCACCCTTCTCCTGGCAGTCGCGCACCATCTTCTTGATGTACCAACCGAAGGAATAGATGACCTTATACTTGCCGTTGGACTCCATGTGGTAGACGTGGCTCGTGTCCTCCATGCAAGGAATGACACCACGCTCCTTCTGCTTATCGATGCCGCTGATGTCGTTGTGACCAAACTGGATGAGTACCACGTCGCCCGGCTCAAGTGAGTTGTACACACGTTCCCAGCGATTCTCCTCGAGATAGGTGCGGGTGGAGCGTCCAGCCTGAGCCTGATTTTGGAACACACACTTCTTCTGATCAAACACCGTATAGCCCTGTGAGCCCCAGCCCCACATGCCATCAGGATTCTTATCCTCATTCTTACCTGTAGAGTCGCCGCAGAGGAAGACCATAGGCTTGCCTTTCTCACGCTTCTGGTCACAACGCGCAGGGGCAACCTTATCGTTGAGGAATGACTTGATGCGTACGATCTGCGGATCATCGCTGGCAGCAATGCCTTCAGCAGCACTGCGGGCATTCATCATGGCACCGAAGGCTGACGAGTGGATCTTATCGAGGTAGAAATGGTAGTCGGTCTTCCATGGGCCGTACTGCTCGAGTTTTCGGGCAGAGATGTCGTTAAGGTCAATAACCGGTACACACATCTCCTTACCCACAGCAAAGATGGCAGGAGTAAAGTCGGTGAGTTTGCGATCGATAGTAAAGACCCTCTCTGCCCTTTGGGCATATCCCCCTCTATGGGGAGAGCCATCCGGATGGGATTGCTGCTGGTCTCCCTCCCCATAGAGGGGGAGGGGTGGGGTGAGGGTCTGATTTCTTGGTGTCAAGGTGAACAGGACTGGTACACCGCCCTTTGCGCGTACATCATTAATAAACATACGAGTGTAGTCACCAAAGGTGTAGACCATCTCCTGCTTTTTCGTCATCTTATTATATATATTGGTGGAGTCGTGCTTGATGGAGAGTTTGCCATCAGGACGATAGCTGGAACGGGCGCGGATGGTGTCGATAGGACCATTGTCGTTGTGGCCTAACTCGAGGAATACATAGTCGCCCGGGCGAATGGCTGCACAGATAGGAGCCCAAAGGTCGCGGTAGAAGGTACGTGGGGATGTGCCACCAAGTGCGTGGTTCTCAACGGTAATCTTCGTTTCGTCATAGTATTCGTGGGCATAGAATCCCCATCCCCACTGTCCGTTGGCACCATCGCCACGCGTACCTGTTCGCATGGTTGAGTTGCCGATGAGGAAGAGCACGGGGTTGTTACCCTTACGGCTGGAACCTGGTACAGGGCGAGCCTGGTTGGCTATGTCGAGCGAGTCGGCTGTGAGGTCGCGCACGCCGTTGATATCGAGCCAGATGTCTTGTGCGTGGGAGTGAAGAGTGAAAAGTGAAATGTGAAAAATCAGGGTTACTGATAGGGTTAATAGACGTTTCATATAGGTTGATGTATTTTTTGAGGCGAAACAGTGTTTCGCCTAACGAAACAGGATTAGATGAGATGGACGCGCTGGAGCTCGCTTTCGAAGTTGGGAGTGAAGACATCCTTACCGAGGTTGGCT
This sequence comes from Bacteroidales bacterium UBA1733, assembly GCA_002315795.1. Next base: position 9,754 of record DCIF01000096.1, read on the forward strand.
TTGATTTCTTCGACCGACCAAAAGCGGCCGCCATCGGTTTCGGCAGAAGGAGTGACAGGACCATCATATACGGTTTTGTGAACAAATACAAGTTCCTTCTCGCGAGAAGATTCAAACACATATTTCTCAATCAGTTCAGGAGTAAAGTCCGTAATGCCGAGTTCTTCCTCCACCTCACGTTTCAAAGCTTGCTCCACATTCTCACCAAGGTCGATATGTCCACCCACAGCTGTGTCCCACTTGCCAGGTTGGATATCCTTCCATGCAGGTCGCTTCTGCAGGAACAGTTCGCCTTTTGAATTAAATACATGCAGATGCACTACTGGATGAAGAAGTTTGCTGCCCGAATGGCATTCGCCACGGGTAGCAGCAGAGATGATATTGCCCTCTTCATCAACAACAGGGAACATCTCTTCGGAGTTATCTTTTTGAGTTGCAATCATGGGATAAGCAGTGATGAGTCGCCATAGCTTAGGAAACGGAAGTCGTGAGCGAGGGCATAATCGTAGATCTTGTGCCAGTCGCCTTCGTAGCCAAGGTTTGGCTGGTTGATGAAGGCTGAGACGAGAAGGAGTAGGGTAGACTGTGGCTGGTGGAAGTTAGTCACCATATGCTTGACGATGTGATACTTGTAGCCCGGAGCAATGATGATCTGGGTGGACGAGTGAAGGACATCGAGGTGGTGGCGATCCATGTAGTCGAGAAGCGCCTGGAGAGCTTCAACGGTAGTCATGCTACCATCGTACTCGTACGGCATCCACTGAGGCACATGCAGTTCCTCCGCATCGCCCGTCTCTACATACTCGTTTTTTTCACTCTTCACTTTTAACTGTTCGCTTAATACACCCATATAGTAGAGGCTTTCAAGTGTGCGAACTGACGTTGTACCGACTGCTATAGCCTCACCACCATGAGCAATGAGCTTTTCAATGGTCTGTCGGCGAACAGCGATGTGTTCAGTATGCATATCGTGACCACCTATCTCCTCACTCTTGACTGGTTTAAAGGTACCAGCACCAACATGTAGAGTGAGTTCTTCGCGCTCAATACCAGCATCATCAAGAGCCTTGAGCACGGGTTCAGTGAAGTGGAGACCTGCGGTAGGAGCAGCAACTGAGCCCTTAATCTTGGAATAGACAGTCTGGTAGGTCTTGAGGTCGCTCTCTTCAGTCTTACGGTTGAGGTAAGGAGGAATTGGGAGTTCACCTGTCGCTTCAAGAAGTTCAGCCCACGAAGCCTCTCCCCGACTCTCCCCAGGGAGGGAGGTTGCGGTTACTGTTTGCCACGAGAATTCGATGATGTGGGAAGTGCCGTGAATGCCTTTGCGTTCGCACGAAAGTTGCACTTCTGTACCATCAGGCATGATAATGTTGCGATAGAGTTTACCTTCCTTCCATTTCTTAAGATTGCCTACAAGACAGTACCACTGGACACTTCCTTTGGTTGAGAAGTTCAGTTGGTAGTCGTTAGGGACAGCCGGTTCAAGACAGAATACTTCTATAAGTGCACCTTGCTGGCCTTCTTGAGTTTGTGCCTTGCGGAAATGAAGACGGGCGCGAATCACCTTAGTGTTGTTGAAGATCATCAAGGCATTCTTTGGAAGGTAGTTGGGGATGTTCTTGAACGTATCTTCGCTCACCTCTCCATGATTGTAGACCAGCAACTTGCTTGAGTCACGCTCTGCGAGAGGATATTTGGCTATCCGCTCGTCAGGAAGCGGATAGTTATAATCCGCTATGTGTATTTGTTTTGGATTGTCCATTAATCGATTACACCTTTTCCCCCTCCCTTAAGGGAGGGTTGGGGTGGGTCTTATTAATACTTCTTGATATATTGCTTGTCCCACTCGATCTTGTCGGTGCTCTGAGCTACTGGTACGTGAGGAATCTCAGCACCTTGCTTGACGAGAACCACAATCTCGATCTCACCAGCAGGGATAGTACGCCAACCAGGTTCGTAGACCTTGCCCGACTGATAGTCAACCCAGTTCTGACCCTGTGGGAGGTAGACGAGGCGCTCAGTGCAGTCCTCAATGAGTGGAGCTACGAGCATCTCAGAACCAAACATATACTCATCCTCGACAGTCCATACACCTGGGTCGTCAGGGAACTCGAGAAGGAGAGCACGCTGCATTGGCCAACCGTTCTCAACACAGATCTTTGCCTGATTAACTATGTATGGCATGAGCTGGTACTTCATCCCTGCACACTTGCGATAGTAGTTGATGAAGTCCTCATTGTAGAGCCACGGTTCTGTCTCTACTCCATGCGCACGCGAATGGCTGGTGAAGAATCCGTATGGTACCCATCGACGATAGAGACGCTCAGGGCTCTTGGTTACGAATCCACCCATGTCGTTGCTCCAGAAGCAGAAACCAGAAAGACCAAATGACAGACCGCCGCGGATATCGCCCTGAAGACCAGTGTTGGTAGTAGCTGCATCACCACCCCAGTGGAGTGGATAGCGCTGACTGCCTGCCCATGCAGAGCGGCCCCAGATGATGCCTTCACCATTGTTGGTCTGCTTAATGATGTCGTATGCAGCCTTGTTGTAACGTACTGGATAGAGGTTGTGCTCATAGAGGCCAGTACGACCACTGTGGTACACACCATTGAGATAAGGAGCAGCCTCACCGAAGTCGGCCTTGATGACACCCACGCCCTGCTTCAGGAGTCCAGCAAGCTTCTCCTGATACCAAGCCACAGTAGCAGGATTAGAGAAATCGAGACAGACATCCTCGTATGGGAGTTGACCCTTGTCGTTGTGCACATAGAGATCTTTCTCGACAAGTTCGTTGAAATACTTGTTCTTTGGTGTGAAATATGGTAACTGCCACAGGCACACGTGGAAGCCGTCCTTCTTGAGGTCGGAAAGCATCTTTGCAGGATTCTTAAAGCGATCCTTAGCAAACTGGTAGTCACACTGCCAGTCGACACCGAACCATCCGGTGTCGAAATGGATGACGTCGGTAGGGATCTTCAGATCACGAAGTTTCTTAGCCACTTCGCGTCCTTCCTGTTCGGAGAAGTAAGTGATACGACTCTGCCAAGTGCCGAAAGACCAGAGTGGTGGCAGATCTGGGCGACCTACGAGAGCTGTGAACTCAGAAAGGATATCCTTTGGCTGTCCGAAGAAGATGAAGAAGTCCATCGCCTCATCAGCCATGAAGAGTTTGTTGGCACCAATGTATGACTGACCGAAGTCGCAAGTGACCGGTGCTGAGGTGTGCATGAACATACCATATCCCTTGTTTGAGAAGAAGAAAGGTATAGGCTTGTACATGTCTGGCCCTTCTGGCCCTTGTGGGTCTGTAACGAAGAGGTTGACCTTCTGACCTACCTTATTGAGAGCAGTAAATGATTCACCGCAACCGAAGATCTTCTCGTTTGGAGAGAGTGAGAACACAGGATTGATGGCGCGCGAATTGTCCGAACCACGCTTCATGAAGAGGAATGGTGGTACCTTGATCTGTGTGCTGTCATTATCATTCCAAGTGCGGGTATGAGTGAGTTCCTTGCCGTTCTTATCCTTGAGAACGATGCGCCAAGGATAGTTCTTAATGACTACAGAACCTTCTGCAGACTTATACTCTACACCGTCTGCAGTCTTTGTGACCTTCCACTGAGCAGAGCCGTCGGCAGGGCGGCCAACAAGCATCACCTCATCGTCGTAATTGTCCTTTGGAACGATAGGTGATGTGTAGACACGCACACGGATGGTGCGTGCATCAACCGGTTCGAGAGAGAACTGCAGCTGAGGATCGTTGTCGTATGCCGTATCAGGGAAGTCGAGCATCTTGAGTGGCTGGTGCAAATATGTATTGGCGTTGAAAGCCTGACGAGGCATGAGTTGCTGGCGCTTCCACTGGAGCGTACCCTTACCTGTTTTTGTATCGAAAGAGACAAGGCTGTCAGCAAAGAAATAGATGTTGCTGAAGTCGGAGAAGTCCTGGCTCACATCCACAGATTGCCCCTGTAGATACTGGATGCCATTGTTGGTGGTTAGCTGCGCAGAAGCAGAAGCACTTACCATGGCAAATGCAGCTGCCGCTAAACCTTTGAATAGATTTTTTTGTATCATAATGGTTGTTATTAGGTATTACGGCGGCAAAGTTACAAAAAAAAGTGGACACAACCGCAGTTGTATCCACTTAATTATCATAATAGTTAAAAATTACTTAATCATAATCTTCTTAACTGAACCGTCACTCATCTTAACGATGTTGATACCCTTCTGTGGAGCAGAGAGGCGAGCACCATTAGCAGAGTAGATAGCAGTAACCTTAGCTGCACCCTCTACAGACTGAACAGCTGTTGGATCGAACTCGTCAGCTGGGAGGTTGTCGTAAGTGTAGACGTCGATGTAGAATACGTGTGGATTGTTGCCAAGAGTTACAGAATATGGAGCATCAACTGGAGCCTCGCCGATGATAGGGTAGCGAGTGTTTGTGTAGTTAGAACCACCGTAACCGATGTACATGAGAACGAGTTCGCCTGCAGCAACCTGTTCGCGTGGGAATGTGAATACAGGCTTAGTGCCGAGGTAGAGACCGAGGTCATCGTTGATGTAGATGAGGATAGAACTTGTCTGCTCATTCTTAGAGTTGACGTATGGAGGATTGTTGATATCTATGCCTTCCCAAACCTTGGCTGCATCGTCGGCATATCCGTAACCATCAGCATTCTGATTGTTACCACCCTCTACGACCTTGAGTGATGTACGTCCCTTGCTTGAATCAAATGCCCACCAGCCTGACTCCTTGATGACTGCTACAGCATTAGATACGTCTACACCCTGAGCCTCAAGTGATGCGTATTCCTCTACAGAGTAGTAAGTAGTGTCGTTTGTCTCACCATTTACGATATAGTACTTCTCTACAACAGATGGATCAGAGTCGTCCTGCTTGATGAGAGCCTGCTGGTAAGTTGAGAGATGAGCGAAGTCCCAGTCGTGTGCCTGAGCAGCAGCCTTGTCAGCATTCTTACGACGGATATTGACACCAGTCTTGAATGCAGCATCCTCGAGTACACCATTAGCATAACCGTCGACCTTTACTGTAACCTTGAAATTCTTTGTTGCAGTAAATGTCTCACCGATACCACCGTTCTCCTCAAACTCGCTGTAGGAAGCGCCGTCGTCAGCCTCGCAAGAGATCTTATAAGACTCCTTACAGAGAGTGTTGTTGGTCCATCCGATAGAGTAGATACGCTCTTCGCCATTGAAGCCTACAAGAGTGGCTGTAGGAGCATTGAGAGTGATCTCAGTGACGTCAACCTGGAAGGTAACAACATCAGAAACAGCGCCATTCTCAGAAGTGGTAGCAGCGATGATGCCTACGATACCATCACCGTCAGAGTCGTCAGCTGCAGTCACTGTGAAGTAACCTACAGACTCATCGTATTCGTAGTCCTCGTATGTACCACCTTCGTCTACGATACCGTAAGTAGTCTTACAAGCAGCACCGAGAGTAGACTCACCTACTGTGAGTTCGATGTTGCGAGCAGCACCGTTGACACCTACTACCTTATATGAAGGAACAGAAACAGCCTCGTCAGCATTAGCATCGATCCAAATCTGAACACCCTGAATAGCAGCATTCTTACCGAAAGCGATGTAGAGAGGACCATCGTTGATGACGCGGAAATAGCGATAGTTGTCAGCAAGGCTCTCAGCACCTTCCTGTGTGAGGTCTACACCTGCATTCTGAATGTCATGGATGGCATCAGTGATCTCCTCAACAACATTTTCAAAACCGTTATTTGAAAGATAAGAAGCAGTCCATGCTTCGATAGTGCCGTCGACACTCTGCTTCTGTATGCGGTTACAGTTTACAGCATAAGTATGAACCTCACCGATCTCTGGTTCTTTAATCTTTGAACCACCTTCGCCCTGAATGCAGATGATCTGACCAACCTTAAGGCCCGCGAGAACAGCATAGCGGATACCGTTCTTATTGTTGTAGAGACCCTTGTCAGCATTGAACTCGATATTGCCGATACCCATGTACCAGCCTTCCATGCCTTCGTTAGTCACCTTGAGAGGATAGTAGCCAACCTCAAGTGGAGGCATCTCCTTGTCCCCATCAGCAACTGTAGTGAACACATCAGGAGTGATAGCCTTACCATTGTAAGTAAGGGCGATGAAATTCCATGTCTTGAACAGACGCATGTTGTATGCCTCACTCTGAAGCACACCATTTTCGGATGGGAGTGTATACTCCACAGCATTAGCAACAGCCGATACGAGCATCAGTGTTGCAAACACAATAAATGAGTAAATTTTTCTCATAAATAGGAATGAATTAATAGGTAATAATTTATAATTTAATATTTTTCGGGTCAATAAGTTTAGAGATATCCGTTGCAAATGTAGGCATTATTTATTGTATTTCATGGAAAAAAGAAAGAAAAAGCACAATTTGACCGTCAATTAAGTACAAAAGACTGTGATTTGACTTTCAAAGCCATGCTTTTTCTTTCCATCTCCACTATCGCTTGCTCTTGAAGAAGTCCTTCATCAACCGACTGCACTCCTCCTCCAGCACGCCGCTGGTCATCGTAGCCTTAGGGTGGAAAGCACGGGGAGCGTACGTCTGGTATCCGCGCTTAGGATCGGAAGCTCCAAACACTATCCTGCCCATCTGGCTCCAACCGATGGCTCCAGCACACATCACACATGGTTCCACGGTGACGTAAAGCGTACACTTATCAAGATACTTGCCACCGAGATACTCCTCAGCTGCTGTGATAGCCTGCATCTCAGCATGGGCGGTCACATCGTGGAGGGTCTCCGTGAGGTTATGCCCACGGCCTATGATGCTACCATTAGCCACCACTACTGCCCCTATGGGGATCTCATCCTGCGCCAAAGCCTTACGGGCCTCGACGAGGGCTTGCTGCATAAATCGTTCGTCGTCGTTCATATTTTTCTAATAAACCTATTCAACTCCCTCAACTTCATCAACTCCCTCAACTCAAATGTCTCGAAGTTGTAAGCCTATACCTTAATATATATAATAGACCTGCGGTCGTAAGTCCGAATGGGAAACTCCACCATACTCCTGCTGCGCCTCCATCCAAGATGAATGCAAAGGTGTAAGCCAACGGCACACTGATTAATGCGTATGCTATGATCGCAAAGACTATCAGATACTTAACGTCCTCAATGGCACGCAAGCAGTTAGCGTATATGGTCTGCATGCAGTCTCCCACCTGATAGCAGGCAAATGCCGGAATGAGAGAGAGGAAGAGAACTGCCACCTCATCGCTCGTAGTGAACAAGCCTGCCAGCTGTCGTCCGAAAATGCAGATAGGAATCACCACTATTGCAGAAGATGTGAACGACATCCATAGCGCAGTCCGTGCAGTGGCCTGAACCTCATCCCACTCATCCTGTCCTCGATAGTAAGCTATGCGTATGGCAGCAGCTGCACCTATGCCGTAGTAGATCATGAATCCGAAGGTTGATACCGTACACATGACCTGATGGGCAGCAAGAGCTGTGGCACCTATCCATCCCATGAACAGTGCACAGACATTGAAACTGCCTGCTTCAAGACATAGCTGGACGCTGATCGGGATGCCCAGTCGAGTCAGTCGGCCGGCATCGCGGAATGACCAGTTGCCCTTGCTGTTGGATAGAAAGGAATTCCTTCGACGGAAAAACATCAATGCAAGCATCATTGCTAATCGTGATAACAATGTAGCCACACCCGCACCTACGAGTCCGAGTTCAGGGCAACCAAGACGGCCAAAGATAAACAGATAGTTGAGCATCACATTCAACACATTTCCACCCAGCATCACATACATCGGTGTCTTTGTGTCGCCTGTAGCATCAAAGCATTGCTTCAAGGCATTGAATACAGCCAGGAACGGCAATGATGCCAGAAGCACAATGAAATACGGTTTGATGAGCGGCATCAATTCCTGCGGCTGGCCGAGTCTCTCCACATTATTATATAATATATATAGGGCACCAACAACCAAAAGGCTCGCCAGCAGATTGACCAACACGCTGCTTCTCCTTGCCTGTACCACCGAATCATAATCGCCCTTGCTGAAATAGTCGCCCACCACAGGAGTGGATGCATAGGAGATACCAAGCAGGAAGTAGATAGTCAGATTAAACACATTGTTCACAAATCCTGATGCAGACAGTTCTGGTGTACCATACCATCCCACCATAATAGTATCGGCCCAGCCTTGCAGAATACTGCCAAGCTGGGCTATTACTATAGGAAGTGCTAATGTCAATATGGCTTTACTGCGCATTTTCGTCAAGATAGCTATCCTTGAATCCAAGGAAATAAAGCACGCCATCAAGACCTATCGTATTGATACTCTGACGTGCATTTGCCACAACACGAGGCTTGGCATGGAAGGCAATACCGAGACCGGCCTCCGAAAGCATTGGTAGATCGTTGGCTCCATCACCGACGGCAATGGTCTGCTGAAGGTCAACCTTCTCCACTTGGGCAATGAGTTTCAGGAGTTCTGCCTTACGTTTTCCGTCTACCACCTCACCAAGATAGTTGCCTGTCAACTTACCATCTTCTCCAATCTCAAGTTCGTTGGCATAAACATAGTCGATGCCGTACTTCTTCTGGATATACTCGCCGAAGAACGTGAATCCACCCGACAGGATGGCAATCTTGTATCCGTACTTCTTGAGCACATACATCAGACGGTCTATGCCCTCAGTGAACGGCATATTCTCCGCTATCTCACGCATCACACTGACATCAAGTCCCTTGAGCAGTTTGCATCGCTTAGTGAACGACTCCTTGAAATCGATCTCTCCACGCATGGCGCTTGCCGTGATGGCAGCCACCTGTTCGTACACGCCATGCTTGCGTGCCAGTTCGTCGATACACTCCTCCTGGATGAGCGTTGAGTCCATATCAAAACAAATGAGTCGGCGCATACGGCGGTACATATTATCACGCTGGAACGAGCAGTCGATCTCCATCTCGCTCGACATCTTGAGCAATGCTGCATGAAGTTCCTGTCGGTCCTTTGGAGTACCACGCACGGAGAACTGTATGCAAGCGCGTGTCTTCTCCTTTGGATGCTGGATACTGGCACGACCAGTGAGACGCTTGATGCCATCGATATTCAATCCCTGTTCTGCAATCAGTTTGCTTATAGCCCATATCTGGCGAGCCTCGACACGTCGGCCGAGCACAGTGAGCATATAGCGGTTCTTACCCTGTCGGCCTACCCAGTTTTCATACTCCTCCATTGAGATAGGATAGAACTTGATATTCACATTCAGTTCGCTGGCTTTGAAGAGAAGTTCCTTCATCACCTGACCAGAATGAAGTTCATCGACACGGATCAATATTCCAAGACTCAGTGTAGAATGGATATCCGCCTGTCCGATATCCTGAATATTGGCATTATATCGAGCCAGAATCTCCATGATGCTTGCGGTAAGTCCCGGACGGTCCTCACCAGTGATGCGGAGCAGCATTAGTTCCTCATTAGTCATCTCAAGTGTATCTTCTGTTTCCATAGATGGTGTTATTGTTATAGATTTACTGATTAGATTTAGTTATACAAGCGAGGTAGTCATAGTGCTCGCCTTCCTCCACGACCTCCACAGCATATCCAGCTTCCTCGGCATATCCTTGCAGCGTGGCACGATCGATATAGAGCCATGGGAAGGCATCACCCTTCACACGCTTATACTGCATCTGGTACTCAAGTTCACCGTAGTAGTTGTCGTCAAGGTTGATAGCGAACGATCCATCTTCATCCTCAAACACATATCTGATGTCGGACGAATCCATGAGCAGTTTGCCTCCCTCACTGAGCAAGGAGTCAAGGTGATGGAAGAAGTCGGGTAAGCGATCCACACTGCCGATGATGCCAGAACCGTTCATCAGCATCAATACGGTGTCATATTTCTCGCCTTTGATGTCAAAGAAATCCTTTAGTTCCACGTTCTCTACTCCTCTATCTTCCATTGTCGCAACCGATAATGGAGATATATCGACAGCCTTTACTTGCTTATGCATGTCCTGCAGCACCAAGGCATGACAACCGGCACCAGCCCCTACGTCGAGTATGCTTCCACTTGCCATCTCCAAGGCCCTCTGCTCTATCAGGGGCATTTCGTCCCATTCACGGAACAGAGTCTCGACAGGTATCTCATCTTCCTCAAACTGTGGAGAGAAAACACGCAACCGCCCTGCTACCCCATTCTTGTGGTAGTCGGCGATTGCGTATCCCATTGGATCTTTATCTTTTGATAAAATCATTACTTTGCAATAATCAGGAAGTACTTCTTCTTGCCCTGCTGTACAAGGAGGTACTTGCCATCGAGGAGGTCGGCAGTTGTGATAACTTGGTCAGGCTGAGCGAGCTTGTCCTTATTGACAGATACACCGCCACCCTTCACGAGTGTCTTCATCTCTCCCTTTGATGGGAAGCACTGAGCCTTCTCGACGCAGAGATCTGCAGCCTTGATGCCTGCTTCGAAGTCTGCCTTTGAAACCTCAAACTGTGGTACACCGGCAAACACATCAAGCAGAGTCTGTTCGTCAAGCTTCAGAAGACTTTCCTTTGTTGACTTTCCGAAGAGGATGTTTGATGCCTCGATAGCCATGTCGAGATCTTCCTTTGAGTGAACCATAACAGTCACTTCCTCAGCAAGACGCTTCTGGAGCACACGTCGACCTGGGTCTGTATCGTGCTCTGCAATGACAGCTTCAATCTCTTCCTTCTCAAGCGAAGTGAAAATCTTGATGTACTTCTTAGCATCCTCATCTGGCACGTTGAGCCAGAACTGATAGAATGCGTATGGAGATGTGCGCTCACGATCGAGCCAGATATTGCCTGACTCAGTCTTTCCGAACTTACGGCCATCACTCTTTGTCACGAGTGGACAAGTGAGAGCAAAGCACTCACCACCGTTCTTACGGCGGATAAGTTCAGAACCTGTAGTGATATTACCCCACTGGTCTGCACCACCAAGCTGAAGGCGACAACCTTTGTTCTCATATAGCCAGAGGAAGTCATAACCCTGAAGGAGCTGGTAAGTGAACTCAGTGAAAGAAAGACCATCGCGAGCCTCACCATTCAGACGCTTCTGCACTGATTCCTTAGCCATCATATAATTTACAGTGATGTGCTTACCGATGTCACGAGCGAAATCGAGGAAGGTGAAGTTCTTCATCCAGTCGTAGTTGTTAACCATCTCAGCGTGGTTTGGTGCATCGCTGTCGAAGTCGAGGAAGCGAGCGAGCTGTTCCTTGATGCACTTTACGTTGTGAGCGAGAGTTTCCTCGTCGAGGAGGTTACGCTCCTGGCTCTTGCCTGATGGGTCACCAATCATACCAGTAGCACCACCTACGAGTGCCAATGGCTTATGACCACAGCGCTGGAAGTGACGAAGCATCATCACACCACAGAGGTGACCAATATGAAGTGAGTCAGCAGTTGGGTCGATACCCAGGTATGCTGTAGTCTGTTCCTTCTTAAGGAGTTCGTCTGTACCTGGCATCATCTGGTGAATCATACCGCGCCAAGTAAGTTCCTGTACAAAATCTTTCATTTCTTATTACTATTATATATTATTTTGCGTGCAAAGTTAGTAATAATAATTAAGAATATAGAAATAACGGTTAATATTTTGATAAAACAACACCAAATACACCTTGTTATGGCACTGTTACCATAACTTTGCAACGTTTCAAACGCATTTTGGCATCAAAAACAACAATGATTTTCAAAATAAGTGACATAATCAAGAATAAGATTGACATTTTTATATCATTTTCTCAAAATAACTATCATTTTGTTTGGTTGGTACATATAAACTCCTTACCTTTGCACCATCAAAAGCAAGTTAACGCTTACTTTTTGATAAACACAGACACAATAATAAAACAAGGTAAGTAAAAAACAACATTAACACAAAAATTTTTTTAAAGGTATGAAAAAGATTGAAGCTATTATCCGTAGGACAAAGTTCGAGGAAGTCAAGGAGGCTCTTCTTGCTGCCGACATCGACTGGTTTGAATATCACGATTGCCATGGTATCGGACAAAGCCGTCAGGAACGTATCTACCGTGGTGTTGTATACAGCACGGACATGATTGAACGAATGCACATCACAATCATCTGCCGCGACCTCTTGGTAGAGAATACTGTAAAGGTGCTCATGGAAGCTGCTCACACAGGTCAGGTAGGTGACGGTCGAATCTTCATCAGTGTGGTAGAAGACTGCTACTCAATCCGCACTGGCGAACATGGAGATACAGTATTGAAGGATAAGAAATAAAAACAACTCACGCAAACACGATTAGTTTATGTTACACACTATACTTGATGCTGCTCCTGCTATAGTAGAGGAAGCAGTCGACCACGTTAACGGTCTTGATACTCTTTGGGTCTTACTCGGTGCAATGCTCGTGTTCTGGATGCAGCCAGGATTTGCTCTTGTTGAAGCGGGCATGACTCGATCAAAGAATACAGCCAACATCCTTATGAAAAACTTCTGCGACTTCATGGCAGGTACCGTGCTGTTCTGGATAGTTGGTTTCTCTCTTATGTACGGTACAGACCACGGCCTCTTCGGTTGGAGCGGTTTTGGTTTCATCGGCGAAGACAGCAACATTCCAGCTGAAGCAACATTCATCTTCCAGACAGTGTTCTGCGCCACAACAGCTACTATCGTTTCTGGATCTATGGCTGAGCGCACAAAGTTCTCTATGTACATTGTCTACTCTATCCTCATCAGCCTTTGTATCTACCCTATCGAAGGTCACTGGTCTTGGGGCGGCGGCTGGCTCTCTGAAATGGGATTCCACGACTTCGCAGGTTCTACAGTAGTTCACCTTTGTGGTGGTGCCCTCGCACTTGCAGGTGCTATCGTACTCGGCCCTCGTATTGGTAAGTATGGTAAGGACGGTAAGAGCCGCGCCATTCCTGGTCACAACCTCACCCTCGCAGCTCTCGGTGTGTTCATCCTCTGGCTCGGATGGTTTGGATTCAACCCTTGTTCTACAGTAGCCATCACAGGTTATGACAATGCAGTAAGCGCTTCACACGTATTCGTGACTACAAATATGGCAGCAGCCGTCGGCGGTATCGCAGCACTCATCTACACTTGGATCGTAGACGGAAAACCTTCACTCTCAATGGTCTGCAACGGTGTGCTCGCAGGTCTTGTAGGTATCACAGCAGGTTGTGACTGCGTTGACATCTGGGCAGCAGCAATCATCGGTGGCGTAGTCAGCGTAGTGATGTGTATGAGCGTAAGCTTCATCGATAAGGTTTGTAAGGTTGACGACCCAGTTGGTGCAGTATCAGTACACGGTGTTGGCGGTCTTCTCGGTACCATCCTCACAGGTGTATTCTGCAACCCAGACCTCGACGGCGTAGAAGCTACAGTAGGTGTTCAGACTCTTGGTGCAGTCACAGTGGCAGGATTCGCATTCGTAGTCGGTATCATCCTCTTCGAGATCATCAAGCATACTCACGGACTCCGCGTCGAGAAGCGCATCGAGGAAGAAGGTCTTGATATCTACGAACACGGAGAAGCAGCTTACAACTGATAACAATTCATAGTTCAAAATTCATAATTCATAATTATTGCCCAATAGGACAGAACTTATGGATTATGAATTTTGGTTTTGTGTTTTAAATCTCAAAACTCATAACTTGCATTTCGTAACTCGTAATTTGTAATTCGTAATTAATAATTTGTAATTAATATTCCCCCCAAAAAACATCCATGTGTGGTATAGCAATGATCAGGCTCTTGAAGCCTAAGGAACATTTCAAGCAAAAATACGGAACAGACGGATATGCGCTCAGCAAACTCTATCTGATGATGGAGAAGCAGCATAACCGTGGACAGGAAGGCGCCGGAATAGCTTGCGTCAAGATGCAGGAACCGGCAGGATATGAATACATGTTCCGTGAAAAGGCAGAAGGCAAAGATGCCATAACAAAAATTTTCGAACAGGCATACCACAATGGTATGGACGAAGGAAGCGAGATGTACATGGGACACCTCCGCTATTCTACAACAGGCAAGGGAGGACTTCAGTACGTCCACCCCTTTTTGCGTCGTAACAACTGGCGGGCAAAGAATCTCTGTCTGTGCGGTAACTTCAACATGACCAATATTGACGAGGTATTTGAGACCATCACCGAGCAAGGCCAGTCGCCTCGTATCTATAGCGACTCCTACATCATGCTCGAACTTATGGGCCATCGCCTCGACCGTGAGGTAGAGCGCAACTTCATCATTGCGCAAGCCATGGGCATGGAAGGTAAGGAGATCACGAAATATATTGATACTCATGTCAACATAGCCAACGTACTTCGCACCACGATGCCACATTTCGACGGTGGATATGTGATGTGCGGTATGACCGGTAGTGGTGAGATGTTCACCATGCGCGACCCTTGGGGCATACGTCCAGCCTTCTACTATCGCGATGACGAGAAGGTGGCCATAGCCAGCGAGCGCCCTGTGCTCCAAACCACATTCGCCATTCACGATACCGATATCCATGAGATCAAGCCAGGCGAGGCACTCATCATCAACTATGCAGGTGAGGTGTCACTCCAGCAGATCATAGAACCGAAAGAAACCATCAAACCATGTTCGTTCGAGCGCATATATTTCAGCCGAGGCAACGACCTCGACATCCATCATGAGCGCAAACAACTCGGCGAACAGCTTTGCAACCAGATTGTTCGCACTATCGATGGCGACATAGACAATACGGTATTCTCCTACATACCAAACACAGCCGAAGTGGCATACTACGGTATGATTCAGGGACTCCGCAAACTCTCAGACAATGTGCGAGCAGAGAAGATAGTAGCAAAGGATATCAAACTCCGAACTTTCATCACCGAAGGCAGCACACGAAACGACCTTGCAGCCCACGTCTACGACATCACCTACGGAGTGGTACGCCACAATACAGACAACCTCGTAGTCATCGATGATAGTATAGTACGAGGCACAACCCTTCGCGAAAGCATCATCAAGATTCTCAACCGTTTGCATCCTAAGTCACTCGTCATCGTAAGTTCTGCTCCTCAGATTCGCTATCCTGACTTCTACGGTATAGACATGAGCAATATCGGCGACTTCATTGCCTTCCAGGCATGCATCTCCCTACTCAATGAGCAAGGCTTGAAACAAATCATCAAAGATGTTTGCGAAGAGTGTAAGAAAGGTAATGGCGAAGCACTCCAGCAGCTTTACAAGCCATTCACAGCCGAGCAGCTCAACGCCCGTATGGTTGAGATACTCCGTCCAGACGATGTCACCATTCCTATCCACCTCGTATTCCAAACCATTGAAGGTCTCCACACCGCCATTCCAAACCACCAAGGCGACTGGTACTTCACTGGTCGATATCCTACCCCCGGCGGCTATCGCTTAGCAGCAAAGTCATTCGTCAACTGGATTGAGAAGAGTTGAGGAAAGCCCCCAGCCCCCTAAGGGGGAGGAGTTGAGGAAGTTGAAGGAGTTGAGGAAGTTGAAACCTAGTAATTCGTAATTCTTTGCGCTAACGCTCCAAGCGCCTAGAGCGATAACTTTGCGAGCAAAGCGCTTCGCGATAACATAATTCGTAATTCGTTATATTCTCATGACAAAATATATATTCGTAACCGGAGGTGTTGTTTCCTCACTTGGAAAGGGAATCATCTCGTCATCAATAGGTAAGCTGCTGCAGGCACGCGGTTACCGTATCACAATACAGAAGTTTGACCCATACATCAATATCGACCCCGGCACACTCAATCCATACGAACATGGAGAGTGTTATGTCACAGAGGACGGTATGGAGACCGACCTCGACCTTGGTCACTACGAGCGCTTCACAGGTATTCGTACTACTCGCAACAACTCTGTGACAACTGGTCGTATCTACAAGACCGTCATCGACCGCGAGCGCCATGGCGACTATCTTGGCAAGACCATTCAGGTCGTGCCTCATATCACCGACGAGATCAAGCGCCGTATGCTTCGTGAGGTGGACAGCGACAACTATGACTTCATCATCACCGAGGTTGGTGGTACTATTGGTGACATCGAGAGCGCACCTTTCATGGAGGCTATCCGTCAGCTCCGTTGGGAACTCGGCAAGAATGCCGTCTGCGTACATCTCACATACGTACCATTTCTTAAGGCTGCAGGTGAACTCAAGACCAAGCCTACCCAGCACTCCGTCAAGGAGATGCAGGGCATGGGTATTCAGCCTGACATCCTTATCCTACGCACTGAACTTCACCTATCTGACGGCATTCGTAGCAAAGTGGCTTCCTTCTGCAATGTAGACCTCGAATGCGTGGTACAGAGCGAAGACCTCCCAAGCATCTACGAGGTACCGGTAAACATGCAGAAGCAAGGTCTTGATGCAGCCATTCTGCGTAAGTTTGCCATCCCGGTAGGCGAGACACCAGCCATGAAGCCATGGCATGAATTCCTTGCCAAGCAGAAGTCTGCCACTACCGTTGTGCGTATTGGTCTTGTTGGTAAATATGATCTGCAGGATGCCTACAAGAGTATCCGCGAAAGCCTTAATCTGGCAGGAATATACAATGATGTTAAGGTTAAAATGGAATTTGTCAATAGCGAGGAGATAACAAAACAGAATATCGCCGACAAACTCAGCGGTTTTGCAGGAGTTATGATCTGTCCTGGATTTGGCCAGCGAGGCATCGAGGGTAAGATCATAGCAGCAGAGTACACTCGTACCCACAATATCCCAACTTTCGGTATCTGCCTCGGTATGCAGATGATGGTCATCGAGTTTGCCCGCAATGTCCTTGGTTTTGCTGACGCCAACAGCCGTGAGATGGACACAGCCACCCCACACAATGTGATCGACATCATGGAGAATCAGAAGAATATCACCAATATGGGAGGTACGATGCGTCTTGGAGCGTATGCATGTCAGTTGCGTGAAGGTAGCAAGACTGCATCCATCTATGGTGAAAGCCTCATCCAGGAGCGCCATCGTCATCGCTACGAGTTCAATAATGATTACATCAGCGAATATGAGTCAAACGGCATGCAGTGTGTAGGTATCAACCCAGAGTCCAACCTTATTGAGATTGTCGAGATACCTGATCATCGTTGGTACATAGGAACACAATTCCACCCAGAGTACTCAAGCACCGTACTGCGTCCGCACCCACTGTTTGTCTCCTTCGTAAAGGAAGCGTGTGAGAAGATATGAGAGGCTACTCTGTTATCTTACCCACAGTTCTGGATTGATTCTTGCGACCTCATTTCTCAACTGGAAATGCAGCACTATATTACCATCTGAATTTGTACCTACAGCACCGAGAGAAGTCTTGGTGCTTACTTTTTGTCCCTTCGACACTGATACTGACGAAAGACCAGAATAGACTGATATGTACTTTCCATGGCGTATCATGACTACGTATCGGCCTCCGTATGAGAAGATGCTGCTGACCTCACCGTCAAATACTGCTCGTGCACAGGCTCCCTGCTGACCACGTATGTCGATACCCTTGTTGTCGAGAACCACTCCCGACAGTCCTGAAGGTGAGTATTTGCCATAATGGCCCACTACCTGATAACTGCCTGTGATCGGCATCGGCAGACGTCCACGATTGGAAGTGAACGAAGCCGAGAGTTTGACGTCAGCACTGTTAGATACCCATGTGGTAACAGTCTTGACAGCCTCCTTCTCTTCCTTCTCAGCTACCTTTACTTCTGCCTTGGCAACCTTCTCTTCTTGCTTGGCGCGTTCAACTTCTGCCTTGGCACGCTCAGCCTCCGCCTTGGCAGCAGCCTTCTCCTCTTCAGTCTTTGCTGCTTTCTTGGCAGCCTCGGCAGCCTTGCGTCTGGCTTCAGCCTCAGCTTGAGCCTTGCGGGCACGTTCTTGGGCAGCCTTCGCCTCAGCGAGTCTGCGAGCCTTGGCGCGAGCCTCTTCCTCAGCCTTGCGGCGAGCTTCCTCGGCCTTGCGCTTGCGTTCAGCCTCTGCACGTCGTGCAGCCTCAATCTCAGCCTGTATGATACGATCAATCTCAGCATTGAGTGATGCCTCACGCTGCTGTAGTTCCTTGATCTGCTTTTGCACAGTAGCAAGATTCTTATTGAGGAAGTTAACCTTCGTCTGGCACGATGATTTCATCTTCTCCATAGCATTTTGCTTGCTCTGCATCACCACACGATTGCTCTCAAGCCTGGTCTTAGCCTCAAGGAGTTCGTTCTGCTTCTGTTTGATCTGCGCCTGCTTCTCCTTGATGATTGTACCCTGAGCCTTCTGGAACGTAGAGTACTCTGATACATAGCGTAAGCGGCGTATGAGTTGGGAGAAATTTTCAGACGAGAATACGAACATCATCTTCTGTTGGATGGAGCGGTTCTTTCTCTGGTAAGTGAGCGCTTTGGCGTAACGCTTCTTCTTAAGTTCCAGTTCGTTGTGCAGTGAGTCAAGTTCCTCTTGCATGCAAACAATATTCTTGGACAGCACGCCAATCTCACTACTCAGACTGTCGATCGAAGCCTTCTGTTTGCCAATCTGGTTGTCCAGAATCATCACCGAGTCGAGGTTGGATTTGATCGACTTATTGAGTTGCAGAGCCTGTTGCTGTGATAGTTTGCGTTGCTTCTCGGTAGCAGCCTTCTCGTTGCGTAGCTGAGTCTTCTTATCGACCTTCTTGGTTGTAGTGGGCTTTTGCGTAGTAGAATTCCTCTTGGCAGTTGACGTTTTTGACTTGCCAGTGATCTTGGTGGTACTGCGCTTTTGAGCAAAGGCATCTGCTCCTCCACCGACCGATGGAAGAAGCGTGAGGGCTATGAGAATGAATATGAATATGTATCGGAGTTTTGCCATTAATCAGTGTTTGAATTGCCCTCATCAAAGGGTCTGACCCCTTGATGAGGCCATTTATTACTGCATCAGAGCTTTGAATAGAGTTTCTGCATCAACCTTCTTGTACTTTGTGCTGACAGTCGTGTGAGCTTCCCAGTTGGACGAATTACCCTTGTTGGTGAGTCGGAGATCAACTGTGATTTTCTTCTTCGCAGGGATGGTAAAAGTGACATTATCGCTCACACCGACTTCTGCCTGTTGCCATACGAGAGTCTGAACCGTCTCGAAGGAGATAGGTTGCTTGGTCAGGCTTGTGATCTTCTCATACGTCTCTTGACAATACTGTTTGTTGATGCGATCGATGACGAGCACATTGTCTGCAGAAAACTCTAAACGTCCTACTTCGGTGATGCCGAATATTGGATCGACGAGCGAGAGCTGGATGACGTCATCCCATCGCATCTTTAGCGATCCAGATGTGGATATACTCTCTCCGCCAGCTGTGACCTTAGCCTTCACCTTAGCCGTAAAAATGGTGTTCTTAGGCTTGTAGGAGTCCTTCTTCTTGTCTTCCTTCTTATCTTTCTTGCCATTTTCAGTTGTTTCCAGCTGACCGTTAGGAGCCTGGATAGTGGTTATGTCCGATTCGGGCGCAGTGAGCCCATCGTCTTTTGCTGCCTTCTTAGACGAGCGGCAACCAGCCACTACTGCACAGGCAAGCAACAGATATACTACTTTCTTCATTTCTTTGCTTTTGAGTTAATCTTTTTGATATGTTCGAGGACATCCGAGTCCTCATTCAGTTCGTCGGCAGGCAAGAGCTGCTGTACCTTATCCATGATCTCTTTTGCCTCATCATACCTCTTGAGTTGATAGAGCACCCATGCGAGAGTGTCAAGATACGTACCGTTGTCAGGTTCGAGCTCGTTCGAGCGGCGGCTCATCTCCTCCGCACGCTTCAGATCTTTCTTCTGTAGTGAAAGATAATAGGCATAGTTGTTGAGCACCATCGGTTCATCGTATCTGTATATAAGACAGGAGTCGTAAGCCTCATAGCACTCTGCATCCCTGCCCATCTGGTGGCAGATATCGCCAAGCATGCTGTAAAGGGAGGTGATGATCTCAATATTACTCTTATCATCAGCCTTGGCATGTTCCAATCCCTTGCGTATGATGGGTTCTGCCCTCTGCACATCATCCTTTTGGAAGTATCCCACGCCAAGATAATAGTAGTATATCGGATTGGTGGTGTTGTATTCGACTGCAGTATTGCAGAGGCGGATGACGTCATCCACATCGTTTGCCTCAGTGGCATACTGGAGGAGTTGATTGCGGGCCATATCATTCTCTGGTTCCATGTCAAGCATCTTCTCCAGTACGGGTTTGATATCTTCCTTCGGCATGTTACGAGCAAACATGTACCGCACATTGAGTTCCATCAGGCGGGTATCCTCCTGAGGCAACGATAAGGCATCATTGAAGAGGGAGATGATGAGACTTGAATCGCGATGATTCTGCAGATTCTCATACACCAAGGCATTCATCAGCTGAAGGCGTGTGCCGTTGTCGAGCGAAGGATTGCCTATCACCTTGCTAAGCTGCTTCTGATATAGGTCTTCCTTGCCCATCTTTTGGTACATGCTGGCAAGTGACAGGTTGAGGTTGACATTGGTAGAGTCCTTCATGGCTACGGCGTCGTAAGCTTTTTGCGCCTCTTCCATCTTGTCTTGATCAAGGTACAAGTCGCCGATGAGCACCTGATAGCGTAGATCGTTAGGATATTCCTCAGCCAGCGATTTCATCTCTTTGAAAGCGGAGTCCATATCCTTCATCTGAGCATAGATGCGAAACTTCTCCATCGACAATTGTTCGCTCTTGCCCTCCTTGACCTCTATCTTGTCGAGAATGCCTAGTATGTTCTTGTAGTCGTTGTCCGATGCATAGATGTCGAGCAGCATCATCAGTACCTCACTGTTTTTGGGGAACTGTCCCACCATGCCTTCCAGTACCTTGCGAGCATCATCCTTCATGCCTGTATTGAAATATAGTTTGACGAGCATGTCCTTATACCAGTAGTTGTCAGGATACAGCTTGCAAGCCTTCTCCATCAGACTTACAGCCGTGGAGTCGTTGCGCATTAGACGGTTGAGATTGGCCAACTGAAACAGAGCCACCCCCGAATTTGGGTTTAGTTCGAGGCAGTGAGTAAACAGTTCGAATGCCTCATCATACTTGCTGGCCAACATCATACCCTCAGCCTCATGGAAGTATCGGTCATAGAGCAACTCGTCCTCCTGCAGGCAGATGGTAGAGTCGGTCACTTGCGCCTGGGCGCCGACACCCAAAGTCATCACTAATATGAATAGTAGAAATCTTACCATTTATGATTTAGGGTTTAGTAATGTACGATAATTCGATAGACGATGATTCGATGTATGATTTATCATTAGTCAAGATATCACTTGCTTCCTGTGTGTCCGAATCCACCGCTGCCCCTCTCAGTCTCATCGAGAACGTCGACCTCGACCAGTTCTGGTTGCTCATGCTTTGCGATGACCATCTGTGCTATGCGTTCACCATCCTCAACCACAAAAGGCTCGTTGCTGAGATTGATAAGTATCACGCACACCTCACCGCGGTAGTCAGCATCGACGGTACCTGGAGTATTGAGAACAGTTACACCCTTCTTGATGGCCAGACCGCTGCGTGGTCGTACTTGAGCCTCATATCCGGCTGGGAGAGCCATGTAGAGGCCAGTAGGGATGAGTTTGCGTTCGAGCGGACCAAGAGTGATTGGGGAGTCGAGATTGGCCCTCAGATCCATGCCTGCACTTTGTGGTGTTGCGTATGCGGGAAGGGCATGGTGTGACTTATTAATTATCTGTACTTTCATGATTTTTCTAAAATTTTGGCACAAAGTTAGTGATTTATTGGGGGATTTGCGCTACATTTGCATTGAAAAATACTTAAAACAAATGAATTGGAACCAATTAATATCAAATAAACGCCTCGGACAGGAGGAAGTACACCTCCAGAAGAGAGACGACCGCACTGAATTCCGCCGTGACTATGACCGTCTGATTTTCTCCGCTCCTTTCCGCCGGTTGCAAAATAAGACCCAGGTTTTTCCCCTCCCAGGAAGCGTTTTTGTACACAACCGTCTGACGCACTCGCTCGAAGTAGCATCAGTAGGTCGTAGCCTTGGTGATGATGTGTCACGTGAGCTCCTCAACAGGCATCCCGACCTTCAGTTAAGCCACATCTCCGAGATCGGATCGATAGTCAGTGCTGCCTGTCTGGCTCATGACATGGGTAATCCTCCGTTTGGGCATAGCGGCGAGAAGGCCATAGCCACCTATTTCACCGAGGGCCCAGGTATCAAATACCGTTCGATGCTCTCTGATGAGGAGTGGGCCGACATCACTCATTTTGATGGTAATGCCAACGCATTCCGTCTGCTTACCCATCAGTTCAAGGGACGTAGAAAAGGTGGATTCGTACTCACTTACTCCACCCTTGCCAGCATAGTGAAATATCCGTTTCCTGCCACCAAGGCAAAAAAACAGAAGTTCGGGTATTTCCAGCAAGAGAAGGAAGTGTATGAGAGGATAGCCAGTGAGTTAGGACTTCTATCAGAAGGATCAGCATCGGTAAGATGTGCTGGTGGTGCATGTGGTAGTCGCCATCCGCTCGTGTATCTTGTCGAAGCAGCTGATGACATCTGTTATGAGATTATGGACATAGAGGATGCCCACAAACTTAAGATTCTGACTTTTGAGGAAACTCGCGACCTTCTGCTCGGATTTGTTCCAAAGGAAAACCACCAACGCATCTTCGACCATAGCGTCGATGTGACTGATAAAAACGAACTTGTCGTATATTATCGTTCGTGTGCCATCGGAGCTCTCGAACATGAATGTGTACGTGTATTTTTGGAGCATGAAGATAGTATTCTGGAGGGCACTTTCAAAGGCTCGCTCATCGATCACGCATGTCCGCTCATCCATGATGCATACCAGAGGTGCTGCGATGTGGCCTTCGGTCGTATCTACAACAGTCGCGAGGTCGTCGACATCGAACTGGCCGGCTACAAGATTATCTCCACCCTCATCGAGCACTTTACCGAGGCTGTGATGAATCCCGACAAAGCCTATTCGCGCATGCTGCTCAACCGCATCTCATCACAGTATGAGGTTGATGCCTCCGACGTCTATCCACGCCTCATGGCTGTGCTTGACTATCTCAGCGGTATGACCGACGTCTTTGCACTCGACCTATATCGCAAGATCAACGGTCAGAGCCTCGCGTCGGTGTAGCGAGAGCATAATATAAGGATGTCGCATCTATCCGATTTGTTCTGCAAGCACCTTCATTAGTATAGGTACCACGATAGGCTTACCAAGATGATCATTCATTCCGACCTTTAGGGCATTCAGCTTATCTTCCTCAAATGCGTTGGCAGTCATAGCAACTATCGGGATGGAAGCCTTTGTCTTATCGCTCATGTTGCGTATGGTCTTCGTAGCCTCATAGCCGTCCATGTTTGGCATCTGGATATCCATGAGTATGATATCATAGTAGCCTGGTTCGGAGTCCGTCAACATCTTCACGCATTCCACACCATCAGTGGCACGCTCCACCACGTACTCCACCTCTTCCAATATGGCAATAGCTATCTCAGCATTCAAATCGTTATCCTCTGCCATAAGTATGCGCTTGCCTTTAGTAGCTGTATAATCAATCTGCTCTTCCTTTATTGGTATCAGCGATGAAGCATCTGCCACTCGAAATGGTATGCTCGTGAAGAACGTAGTGCCCTTGCCTGATTCGCTCTCGACACGGATTGTGCCTCCCATCATCTCTATTAGATTCTTGACTATAGGCATACCCAGACCAGTGCCTTGGATATGCTTTTTGGTTGCTGCCTCATCGCGCGAGAAACTATCAAACAAGTGTGGCAGAAACTCCTTGCTTATGCCTATGCCCGTATCGGCTATCTCCGTCTCTATGACGATATGGTCCGGATCACAGCCTTTTACCTCCTTGATGCTTACCGTCACCTTACCGCCAGTAGGTGTGTACTTGTAAGCATTGGATATGAGATTGAGAAATATCTCGTTCATTTTTGTCTTATCACAATAGATGGCTTCAGTATGAGTGTCATTTGCGATCGAAAAATCAACACCCTTCTGTTCAAACAAGCCGCCATACAGAGTGCAGATGGCATTAGGCAAGTCCTTTGTCCATTCTGGTTGCTCATGGGCCTCAGCCTTTCCGCTCTCTATGCGTGCCAGTTCGAGCACATTATTGATGATTCCAAGCAGCAGATCGCTCGACATACGTACCTTCTTCAGATAGTCAAGTACGGCATCCTTATTCTGTATATTCTTCCGAATGAGATCGGTATATCCAATGATGGCATTCATCGGAGTACGTATATCGTGGCTCATATTGAAGAGGAATCGCGTCTTGGCCTCGTTGGCAGTCTCTGCCTTCCGATGCTCAATCACACTTCTCCTGTAGAGCAGTGAAATGACGATTGTGATGGCGAATAGGCTGACGAATATCAGCACCCAATGATCGCGTACGAAGTCGCTGATCGTAGGTGTGATGCGCATATCGGAGTGTTCGATGATCGATGTCTGTATGTCTGCATCATCCCACATGCGCATGAGTCGGTAGAGCGTGTAGTACAGTTCTTTGTTTTCCTTTTTTGTGGCAAAGGCATAGTTAAACACCATGCCCGTGGGTACGGTTTTCAGATTATAGTCGCGAATGTCCTCAGCCAGCACACCCATGCGATAGTTTGAAGCAAGCAACAAGTCTGCCTCATCGTTAGCTATCCCTTTTAGGCAGTCTTTTGTAGAACTGTAATTGACAATCTGCCAGTTAGGATGATTGCGACGCAAGATCGATAGGTATGTAGGATTGTCAGAATTGATGGCCACACGCAGATTGGTATGAGGTTTGAATTTAAAGTCAGAGCGAACGATGGCCATCTCGACCGAATTGACGAGGGCATCAGTTATGATTAGGCCCTCTTGTTCTGCCTCCGACACACCCAGGTCAAGCGGGAATGCAACATCCACTTCTCCCCGCTTCATTGCCTCAAGTGCTTCGCGTATGGAGGTATAAGCCACAGCCTCAATATTGAAGTCAATGTTATCGAATGCATCCTTCGCAAGATTGATAAAGTCCTTGAGCAGACCATCTATTTCGCCTGTCTTTTTATCCTTGGCAGAGAATGGCATATAGTCGTCACGGTAGCCTATGCGTATGGTCTTATGATTGGCGAACCATCGTTTTTCACTATCAGGTACCCTGCTTAGATGTTGGGCATTGGAGAAGTATTTCTCATACAGATTGTTGGTGTACAGAGGGCTTAGGTATCGCAACTGTGACATAGCCAAATCCAGTTCATTCTTGATGTCCATCCTATCCTTATTGATGGCAAAAAATACCTGTGTTGCACCAATCAGGAAGGCTGGATGCATTTCGCCACGGTTGACGGATGAAGGTATAACTACACCATCCAGTTTTCCAGATACGAGAGGTTCAGTGAGTCCTCCACCATTGAGTTCTGTATCTACTATTGTCAGTTGTACATCATTGTTGGCAGCCCATTGGCGCAGCATGCTATCCCCGATGCCTTTTCTCACCGTTCCCACACGCTTACCCGCCAGAGAAGCTATATTGCCCCGTCGTATTCTCTGATTATTATCGAGAGTATAAATGTAATACTCATCTCGTCCCATCTCATGCTGAGAGAAGAGCATCTTCTTGATGCGCTCATCACTGACGGACACATTAGATAGCAGATCTATCTCTCCGCGTTCCAGTTTCTGGAGCAGTTCCATCCAAGTGCCTTCCACATACTCATATTTCCACTTTGTTGATATCGCAATCTTCATTTGGTACTCATACGCATATCCGGAGCGATATCCGAGACTATCCTTGTGACACAGTGGTGACTCGTACCATCCCACTCGCACCACCTTCTCCTGAGCATAGGCAGCAACACCCTTCATCAGGCAGGTACACAGTAGTACCAGCATATAGAGCAAACGCAATGTTGATATAATATGTATTCTTGGTCTTAGCATGATTATAAGGATATTAAAAATATTTGCGCCGTAAAGGTACAAAATATTTATCAAACAATCCTAACCTTTTCTCTTTTTTTTATTTCTATCCCCTTACATATCATACTATGTGCCTCCATGTGTATTAAATATAACCCTTGCAACGACATTACAATGTCCTTGCAAGAAGAAGGCAATGTCGTTGCAAGAAGAAAGCAAAGTCGTTGCAAGGACTTCACAAAGTTCTTGCAACGACTTTATCATATATTCGGAGGAAGGGGGAAATGTGGTTATTTCACATATTTCTCCATGAGTTCCTTGGCTGGCTCGTCACCCAGGTCGATGGCTTTCTGCAGGTTCTGCTTACCAAGGGCAGTATCACCTTTCTGTACCTGTGCGTAGCCCATGATGCGATAGGCATCAGGCAGTTGATCATTGAGGCTAAGAGCCTGTTTACATGCTTCGATACAGTCGTCAGTCTGACCGAAACGGAGTGTCATACCTGCCTTCTCGATGTAGTAGAGAGGTTTGTTGGGTGCCATACTGATGGCGCTGATGATGTCCTCAAGTGCCTGCTGGTACATGTGAGCTTCCATCTCGATGAGACTTCGGTCGTAGTAGAACACATCTGAGACCTTGCTATTGACAAGGTAGGCATACTGGTTGTAGTCAGCTACGGCTGGACGATACTTTCCTGCACGAGCGTAGAGTTGGCCACGGCGCAGGACATAATTAGCAGCCTCACCCGGCAATGGGGTAGCAAAACATGCGATAGCGCTATCCATTTCTGTGATGATATCAGCGATGGAATCGCCCCGAGACTCTTTGTTTACGCTTATGGCATAGTGGAATGCTGGATTCTTCGCTGTCTCATTCAAAGCATCATAGATGGCGATAGCACCGTCGAAATCCTTCTTGCCTGAGAGGAGCAGCGCCTTCTGAGTCTTGTAGTTGGTCTGTGCATCAGCATCGGTCTGTAGTTCGATAGCCTTGTCTATATACTGTAGGGCAAGATCATAAGTCCACTTTTCGTATGGAGGCTGAGGAGCATAAGTGAGTTTGTTGTAGATGCTCAAAGCTATGTTGTAATTGGCTGATGCCTTGTCGTCTGAGAGGTCGAGATACTTCATAAGGTCATCATTTGCCTCGTCGAAACGGCCGAGGTCTATAAGCGGTGTACTGCGGCGGTAGTATGCTTCTGCACTTTGAGGATAGGCTGCGACGAAGCGATCCATGATGTCTATGTACTCAGCATTGCCGGCAGTACGTGACTTGAAGTAGGCATAGACGAGTGTCTCCTCGAGTGTGTCAGGCAGACCCTTCGGTATGTTGATGCTCTCGAGAGCGAGTGATGCGGACTTAGTGCTTATGGCCTTAATAGTCAATTCATCGCGAAAACGGATGTCGAGACCGTAGCTCTTACCTCCTGCTGCAGGCTGAAGAATGCCGATGAGTTCGCCGTTGGCATTGAAGAGAGGCGATCCGACGTACGCTTCACCCATATCGGTTGAGAAGGTATAGTATGAATACTTATCAAGGATTGGGGATGAGGATTCGACCGTCGATGCTGGACAGGATCCCTGTTTCTGCTTAGCATAGTTGAGAGCGTAGACTGTACCTGCCTCTGATACCACCGATGCTGAAGGGGTGAGGGTTGCATTACCCTTTGTGTTGACGCGGAAGCGAACAACGGAGTATGTGTCGTCAGCTCCCAGGATGCAATCGACGTCGGCCTGCTTGCCGTTCATATCGATTACGATGGCCTTGCATGCATTCTTAAATAAGGTATAATCAGCGATGGCTTCGCCGTTATCACCTATGTAAAATGCGGTGCCACTGTGGAGGAGATCACCGTTCTTGTCGTAGGTGTTGAGGGATATGATGGCTTTCTGTGCCTTGGAGGCAAACTTCGGTGCTGGCTGAAGTTGAGCGAAGGCGACTATGGCAATTGTTATTGTAATGAGAGTAGAAAGGATACGTTTCATGTTGGTTGATGCGTTGATGGGTTGAAAAAGCTTTTTCGAAGCGGTTGATGCGTTGAGATGTTTATAGATTCAATAATGATTTGGCATTGTCGAGAGCTGCTTTGGTGAGGTTCTCGCCGCTGAGCATGTGGGCTATCTCCTCGATGCGCTCGTGGGTGGTGAGTTGGACAATATTGCTGACGGTCGACTCTTCGTTGTCTTGCTTATATACCTTATAATGTGTTGAGCCGAGGGCGGCAATTTGTGGTAGGTGAGTGATGGAGATGACCTGACGATCCTGTCCTCCCATTTCATGCATGATTCTTGCCATCTTCTCGGCTATGCTACCACTGACTCCGGTATCGATTTCATCGAAGATAATGGTTGGTAACTGGACAGCTCCGGCAATCATGGCCTTGAGAGCAAGCATGACTCGTGCGATCTCACCGCCTGATGCCACCTGACTAACGTCGCAAAGTGGAGCATTCTTGTTGGCCGAAAACATGAACGATATGCGGTCTAGGCCTTTTGATGATAGTTTTTCTTCGGTGAAATGGACGTCAAACTGTACATTTGGCATCCCAAGTGGGATAAGGCGGCTGACCATCTCACTGTTGACCTTCTCTGCAGCCTGCTTACGAAAGGCGCTGAGTTCTTCAGCAAGTGCATACACCTTGTCGTACTGACTCTCGCACTTACGTGATAGTTCCTCGATGAGTTCATCGGAATTATCGATGAGAAGTAGTTTGTGTTCAAGTTTTGACTGGATGTCAAGAAGATCCTGAACGGTGCTGACCGAGTGCTTCTTTTGAAGCGAGTATATAGTGCTCAGACGACTGTCGACATAGTCAAGACGTTCGGGATTGAACTCTATATTTTCAGCCGACGATTCGATTTCATCGGCGATATCCTTCAGATCAATGTAACATGAATCAAGACGCAGGAGTAGTTCTTCTGACTGAGAGTAGACATTGGAGATGGACTGCAGTGAGTGCATGCATGCCTTAACAAGCTGAAGAGTGTCGGCATTGCGGTCGTCATCACTACGTAGCTGTCCGAGCGACTGGTAAAGGCCAGACTTGATGTCCTCAGCATGTGAAAGCATCTCCGCTTCAGCTTCCAGCAGTTCCTGCTCGTCAGGATTCAAAGCTGCATCAGCCAATTGATTTACTTGATATCGAATGAACTCCTCATCCTGGCGGCTGGTCTCAGCGTCATCCTTGGCCTGCTGGAGCTGTGCTAGGAGGTCGCGGTAGAGAAGGTACTCCTTATTATATATAGATAGGCGGTCAGAATTCTGCGCTATGGTGTCGAGGAT
This sequence comes from Bacteroidales bacterium UBA1733, assembly GCA_002315795.1. The sequence continues at coordinate 38,947 of DCIF01000096.1, forward strand.
GTTCATTTGGAAATCCTCCTTGCCCAAGAGAAGGTTCTTGTGCTGTGAATGTATGTCAATAAGGTGTTCGCCGACCTCCTTGAGTTGCGATAGGGAGGCAGGCGTATCGTTGATGAACGCACGGCTCTTGCCTGCACTGGTCAGTTCACGGCGTATGATGCATTCTGCACCGTCGAAGTCGAGTTCATTGTCCTTGAAAAAACTATCCAACCCGTATTGTGAGACGTCAAACGTAGCCTCCACAATGCATCTGCCAGCTCCAGCCTTGATGGATTTGGAGTCGGCACGTGCACCAAGCAAGAGTCCGATAGCACCGAGGATAATGGACTTGCCCGCTCCCGTCTCACCAGTGATGACGGAGAACCCCGAGTGCATATCGATGTCGAGATGCTCTATGAGTGCATAGTTTTCTATATGTAAGTTCTTGATCATTTCTTTATCTTATTCCAATAGTTGTTCTGTGCAGCATTGATGTTGCTGAGCACTTCGACGACACTTTCCTTTTCCTTATCGGTGCCGTGACCACTATATATGCTGATGAGTTCGTCACGCTTGAACTCGGTAAATATCTGAGGCAGGAGCGAGAGAGGTTTGTTGTGGTGAGCCTCACCAAGCATTTGTATGGCCTCGGTGACTGCTGAACGCCCACGATCTACATTATTGCTCATCTCATCAAGTCCTTCTCGGTAGAACTTGCTCTGCAACCTACGGAGCGGTTCCATCGATGATTCCATATAGTCATTGATGATGGCATGACGATTGCGACTATCGTCAAAAGCTCGCCATCCCGTGCCACCGATAGACTGGGCATTGTTGCAGATATTCTCTGCTTGCCGGAGGATTTCAGTGCCACCCAATGGAGCGAACGAATCGAGGTCCATACCTATGAAGAGGTATGCATAGTAGGCCAGCATGGCTGTGAGATTGTTGTCGAGATTATTCTCATTGAACTCAAGTGGATCAAACTCCTTGTAGTCAAACTCGAACTGTGTATCACGGTTGGAGAACAGCGTTGATACATAGGCCGAGTTGTAGGTCGGACGGCTAAGTACATAAAGCAGTTCGCAGGTGAAATGGTTGCTTGCCACGTCATACTTCTTGACCGTGATGTTGAATGAACAGTCGATCTTCTCCTCCTTCTGGAACTGAAGATCAGTCCATTGGGTACGGTTAAGGAATTCGGCAATAGCAGTTTCGAGTGTAGTGAATACGGATGTGCTTGTACCTTGAATCTGCGAGAAGTTGACCTTCACGGTAGCATTAAGCTCCTGAGCTTCGGACGTAAGTGAGGCAAGGAGAGCAATGATGAGAAGAATGTGACGTAAAGGCTTCATTATGACATTAAGGATTGAAGTTTGTCGACTATGTCAGCAGCTACCTCATCCTTTGGTTTTAACGGATAGGTCTGCTTGCCATCGGCAGTGATGATTGTGATCTTGTTGGTGTCGGTACGGAAGCCAGCACCCTTGTCGTTGAGCGAATTGAGTACGATGAAGTCGAAGTTCTTCTTCTGAAGCTTACCCTGTGCATTCGTCTCCTCGTCGTTGGTCTCAAGGGCAAAACCAGCAAGTATCTGTTCTGAAGTCTTGATCTCTCCAAGCGACTTAGCTATATCCGGATTGGGCTTGAGGCGTATGACCATATCCTCGCCAGTGCGTTTGATCTTCTGACCAGCCACTGTCTCGGGAGCGAAGTCGGCCACTGCAGCACATAGTATGGCAGCATCCATCTGAGGGTATAGACTCATGCAAGCCTCGTACATCTGCTGAGCCGACTCTACGTCGGTCCGGTGTATGTTTGGGTATGGTGCGATGGTGGCTGATACCGGACCACAGACCAACTGCACGTCTGCTCCTCGCTTAGCACACTGTGCAGCAAGTGCCAGTCCCATCTTGCCCGATGAGTAGTTGCCGATGAAGCGAACGGGATCAATCTTCTCGTATGTAGGACCTGCGGTGATAAGTACCTTCTTGCCCTGCATCAAAGAGGAAGGATTGGTGTCCTGTGCAAAGAACGTTTCGAGTTGAGCAACTATATTTTCCGGTTCTTCCATACGTCCCTTGCCTTCGAGCTTAGAAGCAAGAAAACCTGTGCCAGGTTCGATGATATGATTACCGTAGGATTGTAGAGTGCGGAGATTTTGTTGAGTAGAAGGATGAGCATACATGTCAAGATCCATGGCTGGAGCAACAAACACCGGAGCTTTCATACTCAGGTAGGTAGTTATGAGCATGTTGTCAGCAATGCCGTTTGCCATCTTGCCGATAGTGCTTGCGGTAGCAGGAGCTATGAGCATGGCATCAGCCCAAAGACCAAGGTCGACGTGTGAATGCCATGTGCCGTCTCTCTGTGAGAAGAACTCGCTGATGACAGGTTTGCTGGTCAATGCAGAGAGGGTGATGGGAGTGATGAACTCCTTACCTGCAGGTGTGATGACGACCTGAACCTCAGCTCCTTTCTTAATGAGATGGCGGATGATGAGGCATGACTTATAGGCAGCTATACTACCTGTGATGCCAAGCACGATTTTCTTTCCTTTTAACATTGATTGCACTCTGTGGTTTACTTCATTTTGGACTGCAGGTATACCTTGGTAAGAACCTGCTTAGTGTTGAGTGAGAAATCACTCTGCTGCATCCAGCTATAGTAACCAGGATCACGACGCAGAGTTTCTATGAGAGGTTTGCCTTTGTACTTACCGAAGTTGATGATAATCTCGTTATTGTCATCAAAGACAAAGCGGCCGGCAAAGTCGACGTTCTTGTTCATGCGTGAATAGTCGGCCAGGAATTCAACATCGTTCTGGAGATCGGAAGGGTAGCGATCGAGCTGGGCTTCAAGCACTTCGAGGGTGGCACGGGTGTCAGCGAGGGCTGAGTGTGCATTCTCCAGGTCCTTATTGCAGTAGTACTTGTAGGCCGCAATAAGTGTACGGCGCTCCAGCTTGTGGTAGATATTCTGTACGTCGACCATCTTACGCTTGGAAAGGTCGATATCGATGCCTGCACGTAGAAACTCCTCCACTAGCAGTGGGATGTCAAAACGGTTAGAATTGAAGCCAGCAAGATCAGCACCATCGAACACTTGTCGAAGATCGACTGCAATGTCGGCAAACGTAGGGCAGTCCTGCACATCCTCATCATAGATGCCGTGAACCTGCGAGGCACCCTCCGGGATATGCATCTCCGGGTTCAGGCGCATGGACTTTGATTCTTCATTGCCATTTGGAAAAACTTTGATGTAGCAAAGTTCCACTATGCGGTCCTTTGCTACATCAATTCCTGTGGTCTCCAAATCAAAGAATATAATTGGATTCTTAAGATTGAGTTTCATTCTTTTATTATCTTTTTAGTCCTGAAGCATCATTGGCATGAGGAGCATGATAAGATCTTCGTTTTCAGATTGCTCAGCTGGTACTACGACACCTGCACGACTTGGGTCGGCGAGTTCGAGCACAACATCCTGCGACACAATGCTATTGAGTACATCAAGAAGGAACGGTCCACTGAAACCGATGCTCATTGGAGTGCCATCATACTCACACATGATGTGTTCCTCGGCAAATGTCGAAAAGTCGAGGTCCTGAGCACTGACAGTGAGTGCATTGTTGTCGAGGCGAAGCTTGATAAGTGCATTGCTAGCACTCGCACAGACGCTCACACGGCGAAGTGCTGAGATGAGTGAAAGGCGATCAACTGTGACACGGAATGGATTATCCTGCGGGATGACAGAGTTGTAGTTAGGATAGCGTCCTTCTATGAGGCGGCAACTGATGGCGTAATTCTCGAGTATTATCTCAGCATTGCGCTCGTCGAATCGGATATCTGCATCGCCTTGCTCCTTTGGAAGGATGTTCTTGAGCAGGTTGGATGGTTTCTTTGGAAGGATGAATGCACAGTCCTCTTCGCTCCGGACAGAGAGAATGCGGTTGCGTACCAACTTATGTCCATCGCTTGCCACGAGGGTGATGTACTGTGTGCTGAGATCGAAATACACACCATTCATCTGAGGACGGAGTTCGTCGTCGGCAGTGGCAAAGAGAGCACGTGAGATACCATTCAGCAAGGTGTCGGATGGGATGGTAACACTTCTCTGAACAGACATGACGCGTGTAGGTATTGGGTACTCCTCACCGCTCTGTCCGACGATGTTATATTTACCATTCTGATAAATGATTTCGATCTGGAATGAGTCAGGGTTAATAACGAATGTGATAGGCTGATCGGATATCTCTTTAAGAGAGTTTATCAACTGCTTGGAGTCGATGGCAATCTTGCCATATCCATCCGCATCAGACACTTCAAGGTTAGTGACGATAGTTGTTTCGCTATCGGATGCAGTAAGCTGTAGTCCAGCCTCTGAGAGATCGAAGAGAATGCAGTCGAGGATTGCAAGTGAACTCTTCGAACTTTGTACTCTGCTGATAGTTTGCAAACGACCGCAGAGCAATGCGCTTGAGATACTAAATTTCATTTGTGTCAAATTCTTGTTTTATGCTACAAAGATAATAATAAGTTTGCATAAGAGAGAATTTTTCAAGGTATTTTACAAATTATTCACTAAAAAGGTATGGAAAACAAAAAAAATATCGTAATTTTGCGCTCACAAAAAACAAATATATAAATTTTACTATATGGAAATGTCAGGAAAAATCATCGCTGTGCTTGAAGCTCGCGGCGGTGTATCAAACAAGACTGGTAACAGTTGGAAAATGCAAGAGTATGTACTCGAAGAGATGAACGTGCAGTATCCACACAGAATGAGCTTCAGCGTATTTGGCGAGGATAAGATCAACGCAATGAACATCCAGGAAGGCCAGGAGTTGACAGTGTCTTTTGATATCAATGCCCGTGAATATCAGGGCCGCTGGTACAATGACCTTCGTGCTTGGAAGGTAGAACCATACAACCCAGCAGAGGCTCCTGCTGCTGCAGCTGCACCACAGGCGGTTGCTGCTCCTGTGAATCAGCCATTCGCTGCACCTGCTCAGTCGGAAACTGCCCCTTTTGACAATGCTGAGGGTGGCGAATCAACTGATGATCTGCCATTCTAAACATGGTTTGATGCTGTCGCATAGATGTGCCAGCGTTGCATAAAATGCAATTTTGCATTAGCGTAAAATAAAGCCTGAGAGATTGTTCCCTCAGGCTTCTTTTATTTTCTTACAAGCTTTTTTATTTTCCTGTATTCTTATGGCTTAGGCTTTACTGCTAATGTTTTGAGTTTCACTACCCGTGTGAGCACCCAACTGACTGTCCAGTCAAGGCTTTCGCCTGGGTGAAGCAGTGTGTATGCACCTTGTGCTTCGAGTTCGCAGTAGAGTTTGTCCTGATGCACATAGACCTGAATCTCATCTTCTCCAGGAGCAGGTTCGCCAGCCTTGAGGTTTGGGAACAGTTTGACGAGCTGTAAGCCCTTATTCTCATAGCGCAGATAACTCAAGCCACTATTCTTCGCTGGTTCGCCATTGGCGTTGATCTTGCGCTGTTTGTCTGCTGCATCAATCTCATACTGAGCCTCTTCATCCACTTGCTTGAAGTTTATAAGGCCAGCTGGCCATATACTGTCAACAGGAGCTTTGAATGAGATCAAGCCTTCTCCAGGAACGCGAGTTACCTCCCAAGGAGCAACGCTTCTGTCGGTAGTGCCTTCATTGGTTATTGTGTATGTGATGTCAATGCTGTTGTTCTTCTCGTTTACGGCAAAGGTCTTGCGGATGCGGAGTGGAATCTTTTGCGACAACTGGCTTGTCATAATGACCTTGCCGTCTTTCTGTTCCACAGAGTATTTGCCCATGTCATGCTCGTGTACAGGTGGCCAGTTCCACTCTTTCTGCGGACTGGTCCAGAAGGTACTGCCATACATGTTTGGAGCAGGATTCTGCGACAGCACTTCAAGCGTGTCGTACTTGAGTGACATGATACGGGCTCCGTTGGCAGCATCAATAGTCATTGTGACTTTACCAACCTTAAGTTCGTAGTTCTCAGCGGGTTCTTTTGGAATGCGCATACGTCCCCATTGTGCCATACAAGTAACGGAGGCAAGTAGGGTTAGTGAAAGGATAAAGTATTTTTTCATGATTAAGGGTTTGTTAGTTTTATATTATTGCCGATTTAGTTCGTACGTTCAAAGATAGTCTCAATATCTCCATGTCCTAATACAAGGTTTTCCTCATTAAGCGAAAGGATTTCGAAGGTGTCAATAGACACGGGATCCTCCGAACCAATCTTCTTTGGTGACTGAAGAAGCAGAAGCCCGTCTTTTACCGTCCAGTGATCGTAGTTGACATTCATGCCATAAGTTGATGCTGTACCGTTGTCATTGAGTTCGAGGCTTTGCTCATGCCCATCCGATGCCCGCTGGCTCCAAAGGTGGGATAGGGCAGACATGTTGATGGCCATGGTCACCACATTCTCTGTGTTTGTCGAGTTGTACACAATATCAATCTTATCACCTACGCTCACACTGCCAGATATCATACTCTCTGGGGCATTGATATAAATGGTATCGCCAGTCTCATTGATGACTTCAAGCACGTTCATACTGGTGCCGTCACCAACATATCCAATCACCTCAACTATACTTGGTATTGAGTCAAGAACACGGATATGGATGCTGTCGGATTCTTCAGCAGTTTTCTTTCCTCCTCCTGTACATGAGAAGAGGAGGTTTATGGAGCATAATAAGATAAATAGTTTCTTCATGACTAAAACGAGCAGTTTTTGCTAATCAGTTGCAAAGTAACGAAAAATGGCTCAAAGCGCAAAGCCTTGAGCCAAATATTTTTGTTTTTTGTATGATTTTTTACACAAGGTGGCGAATCAAATCTTCCTTATCACCATAGAGCATGTCGATAACAGGAATCTCAATCATTGTGTAAGCACCTGGCTGCTGCTTCATTGCTGCACGTGCGACGTTGACGAGTACCTGAGCTGTGAGGGCTGGGTTGTTGATCTTCATGTTGAACTCAAACATCTGGTTGTGAGTCTTACCGCTTACACCCTTACGAACGAGGTTAACACCATGACCTACGTCGTTGAGAGCATCAACTGATGGAACCTGGAATACGTGAGTCTCATCGCTTGCGAAGTATGGGTCAGCCTTGATGGCAGCTGTCACTGCATCGAGATCAGCGCCTTCTTCGAGTTCTACATATACCATACGGCGGTGGATTCCTTCACCTACTGGGATAGTCATTGAGAGAGCATCCTTGACGCCTTCCTTTGAACGTACACATACGCTGTGACCCATTGAACGACCAGGACCGAAGTTAGTATAGCTGATACCCTTTGGAGCAAGGCTCTCCATGAGTGAACGTACGATAGAGTCAGAACCTGGATCCCAACCTGCAGAGATGATGCTTACGGCATTATTGGCCTTTGCTACTGAGTCGAGTGAACGACGGAGATCAACAATCTGAGTGTGGATGTCGAATGAGTCAACTGTGTTGATGCCGAGTGCAAGGCACTGCTTAGCATATTCCTCAACCTTGCGTGTAGGAGTGGCGAGGATAGCAACCTGAACGTTTTCAAGTTCTGTAATGTTTTTTACCACTGGATAATCAGCAAGTTCTGCTGGTTTGTTTTCTGCACCGTTGCGGCGAACTACGCCTGCAATCTCGAAATCTGGTGAAGCCTGGAGTGCTTCAAGAGTGTACTTGCCAATGTTGCCATATCCGACAATGGCAGCTCTGATCTTTGCCATAATTGTTGTTCTTGTTTTTTATTTTGGTTGTTTTTTGAGTTTGTTTACTTCTTGATGAGTTTATTACTTCCTTATTCCTCTGGCATTGAGTGCCTGCTGATAGCGTCGTGCATTCTGCAGATGCTCAGAGTAGTTGGATGTGAAGTTATGACTTCCAGAGAAGTCCTCCTTTGCACACATATAGAGATAATTATTGTGATCATAATTGAGCACAGCATCAATACCTGCTATGGATGGTATGCGTATAGGTCCTGGAGGCAATCCTTGATTCACATAGGTGTTGTATGGAGAAACGAAACGTGTCTGCTCCAGACTAACTCTTCGTATGTTAAAGTCGCCGATCGCAAAGATGACTGTGGGGTCGCTTTGTAATGGCATATCTATTTGAAGACGATGGATATAAAGACCTGCTATTGTAGTCTTTTCGGGCCCGTAGCTTGTTTCGCTTTCGACGATGGAAGCTATAGTCGACACCTCCTCTGGTGCGTAACCTATCGACTCGGCTTTTGCAAGGCGATCCTTTGTCCAGAATGCTTCCTTCTCCTTCTGCATACGAGCAATGAACTGCTTAGCAGAAATATTCCAATACACTTCGTATGTATTTGGTATGAAGAGACATGGAAGTGTCTCCTTTGTATATCCTAATTCGCCGATATATCCTTCGTCATCAAGGAGGGCGTTGATCTCATCCTTGCTGATCATGAGTGACTCGGCCACTCTCTCTGTCAGATCTGCTACTGTGCGGACATTTGGCACCACAAGCATAATTGGTGCCTGATGACCGTTTGCAATATCTCGTACAAAATCAAACATTTTCGCTCCAGGCTCAATAGCATAACGACCTGTGCGAGGAGTATCAAAACGCTTGAGTTTTTGCATTATGCTGAATCCAATCATCGACTTGGCTTCTCCGACACTCTCCACTTTCACAGCAACAGAATCCATGGTGTCGTCAGCATCTATATACATGTAGGTTGTCTTTTCAATCTGAAATGGGGAGGTGAAAACCTCGTATCCCACAAATGCTGCAACAACTGCACACAAGAAGAAAAGAAAACTTACTATTCTTACGTTTTTATTCATTTCATTTCGAATTTGGTTGCAAAGTTACATCTTTCTAGTGAGTCTAATGTCTAAAAGTGAGTTTTTTTTATAAAAATAGCAATTTGTCACATTAGATTATTAATAATGTCACATTTTTTTATTAATTTTCTTTGTCCAATAGAATTAAAATACATATATTTGCAAAAAAATAACAACTTAATATTATTAAACTATGAATTTGGAAATCAAAAACGCGGGTGACACAATAACCGGTGTACTCTCTGGCCGTTTAGACACAGCCGCTTCAACTCAGTTTGCAACAGATATGCAGCCTCTCCTTGATAATGCCAACTTACACATCGTCCTTGATTGTGCAGCACTTGAGTTTATCAGTTCTTCAGGCCTGCGCCTGTTCCTCACTCTTCGTAAGGCAGCTACAGCCAAAGGTGGTGACATCACTATCATAGGTATGAATAGCGACATCCGTCAGGTGTTCACAATCACTGGTTTCTTCCCTCTCTTCAAGTTTGAATAAGTAAGCGATTCATGGCAATAAAGATTCTAAGTGTTGACGATGAGGTGGATCTTGAGCTCCTCCTCACACAATACTTCCGTAGAAAAATACGCAAGGGAGAATACGAGTTCTTCTTTGCACACAATGGTTTGGAGGCTTTGCAGGTACTCTTGCAGCATCCAGACATCGACATCATTCTGAGCGACATCAACATGCCTGAGATGGATGGACTTACCATGCTCACAAAGATCAATGAGATGCGTAATCCTGCCCTCAAATGCATCATGGTCAGTGCATACGGCGATATGGATAATATTCGCCAGGCCATGAACAGTGGCGCTTTCGATTTTGCAACCAAACCTATCGACCTTGACGACCTTCAGCGTACTATCGACAAAGCTATCGAACAGATCACTTACATCCGTAGTGCACAGAAGGAGCATAAGCAGTTGGTTGACATCCAGGGCGACCTGTCTGTAGCCCGTGAAATCCAGAAGGCAATCCTTCCTCGCCACTTCGTCCTCAACATGCCTGATGAAGGTGGTGTTGACATTTTTGCATCGATGAATGCTGCGAAGGATGTGGGTGGCGACTTCTACGATTTCTTCAGAATTGACGACGAGCGCTTTGGCTTCACTATCGCTGACGTGAGCGGCAAGGGAGTACCAGCTGCTATCTTTATGGCAGTAAGCCGTACACTTATCAAAGCCACAGGTCTGCAGGGTATTCCTTCAAACGAATGTATGCGCCTCTCAAATGACATGCTTAGCGCGGAGAGTGTTGATAATATGTTCGTCACCGTATTCTATGGTGTTTATAACGCGAAGACAGGAGTCATCGACTTTACTAACGCCGGCCACAACCCACCATACGTGATGCATAATGACGGAAGTGTTGAGGCTCTGCCTGTAGCTGGCAATATCGTGCTTGGTGCTTTCGAGGGACTGCCATTCACAGCCGGACAGGTCACTCTTCAGCCAGGAGAGTCGCTCTTCATGTTTACTGACGGTGTGACAGAAGCAGAGAACATCGATCACAATCAGTTTGGCGAAGCTCTTCTTGAAGAAGAGCTGCGCAATCTAAAGGGTGCACAACCAGAGGAAGTGGTTAATACCATCAATCAAAAGGTTAAGGACTTTGCTGGTGATGCGCCACAAAGCGACGACATTACACAACTAGTAATTAGAAGAAGGTGAAAATCTCACGCGCGTACATATTATTATTAGCATCTGCTTCCATGATAGGAGCGTCGGCTGTGGTTGGCTACCAGTTGGGTAAGAACAGATCCAACTCGCTGATAGCTTCGCTTACAGAGCAGGTCGACTCACTTCGCAAGGGTGAGATGGGAGCTGCTGTGACCAAACGTGTGAGTCAGCAGATGGAGGATATCGCATACCAGCAGAAGGCAGTATCTGACAAGCAGCGTGAGCGTGCTGAGCAACAGTCGGCTCTGGCTCTCGAGATGCGTGACCGTGCAGAGCAGGAGAGTCGTGCAGCCCGTGCAGCAGAGGCAAAGGCGGTCGAAGCTCTTGATGAAGCTGAGACTCAGCGTAATAATGCCCATGATCAGCAAAAGATTGCTGAGCAACAGCGCGACCAGGCAACCCATCTGAAGAATGTGGCCGACACTCTCAACTACCGCACATTAGGCCGTACGCTTGCCAGCACGTCAATGAACACGCGTGATGCCAACAATCTGGAGTTAGCCGATCTGTTGGCGTATGCAAGTTGGTATTTTATCAAGACATACGGCGGTAACGACTATTACGACAATACGTTCAAGTGCCTATCGGTCGCTACCGACGATGAGCGACAGATTGTGATTGGTCAGCGTGGTTCGGTCAATGCCGTATCTGCCATACCTGGCAAAGAAGGAGCATGTGTGGCTGTATCAAACTATGGTGAGGTGGAACTCCTGACCAACACAGCCTCCAAACTCTCATCCAATGTGCTGTTTCAGAATAAAATGTACGACTTCCGGGATGTATGGGCTGGTAAGAATGACATCTATGCTTTGTCACACAATGGAACACTTTGCATCATAGGATATAATGGTTCCCTCCGCACTGTACCTCTGCCTGCAGATTCTTACTTCAAAATGATACGTACTGATAGCAACACCCTTCTTATCGCAGGGCGCAAATCACTTATCTGGTACACATTCTCAACAGGCGCACTCTCTGCTCCTGTCCAATTGAAAATGGACATCTCTGCCATCACAAAACGTGGAAGCGTGGTAAGCATCTTCTACGCTAACGGATCGTATGCGGAGATGGACTCATCTCACAAAATAACCGAAAAAACTCCTCTCACCAAAGGACTTGTTACATCTGCGTGCTATGATGAAGCTCTGGAGTGCATTTATCTTGGTATGAGTAGTGGCACTGTATTGCCATTTAATAAGTATAACCGCCATGTTGAGACTCTCGAGGGTCATAAGACAAAGGCATCATGTATGACCGTGACCGGAAATGTGCTTGTCACAGGAGCGTATGATAAGACGTTCAATATATGGGCTCTTGAAAATCTGTACATGGAGTCAGGCTTGACCTACAATGAAGACACAAAACTGAAGGTTGCCGCTCCAAAGGCAAAATACGGTTCGGAAAAACTTCCAAAGGAGTGGGTCACTCCTGTTGTTTACACATCTGACGGTTGGCCAATGTCTATCTGCTCGGATAGTGACGGCAAATCGGTATGGATAGGCTGCTCAAGTGGTAAGATTATACGCTTAGGAGTGAAAACTACCGACATGGCAGGCATCTTGTTGAAGAAAATCAAGCGTAACTTGACTCAGCAAGAGTGGGAACGCTACATCGGTTCATCTACACCTTACATTAAGTTCAAATGAGAAACTGGTCAGTTAACATATTATTCATATTATTCATCACACTGTTTCCTCTCCATCTGAGAGCACAAACTGTGGGAGAAAGCACTATTGGTGTACCTTTCTTCCGCAATTTCTCAGCTACAGAATATAAGGCACATAACCGAAACTTTGATGTCGTTTGCGACAAAGGAGGCCGAGTGTTCATAGCCAACTTCGAAGGCCTTCTTGTATATGATGGTGAGGAGTGGGAGGTGATGCACACTCCTGGCATATCACGTGTTACCAGCCTTTATATCGACAAGAACGACCATGTGTGGTTCGGCGGTAACAATGTGCTTGGTTATGTTAATGTAGCTGATAGTATCAGACCTGTGTTTGTCACTGACGAAAACAACAAGAAACTCCGTTTTGGAGAGGTGCATAATATCTTTGAGGAGAACGGTAAGCTTGTCTTCACTACATCATCAGGTAGTGCATACTCCTACGCCAACGGTCAGGTTAAGTTCATACGCGATTTTTATGAGGATACTGACCGGCAGGAATTCTGGAATGGTGTAGAGATCAATGACCAACTTACCATAAAGGACATGGGCCTCAAGGTCTACGCCACCGCCAACAAGGGTGTGATCGCTACTGACCTGCAGGGCAATAAGGTTTACAACATCACATACGATAATGGACTCTGTAGTGATGCCATAACATCTTTGGCCTACGATGGCAGAGGCAGCGTATGGGGTACCACCGACAATGGTGTGTTCTTGATCAATACATCGACCGTGTACACATACTTCTCTGAGGAGGAAGGACTGAAAGGGCAGGTTACAAGTTTGCTTATTTGGAATGGAAAACTTCTTGCCGGCACCCTTCAAGGACTCTTCGTATATGACAATGGTGTGTTCCGAAACATGCAAGACGGGGATCAGGCATGTTGGCACATCAACAGTTTGTCCGACAGCTATGCACTTGCATCTACAGCCGAAGGAGTATTCTCCATCGACAAGGCCTTCAAATCGCATGCTCTCTCTACCAAGCATACCCTGTCCACATTCATCGAGGACGAGAACACCTTCCTCATGGGTGCTATCGATGGCATATATCGCCACAGTACAGGCTCAGGCGACGTACTCCTCGACAAGATTCAGAATGTGGTGAAGTTCGTGTCTGACAACAATGGAGGCGTGTGGGCTCTTACATTATATAATGAGACATACTACATGCCACGTGGAGGTTCACACTTCCAGAAGAAACAGAACAATGATATCAATCTTATGCTCAGCTATACCGATGCCAAAGGCGTAAAGTGGAGCGTTAAGAACAATGGTATGGGACTGACCTGTGAGGGCAAGACGAAAGAGATGGAAGCCTGGCTCCACCCATTCGATGACTGTATCATACAATCAATGGTGGTGGACAATAATGTAGCCTGGCTTGGAGGTGCCTTCGGTATTTACTGTTTTGATTTCACGCATTGTAAACACACATTGCCAACACAGCCTAAGATCGACATACGTTACTTCGTCAAGGAAGACCGCTATGTCAACTTCTGCGTAGCTAATGAAGCCATCCAGTTGCTTGGCAAGACCCTCTACAGCTACCGCCTCAATGACAATGAGGAATGGAGCAAATGGCGTGAGGATCAGGATGTAGACTTTGACAACATGTCGTATGGTAGCTATAAGCTCACCGTGCGCCTGATGGATGCCTTTGGTCAGATATCAGAATCGGAACCTAAGAGTTTTGAAATACCATATCCTATCTACATGCGTTGGTATTTTGTGCTCCTCTACATCATATTGATAGCATTCATCATCTATGCAATATTCCGATACCGAATGCACAGATTGGAGAAGGAACGCCAACAACTCGAGCAGGTTGTCAAAGAGCGTACCCTTGAGGTTGTAAAGCAGAAGGATGAGATCGAACAGAAGTCACTTAGACTTGAAGCCCAGAAGGACGAGATCGAAGCCCAAAAGAACGAGATCGAATCGCAGAAGGACGAGATCGAACAGAAGTCACACGCGCTTGAGGATACTCTCGAGGAACTTCGCAGCGCTCAGCAGCAGCTTATCCGTAAGGAGCGTGAAGCTACTGTCGGTAAACTCACGAAAGGTCTTATCGACCGCATCCTTAACCCGATGAACTATATCAACAACTTCTCGCATCTCACCATCGGTCTCACAAAGGACCTCAAGGAGAACATTGAGGACGAGGAGGATAAGATGGAGCCTGACAACTTTGACGACTGCATGGATGTGCTGGATATGATGAAGACCAACCTCGAGAAGATCGAGCAACACGGCATTTCCACCACCCGTACTCTTAAGGCAATGGAGGAGATGCTGAAGGAGCGATCCGACAAGGTTGAATCACTCGACATCTCTCTCATCTGCCAGCAGAACATTGAGATGCTCAACAACTATTTCAAGGATGATATCGCGAAGTATGGTATATCGATAGAGTGGAATCGACCAGCGATGCCTATCGTGGCTGACGTCAATGCCGACCTGCTCAGTCGTACATTCATGTCGATGCTTGCCAACAGCATATATGCGGTCAAGAAGAAGGCTGAGAAACTTGGCACTGGTACTTACAAGCCTGTGGTCAGTCTTTCTATCTGTCCTAAGTCGGGCGAAGAGGCACCTAATATCGTTTTCTATGACAATGGTATCGGTATCGAACAAAGCATCATCGACAAAATCTTTGACCCATTCTTCACCACCAAACCTACTGCTGAAGCACCTGGCGTAGGACTCTACCTCGGTCAGCAGATCATACAGGACTTTGGTGGCACGATATCAGTCAAATCAGTTAAGGACGAATATACAGAATTTACAATCTCGTTACCATAACGGTATAGTATAATATGGAACAGGAACTTGAACAGCTCAGACAGCAGGTTGCTACCCTTCAGGAGCAACTGCATACCCAGGAGAAGATGGCTTCACTTGGATTGCTCTCTGCGGGCATTGCTCATGAGATACAGAATCCTCTCAACTTTGTCATCAACTTCAGCAAGATGTCAACCAAGCTTCTTGATGATCTTGAGGACATAGTCGGCGATTGCAGCGATAAGCTTGATGACGCCGATGCAGAAGAACTTGAGGACATCTCTGCCGACTTGAAAGAGAATCTGCAGAAGATCCAGGAACATGGTGAACGTGCCATCAGCATCATACGTGGCATTCTTCTGCAGAGCCGTGGTAAGGATGGTGAATTCCTCCCTACCGACGTGCCTAACCTCGTGCACGAATATGTGTGGCTCTCATACCATGCCATGCGTGCCAACGATAAGAGTTTCAATATCTCCATTCATGAAGAGTACCCTGAGTCTTTGCCAAAGATGATGGTCATCCCACAGGACCTCAGCCGTGCTGTACTCAATGTCATGAACAATGCCTGCTATACAGTCAAGGAACGTGCACAAGGCGAAGGGGCAGACTACAAACCAACTATATCCATCAAGGTGACCTACGACGAGCGCCTTCGCATCGACATCTCCGACAATGGCATGGGCATGTCGCCAGAGGTTAAGGATAAGCTGTTCAAGACTTTCTTCACCACCAAGCCTATCGGTCAGGGCACCGGACTCGGCATGTCCATCACACATCAGATCATCACTTCCAGCCATCAAGGTGAACTGCTTGTAGAATCAGAGCAAGGAGTAGGGACAACCTTCTCATTCATCATTCCTGTCAAAATAGCCAAGTAAATGATTAGATTTCATAACATACTCATATTTTTCACTTTCTTCATTCTCTCATTCATGATGACTGCCAATGCTCAGTCATCCGATGATGCGTACCATAAGGCGGAGAATGCTTATGAGTATGGACATTTTGAAGTCGTTGACTCTTTGCTCAAGGATCATGTCGGCCGATTGAATCCCGACGACAAGATCGGCGCCTATCGTCTGCTTGCACTAAGTGCTCTCAATCAGGACCAACCCCAGCAGGCAGAAGCCTATGTGGCACAGCTTCTTGCCATTGACCCCTTTTATACTGCATACAATGATTCGCCTCGCTTTGCAGACATACTCGAACGCCTGAAGAAGGGCAAGACGACCATCACTACAGCCTCCCAGCAAGAGGAGACTCTCGAAGAGGTACCTGTGCCTGTCACACTCATTACCGAGGCCATGATACGCGCTTCTGGTGCCCGCACCCTGTCCGAACTGCTCCTTCAGTTTGTGCCAGGCATGACCCGCGTAGCAGGTACTGGCGACAATGTGGCCATGCGAGGTGTGTACGGCATGACTCAGGAGACCATCCTTGTGCTTGAGGACGGTCATCGCCTCAATAGCCAGAGCACCAATGCTATGCCTATGGACTACCGCATCAATCTCGATAAGATAAAGCAGGTCGAGGTGCTTCGTGGCCCAGCATCATCGCTCTACGGCAATGTGGCCCTTACCGCCGTAGTCAATATCATCACAAAGTCGGGCAGCGATCTCGATGGCTGTCTTGTCACAGCATCTGCTGGCAAGAACAAGTCGTTTGGTGCCAGTTTCATCAATGGCCATGGCAATCTGCGTACCGACTATCTCGCCTGGGTGTCAGTCTATAACTCACAGGGAGAGAAGGTTGATGATGGAAAGTACACACGGTACATCGACGGATTCAATGGCATGCCTACATTCGACTTGGGCATGAAGATTCGCTGGCAGGATTTTGCTCTCTATGCCGTAGCTAAGCATGCCAAGCCTGTACCATACTATAATATTATTGATGCAGGAGGATATAACTATGACAAATACGGCAAGCAATATGGCGAGAAACCGGGTAACTCAAGCACCAACCTTCGCTTTGACCTGAGCTATAACCATAAGTGGAATGACTTCTCGCTCTCTGTTTCTGCATTTGCATGTATGGAGCGCGAACAGCTATACAACGTAGTTGGTGATGCAGTTGACCCAGAGTTGGCAAAATTGCTCTTGTTGAGTTCCGGCATCAAGATTACCGACTCTACAAAGGTCAACACTGCAGGTCTGTGGGAAAACATCGACCTAAAGGACTACACATTCGGAGGATCTGTAAGCGGAGCATACAAATACAGCCTTCCAATGTTTGGCATGGGTGGTTCAGTGCTCTTCGGTTTGCAGTACGAATACTTCATGCGCTCATACGGCAATTTCCTTCTAGGATCCAACTTCGATAAGACCCACACCATAGCCAACAACATGTTCCATGAGGGTGATGAGCAGACCGCATCCGGATTCGTCCAGATCAAACACAACTTCACCAAACGGCTGATCTTGAACGGAGGCATACGTTCTGACCACCGTGTACGCTATGATGGAAGCAGGAAGAACACCATTGCCCCACGTTTATCAATCATCTGGCTTGCCAACGATGTGTTCAACATAAAGGGAGGCTTTGCACACTCATTTGTCGATGCCCCATACTTCTATCGTTCGTCGCTCATTCCTGTATTCTCAGGTGAGGGGCTGGACCCAGAGGCGCTGGATGCTGCCAACCTTTCGGCAAGCTTCGACTGGAAACCGCTCCACCTCAAGTGTGAAGTGACGGCACACTTCACCAGCGTCAAGGATCTTGTGTTCTATGACCTCAACTCGTCGACCCAGTCCACCTTCTGCAACTCTGGTAAGGTAGATATGCTCGGTATAGAGAATCATATCCAGTATTCAACCACAAAGACACTTATCAACTGCAATCTGACATACCAGTATCCGATTAAGATACAGGACTATATTGGCAGCAAGTCACATACAGCCACCAACGTACCTCGCTTTACGAGCAACATCACAGCCGCACAGGAGTTGTTCAACTCGCGTCGTTTCGGCCGATTCTGGCTCCGTGGCAATGTGCATGTACAGTCAGCCATCGACCTGTACATTCTTCGCCTTGAGGAAGTAGTAATGAATGCTCTTTTTGAGGCTGTCGGCATGGAATATTCATTGTCAGAACCTGAGCGTCAGAGCACAAAAGCCATTGCGGGCTTAGGAGCCGAATGGAGCACGCCTGTCAGGGGATTGACTGCTTCGTTCGACACATACAATCTCTTCAATACGAAATATAAGATTGGTGGTCTCTGCCGTGAGGGTATACCACAGCAGGGATTCAGTTTTGTCGGAAAACTGCGATTCCAGTTCTGACTAACTCAACAAACAACATACCAGAATACAGATTATAATACATACTACCAGTGAAGACTCTTACCATAACAAACAACATCGAACAACTACCAAAGCTTGCTATGTTTATCGATGCTATAGCCGAAGAGGACGAACTCGACATGAGTCTCGTCTTCAACCTCAATCTTGCCCTTGAGGAAGCCATGACCAATGTGGTGATGTATGCCTACCCCAATCAGGAAGGCATGCCTGTGGTGTTGGACTATGAACGACAGGCCGATACCCTCATCTTCACCCTTCGCGACCAAGGCATCGCATTCGATCCCACTACCGGTGGAGAAGTCGATCTCACGCTCTCCGTTGAGGACCGTCCTATAGGTGGACTCGGCATCTTCCTCGTCAAGCAGATCATGACGGAAGTCGAATACCAGCGCACAGACGATAGCAACATCCTCATCATGAAGAAGAACATTGCTCAGTAGTAAATCCCCATCAAGCCATGAAACCATCCATTCGCATCCTTATCCTCGCAGCTGCCCTCCTCGCAGCCCCAACCCCATTAACCGCCGAAGGCCTTTCAACCGCGCGTAGCGCATTTCAACCAAGCGAAGCGCTTTCAACCCATCAATCCATCAATGGCGCGCAGAGCCTCACCCCTCGTCAGCAATGGATCCAGGCAGGCGAACGCCTCCTTGCAGGTGCCTTCAGCTACATCCACAGTCTTGACGATCCCATGTACTTCCCAAAGCAGCTCGACAAGACCTACCCAGCCAATGCCGATGCATCCCAAACTGCCAAACTCGAGGGACTCGCACGTACACTCTTCGTGGCTGCGCCCCTCCTCAAGAACAACCCCGACCTCACGCTCCATGGCATCAAGGTAGCTGACTACTACCACCACCAGCTCGTCAGCATCTCCAACCCACTCAGCAAGCACTATATCCCACACCTCAAGGGTGGACCGGGACAGACACTTCTCGAACTTGCCTCACTCACCATCTCCATGACCGCATGTCCTGAGATACTCTGGGATCGCCTCTCCAAGCAGGAGCAGGACGATCTCGCAGCCACACTCATCACCTATGGCGAAGGACCAACCATCGACTCCAACTGGATGTACTTCAACGTATTCATCCTCAGTTTCCTCAAAGATCATGGCTACAAGGTCGATGAGAAGAAGATGGTCGACTGGCTCAACAAACTCGTTGGCCGCTACCGTGGTGAGGGATGGTATAACGATGCTCCCGCCTACGACTACTACAGCATGTGGGCATACCAGAGCTACGGTCCATTCTGGGTGCATTTCTATGGACGTCACATGAAGCCCGCATCGGGCAGCGGGCTGGCTGACGACATCTATCAGCGCATCTCCGACCGCATCACCCAGTATCAGCACGAACTCGTCGACAACTACCCATATATGTTTGCTCGCGATGGACGCATGAACATGTGGGGACGCTCCATCTGCTACCGCTTTGCAGCCGTCACCCCATTCCCAATCCTCGAGTATGCCAACTTCCCTGATGTCAACTACGGATGGCTACGCCACATCGCTACTGCATCCATGCGCCAGTTTATGGACAATCCCGACTTCCTTGAGAACGGCATCCCTACCATGGGCTTCTATGGCCCATTTGCACCATGCGTGCAGATCTACTCCTGTCGAGGTAGCGTGTTCTGGATCGGCAAGGCATTCCTCGGACTCCTCCTTCCAGAGGACTCCAAATACTGGTCTGCCACCGAGAATGAAGGCCCTTGGGCTACCGACCTCCTGCCAGGCAAATCCTACAATCGCTTCCAGCCTGCCACCGGACTCCTCATCACCAACTACCCAAACAGCGGTGCTTCCGAGATGCGCTCTTGGTGCCATGAGACCGTAGCTGGCGACTGGCAGAAATTCCGTTCATCCGAAAATTACAACAAACTAGCCTACAACACCGAGTTCCCATGGATGGCAGATGGCCAGAATGGAGAGATATCCATGAACTGGGGTACCAAAAACAAGAAAGGCGAGTGGGAAGTCCTCCGACTTTACGACTTCAAGACCTTCGACGACGACATCTACCGCCGCGATGCAGTCCTCGAGACCGACGACCAGTGTCGCTACCAGCTTGCCGACATCACCCTCGCCGACGGCATTCTTCGTGTTGACCGCATCACCGTCAGCCAACCAACCGACATCACCCTTGGCCACTATACCCTCCCACAGCTTCAGCCCGACCTTGATCCACAGGCAGGATTCACCACACGCCAGGTCAAGGTAGGCCGACAGACCATTCAAGTCTATAGCAACGGCCAGTACGAACTCGCCCTCATCCCACTTGCCGGCTGGAATACTGACACCCAGGCCATCTACCCTTCAGGCCTCCATCCAGTCAGCCACCACTGCCTCCTCCCACAGCTGCGAGACACCATCCAGGGCACCCGTACCTTCGTCACCCTCCAGCTCTGGAAAAAGATAGACAACTCCCAACTCCTCACTCCTAACTCCTCACTCCCAACTCCCTCAGGCTTCACGGCCAAAGAACTACAGCCAGTACGATCCGTCAACATCGCCAACGAAGGTCGCACCATCACCCTCCGTTTAGCCGACAAGACCACCAAGATCGTCAAGTTCTAACCCAAAAACTCCTCACTCTTCACTACCCACTCTTCACTCCCAACTCCTTACTCCTAACTCCTCACTCCCCATGGAATCCCTCCTTCACTACACCTGGCGTCACAAACTATTTGTTGACTATCCATTGACCACCACCCGTGGTTCGAGTATCGAGGTACTCCATCCGGGGCTTCCCAACTACGATGCTGGTCCCGACTTTCTTGGTGCCAAGATACTGATCGATGGGGTGGAGTGGGTTGGAAATGTGGAGATACATGTACGCACATCCGATTGGTACCGTCATCATCATGATGAGAATGAACGGTATGATAACATAATACTGCATGTGGTGGGAGTGGCAGACGATGAGGTGTGCTATCACAACGGGGTGCCAATACCACAAATGGTGATGACGGTGCCGGAGTATGTGCGAATGAATTATGAGGGACTGGTCGGGGCTGAACGCAGCCCGAAGTGCGCGGATATCATCTCGTCCATCCCAACCATCTCAATCCACTCTTGGCTCTCAGCTCTTCAGATCGAACGTCTGCAGCAGCGCACTCAGCAGATCATGGAGCGACGTGCCCGACTCTCAATGAGTTGGGAGGATACGCTGTTCGCCACCCTCGCTCGCTCCATGGGCATGGGACGCAATGGCGATGCATTCGAACAATGGGTTCTCTCGTTCTCTCTCTCTTCCTTGGCTAAACATCGCGATAGTCTGTTTCAGGTCGAATCTGTGTTTTTCGGGCAAGCGGGGCTGCTTCCGGAGGGAGAGCCAACCCCTAACCCCTCCCAAAGGGGAAGGGAACTGGAGGATGGATATTGTGGACGGTTGAGGAGTGAGTATGGATATATGCGAAGAAAGTTTGGACTGGAGCCTATGGGTGGGGGTGAGTGGAAGTTGCTGAGGATGAGGCCGCAGGCGTTTCCGCATGTGAAGTTGGCGCAGTTGGCAATGATGTATTATGAACAGAGGGTGTCGATGTCGGCAATCGTGAATGCTGGGTCGGTGGAGGATGTAATGAAACTGCTGGATACGCATGTGAGTGAGTATTGGCGTACACATTATATGTTCGGACGTGAGCACGGTCGTCCTATCGATGGACGGTTGTCGAGGGGGACGAAGGTGGTGATCATGGTGAATTGTGTGGTACCTGTGTTGTTTGCTTATGGGCGCTATAAGGGTGATGAGGGTATGTGTGAGCGGGCGCTGAGGATGTGGGAGGAGTTGCCTGCGGAGAAAAATAGTGTGATAGCGGATTGGATGACTGCTGGTGTGGTGCCTGATAGTGCTGCTAATTCTCAAGCTCTACTTCAGTTGCATTCTGAATATTGCCAGAAGGGGGAGTGTTTGCGATGCAGGCTCGGTAAGGAGTATATCGGAAGGAATCCTGGTTTTTTGAGGGAAAATACTACGATGGAATGACATTTGGGTGTCTTTCTGTCGTTTTTTTTGACATTTTAGAAGGGGAATGTATTAAAAAACGTTTCAATTGTTGAGTTTTTGAACGTAAATGCTTAACTTTGCATCGTTTTTGCGTTGAGGGGTTGATGAGTGGCAATTAGAAATTAGTAATTTGTAATTATATAAGTATGAAGATAGCATTAATCGGATATGGTAAGATGGGCAAGATGATTGAGCAAATTGCCCTGAGTCGCGGTCATGAGATCGTGAGTGTGATAGATATTGATAATCAAGAGGAGTTTGAGAGTGAGGCGTTCGCGAGTGCGGATGTGGCTATTGAGTTTACTACGCCTTGGACTGCGTTTGATAACTACCAGAAGGCTTGGAAGGCTGGCGTGAAGGTGGTTAGCGGTTCGACTGGCTGGATGAAAGAGCATGGCGACGAGGTGCGCAAGGCTTGTACGGAGGGTGGCAAGACGCTGTTCTGGGCAAGTAATTTCAGCGTGGGTGTGGCTATCTTCTCGGCTGTGAATAAGTATCTGGCTAAGATCATGAATCAGTTTGAACAGTATGATGTGAACATGGTGGAGACTCATCATGTGCATAAGCTTGATGCTCCTTCGGGCACTGCTATCACTCTGGCTGAGGGTATCATCGAGAACCTGGACCGCAAGAACCGCTGGGGACTGCACGAGACTGCTGAGGGTGTGCTTCGCATCGATGATATACGCCGTAAGGAGGTGCCTGGCATACATACTATCTGCTATGATTCGCCTGAGGATATCATCACTATCACTCATGATGCTCACGGACGTCAGGGCTTTGCTTTAGGCGCTGTGCTGGCGGCTGAGTTTACTGCGAAGAATCAGGGATTGCTGAGTATTGACGATATGTTTGAGTTTTAAAAAAATCATAATTCATAATTCAAAAATTCATAATTATCAGTGCTGCCAGCAATAGCGAATCCGCATGGCACAATTATGAATTAAGAATTATGAATTAAAAATAAATGGAGATGGGATTTAACTATTCGGAATTTAAGAAGACGAAGGCTCAGGAGGGCAAGGGTGAACAACCTGAGGCTGGCTGGGTAAAATGGACAAAGTTTGCGGTGGTAACCGTTCTGTATCTGCTGTTCTTGTACTGGGTAGGCAGTTGGATGGGACTGATCGTGCTACCATTTATATATGATGTGTACATCACGAAGAAGATACCTTGGACATGGTGGAAGTCGCTCGACGGTATGGGTAGGACTGTGATGTCGTGGGTGGATGCTATCGTGTTTGCTCTGGTAGCCGTGTACTTCGTCAATCAGTTCTTCTTCCAGAACTATCAGATACCATCAAGTTCGCTGGAGAAGAGTCTGCTGACTGGTGACTATCTGCTGGTGAGCAAGGTAAGCTATGGTCCTCGCATACCTCAGACTCCTCTCACTATGCCTCTGACTCAGCATACGATGCCCCTGTTTGGATGTAAGAGTTATATCGAATGGCCTCATTGGGAGTACCGCCGTGTGAAAGGACTCGGCAAGGTGGAACTGGGCGATATAGTAGTATTTAACTATCCTGCAGGCGATACGTGTGCGGTGGCTCTGAATGCAGACTACTATGGCGCCTGCCTCGAACTCGGTGCCCAGGCGGCAGCAGAACAAGGGTATGACGTGCCGAACATGAATAGCTTGAACCGCGAGGAGCAGCAGCAGATGTATGATCAGTTGTACGCTATCGGCAAACAGGTCATAGCAGCCAACACAGCTAAGTTTGGCGAGGTGGTAGCACGTCCTGTGGACCGCCGTGAGAACTATGTGAAGCGCTGCGTAGGTCTGCCGGGTCAGACGCTGATGATCAAGGATAAAGTGATATATGTGGACGGAAAGGCTGAGAAGACTCCTGATGAGGCACAGTTCCTATACCAGATATTTACTAATGACAATCTGCAGTACCCGAAGTACGACGAGATGTGTCAGCATCTGGAAATCAGTGATGAGCAGCGTGCTGAGTGGAATACCAGTGGTGCGATGCCTGTGACTGCGTCGGTGCTCGACAAACTGAAGAGATGTCAGGTGGTGGACTCGGTGAAGGAGGTGATAGATAGTCCAATAGACCGCCTCTACCCGCTGAACCATCAGTATGGATGGACGGTGGATAACTACGGTCCAATATGGATTCCAGCCAAGGGGCAGAACATAGCGCTGACTCTCGACAACCTGGCTATCTATGAGCGCCCAATACGTGTGTATGAGGGTAATGACTTGCAAGTGAAAGATGGTAAGATATACATCAACGGCAAGGAGACTAAGCAGTACACATTCAAGATGGACTACTACTGGATGATGGGTGATAACCGTCATAACTCGGCTGACTCACGTTTCTGGGGTTTCGTGCCAGAGGATCATGTGGTCGGCAAACCGCTGTTTGTATGGCTGAGCGTAAGTCCTGACAGCAATCCAGGAAGCAGAATCAGATGGAATAGGTTATTTAAGTGGGTGGATGATATAAAATAAGTGGACCCTCCCCAGTCCTCCCTTGAGGGAGGGGGTAATGGTTACTGGTTACTGATTACAGGTTACAGTTTACTGGTTAATGCTTACAGATTAATGGTACTTCCGTCATATTATTTACCACCGGTGAGTTGGTTCGTGCGCATGCTGAATGCGAACGAACCAATTCTCGTTGAACAGTGGGCGAACTACAGGAAACAGACACTGCATAACAGGTGCTGGATCGATAGTCCAAATGGAAGGTTGGCGCTCACGGTGCCAGTGGATAGGAGTACGTTTGTGGGTGGTAAGTGCTTGATGAAGGATGTGCAGGTAAGTGACCATACCGACTGGCAGAGGCAACATTGGTATGCACTGGAATCGAGCTACTATAATTCGCCGTTCTTCGAATATCTGCAGGATGATTTCCGACCAGTGTATGAGAAGAAGTGGAAGTGGCTGATGGATATGAATGAAGAATTGGTGGAGAAGTGTTTGGAGATAGTCAAGCCCCTTTCCCCAGCCCTCTCCCCTGAAGGGGCGAGGGAAGTGGATAGAGAGGGACGCGGGGTGTATAGGATGGAGAGGACGAGGGAGTGGAGTGGGGAGGATCAACGTATCAACGCTTCAACTAATCAACCTCTCAACGCATCAACGCATCAACCTATCAACGCATCAACCTATCAAACCTACTATCAGGTTTTTTCGCACAAACATGGCTTCTTGGAAAACTTGTCGATAGTAGACCTTATATTTAATATGGGACCTGAAAGTGTGCTATATTTGACTAAAAAGACACATTGATAAGCAATAGTTGTACTGATTAATGTTTTTTAACCTTTGAATGAGAGCACTTTTTTTATATTTTATCTAAATTTGTGCGCTAAACTATATTTGAGTTAAACAAACTAAACAAAAGAAATGACGCCATGAATGACATTATATTGTCAAGTTTGCTGAATCTGTTTGCCCTCTTCGGTAAGGAAGTGAACACAGAGAAAGAGCTGTCGAAGAAGAACCTCGTCAGCTACATGCGTCGTCATTTCGGCATACGAAATGTCGATTTCTACCTCGAGTTGTATGATGATCTGCGTACATTGTACGACGACTCGCCAGATATCGACCCTGAGATGATTATCGAGAGTATATGTACCAACCTTCACGGCAAGATACACGCCACAGAGGAGACTATGATGCTCCTCAGACTCATGGAGTTCTGCGGTGTGGATAAGCATAACGATAATGAAGGGCTGAAGATAGTAGCGGAGAAGTTTAATGTGCCTCAGAGCATATATGATGACTTCTGCGACTTCGTGTGTGGACATGAGTCACAGCATGTGCTGTTGCACGAGCTGGAAGGATTTGACGGAACGCTGAAAACCCTATATGAACCGCAGAACAACTTGCTGATATTTACATATACTGGAGGAGACCAGGTATTGCTCAATGATGTGCCAGTACTTTCGGGAACCTTTCAGGTGTGGCAACAGAGTGGTGTGCTGAAGAACCATAAGGGTACACCACTGTACTATTCTGCTATCCGTGCCAAGCATGATGCGCGCATCAACGGAGGTGAGGTGGAAAGGTCTGCAGTCGAGTTCTGCGGACGTGACATAAACTTCCGATTCCCAAACAGCGACAACGGAATGCACGACCTGAGTTTTACGCTTAGGAGCGGCGAACTCCTTGCTATCATGGGTGGTTCGGGAACAGGAAAGTCTACTCTTCTCTCACTGCTCAACGGCAGCAACTCACCTCAAGAGGGTACCATAACCATCAACGGACACGATATATCAGAACCCGAGGCTAAGAGCTTGATTGGTTTTGTGCCGCAGGATGACCTGCTGATCGAAGAACTGACGGTGTATCAGAATCTATGGTTTACGGCAAAACTTTGTTTTGAGGGAATGCCTGATGCAGAGATAGATGCCCGAGTGCTGAAAACACTCAAAGACTTGGGACTCGATGCCGCCAAAGACCTGAAGGTAGGCTCGGCGATCGAGAAATACATCTCCGGTGGTCAGCGCAAGCGACTCAATATAGCATTGGAGTTGATACGCGAACCAGCGGTGCTCTTTCTTGACGAACCGACATCGGGACTCTCGTCGGCCGACACAGAGAAAGTCATCAACCTGCTCAAGGAACAGACATACAAGGGTAAGCTCATCGTGGTCAACATACACCAGCCATCGAGCGATGTGTACAAACTGTTTGACCGCCTCTGGCTCCTCGACAAAGGAGGATACCCAGTGTTTGACGGAAACCCGATCGATGCTATCACTTACTTCAAGCGTGCGGCCAATTATGCCGATGCGGAGACCAGTGCATGCCCTACATGTGGTAATGTGAACCCAGAAGTTGTGCTTAACATCATAGACGAGAAGTCGCTCAACGACATCGGTGAGACGTCGGACAAGCGTAAGGTGACACCACAGGAGTGGCATAAACTCTACCTCGACAACCGTGAGGCTATGGATCAGCCAGCGGTGACCGACGTGCCACATTCGGATCAGAAGAAGCCAGGCAAGCTGAAGCAGTTTGCAATCTTCCTGCACCGCAATGTGAAGACCAAGATCACCAACATGCAGTACCTCGCCATCACCCTGCTTGAAGCACCGATACTAGCTATGGTATGTGCTCTGCTGACCAGATATGCTCCGCCAGAAGGCTACAGCATCATGAACAATAAGAACCTCGTGTCGTACTTCTTCATGGCTGTGATAGTAGCCACCTTCATCGGAATGAGCGGAAGCGCCGAGGAAATCATAAAAGACAGAGCATTGCTGAAGAGAGAGAAGTTCCTACGCCTCTCATACAGCAGTTATATATGGTCAAAGATAGTGTACATGGGCGGTGTGTCGCTCGTACAGACATTGCTATTCGTGTTGGTGGGAAACATGGTGATGGGCATCCATGACTTACTGCCAGTGTGGTGGCTGATACTGTTTGTGACAGCCTTCCTCTCGAACCTCGTGGGACTCCTGCTCTCGCAGTGCCTTAGTTCGGTGGTAGCTATATATATAAGTATACCGATGCTGCTCATCCCACAGATACTGCTCTGCGGACTAGTGGTAAGCTTCAGCGACCTCACCCCAAAGAGTACAACCGGCAACGTGCCTGTGATAGGTGACCTCATCCCATCACGCTGGGCATACGAAGCCCTTGCTGTGACGTCGTTCACCGATAATGAGTTTGAAGCAAACTTCTTCGACCTCGACAAGGTGAAATATGAGAATCAGTTCTATAGCTACGGCATACTTAAGGAACTGAAATCGCAGATGCAGACCGAACTCGATGAGAAACAGCGCGGAAAGGAGGTTAATCCGCTGCATGCAGAGGTGATAGAGAAGAACCTTCCTGTGCTGACAGAGTTCTGCCAGCTGGAACCATACGACAAGGCGACACCGCTCGCGGACTACCTCGCCAAGGCCGAAGACATACTGACCAAGCGCGGCAATATCGCTACTCTCGATGCTGACAAGCGCATGAGTGCCTTTGTGCGCAAGTATGGCAAGGAGGAGATGGTGCAGTTGAAACGCGACCATTATAACCTGCAGTTGGAGAACTTCGTCGTAGGTGCTGACCAGCAGCGACTGCTCGATGTGATCGACGGATATATCGTGCCTCGTGCAGGATTCGTCTACCTCACTCCTCGCAGCACATGCGGACGTGCTCCGTTCTATAGCAGTGAGAAGATCGTGGGTACGACTCATGTCAAGACTCTTTGGTACAATCTGTGTGTGCTGTTGGCGATGTGCCTGTTTGTGGCAGGATTGCTGTTTGCGGACTGCCCGGGTAGATGGGTGAGAAAAGAAGTGAATTAAAGAGGCCTACCCCCCTGCCCCCTCCCTGAAGGGAAGGGGTAATGGTTACAGGTTGATGCGTTGAGGGGTTGAAATGCCTGCGGCGGTTGATGCGTTGAGGGGTTGATAGGTTTTTACGTTGGAAGAAAATATATTAACGCGATAATAAACGAATTAATAACAAATAAAACAAGAAAAAATGAAGAAATTATCATTTCTCGTAGTAGCTCTTGCTGCTATGGCCTTCGCATCTTGCGGTGGTAACAAGGCAACTCAGAATGCTGAAGAGCAGGCTGATAGTGTAAAGACTTTCGAACAGGAGCAGATTGAAGAGAATATCAAGATGCAGCTTGATAGCATTGCTTCTGAACTCGGCAAACTCAAGACTCTCCCAATCTTCACAAATGCTGAGGATGGTACTATAGCCCTCTCAGAGGATGAGAAGCTTGTGAAGCCAGACTACCTGCTCGACCCTGCAAAGGCTAACGATGCTGTGACTCTCTCAGAGAAGTATCGCGCTCTCGCTATCCTCAATGTGGATAAGTATGTGGCTAAGTCCTACGGCATGCCAACTGACCAGTACGATGAGGCTATCGCTAAACTCGCTGCTGATATCAACGACCCAGCATTCAAGGCTGTACAGGATGAGGGCCCTATTGCTCAGAACATCCAGAACTTCTACGATCAAGAACTTGAAAGTGGCCGCCTTAACTACTTCTGGCAGGTAGCTACATCAAGCATCGTGGAGCAGCTCTACATCATGACTCAGAATACAGATAAGTTTATCGGTGGATTTGACGATGAGGCAGCTTCAAAGGTTACTTTCCGTGTAATCTGTCTGCAGGACGCTATCAACCGCCTCACTGCTTATGACTCAGAACTCGTAGACGTAGCTGAGGCTATCAAGCCACTCGGCGTACTCAATGCTCTCACAGTGGACGAGCTCAAAGCTCAGCTTGGCGAACTCAAGGATCAGATCGCTGAGTCACGCGCTGCACTTGTTAAGTAAGAAGCGTTGATGCGTTGATACGTTGAAGCGTTGATACGTGAAGCGTTGAAAAATATAAATAATGGTCTTCTCTGGTTAAATGGCTGGGGGAGACCTTTTTGTTTAAACTGGATGCATCATTTTGACCTAATTGTCCTCGATAAAGGTGCAAATCACTGCGTTTTTTAATAAAAAAGTGCTTTTTTGTTGAAAAAGTGAAATATAAAGACTAATTTTGCACGATAAATCATTATTGTGGGCAAATATCCGCTGATATTGCTCCTATGTGTTATGGCAGAAAATAACGAGGAACTACAGATTGATATAGACAGAATTCTGAAGGACAAACTGGGCTCAAAGGCTAAGTTCGTCCCTGGATTCGTTACCCGATGGCTGAAGAAGATACTGCATCAGGACGAGAACAATAACTTCCTGAACGGACGCTGCAAGGGAAAGATAGGAAAAGACTTTCTGGATGAGTGCGTGAGTTATCTGGAAATGAACATCACCCTTCAGACCAACATAGACGGTGTGATAACAGAAGGACTCGACGCCTTACCAAGCAATGAGGGTGGACGCTACTACACCATCGTGTCCAACCATCCGCTGGGCGGAGAGGACGGAGTGGCACTCGGAAGCATCGTGTGTGGCAAGTGGAATAGCAAGATGGTGTATCTGATCAACGACATACTGATGAACCTGAAAGGCCTTGCCCCTCTTGGAGTGCCGATCAACAAGACAGGCGGTCAGGCACGCAACTTCCCTCAGATGGTGGAGAAAGCCTTCAAGATGGAGACCAACATAGTGATGTTTCCTGCCGGACTTTGCTCAAGAAAGAGAGACGACGGTACCATACGCGACCTGCCTTGGAAGAAGACCTTCATCACCAAGTCGGTGGAGAGCCAGAGGGATGTGATACCGGTACACTTCTCCGGCCAGAACTCAAATAAGTTTTACAACATAGCCCGATTCTGCCAGAAGCATAAACTCCCCAACTTCGCCATGCTCTTCCTCGTGGATGAGATGTACAAGAACGTCGGAAAGGACTTCACTGTGACCTTCGGCAAACCGATACCTTGGCAGACATTTACTGATAAATCAAAAACCCCTCAGCAGTGGGCTCAGTGGGTACAAGATAAAGTTTACGAACTCTAATGACGGAACAACCAATCATCGCACCGATACCAAAAGAGGTGCTTAAAGCCGAGCTGACAGAAGACAAACAGCTTCGCATGACCAGCCGAGCTGGCAATGAAATATACATTGTGACATGGCAGGACTCTCCAAACACGCTCCGAGAGATAGGGCGACTGCGTGAAGAGGCTTTCCGTGCAGCTGGTGGTGGTACTGGATTGGACTGCGACCTCGATGAGTTTGACACTATGGAGAATCCATACAAGCAGATCATAGTATGGAACCCTGAGAGGGAAGAGATCATCGGTGGCTATAGGTACATACTCGGTCCGGATATCCAGTTTGATGAGAAAGGCCAGCCAATACTTGCTACAAGCCACATGTTCCACTTCTCTGATGACTTTATCAAGAACTATCTCCCTTACACCATCGAGCTTGGTCGCTCGTTTGTGACTCTGCAGTATCAGTCTACCCGCGCAGGTAGCAAGGCCATCTTTGCCTTGGATAACCTATGGGATGGACTTGGCGCCTTGGCTGTCATCATGCCAGGATGTAAATATTTCTTCGGCAAGATGACCATGTATCCAAGCTACGACCGCAAGGGTAGGGATATGATCCTCTATTTTCTCAAGAAGCATTTCGGCGATACAGACGGTCTTGTCATCCCTGAGAAACCGCTTCTGTTGGAGCATGATCCAAAGGAATTTGAGACCCTGTTCTGCCATGAGGATTTCGCCAGCGACTACAAGATACTGAACCGTGAAGTCCGTGCATTAGGTTATAACATCCCACCTCTGGTCAATGCATACATGTCGCTCTCTCCAACCATGAAGATGTTTGGAACGGCCATCAACTATGGATTCGGCGATGTGGAGGAGACAGGTATTCTCATTGCAGTAAGTGAGATATATGATCAAAAGCGTATACGATATGTCGATGACTTTGCGAAGGAGCATCCTGAGTATGTCGAGATCACCTCGGGTGCAAATAAGGTCATCTCAAAAGATAAGCATTTCAAAATATAACAACTAAATAAACTATGGCTTTTACAAGAATTACAGCTGCAGAAGCTGCAGCACTTATCAAGAACGGTGATAACATCGCTCTTTCAGGATTTACTCCAGCAGGTACAGCCAAGGCTACAACAGCTGAGATTGCAAAGATTGCCAAGGCTGAGCATGAGGCTGGACGCCCTTACCAGATCGGCATCCTCACAGGTGCAAGTACAGGTCAGTCATGTGATGGCGTACTCTCAAACGAACATGCTATCCGCTACCGTGCACCTTATACTACTAACCCAGACTTCCGCAAGCATGTGAATGCAGGTGAAATAGCTTACAATGACATTCACCTCGGCATGATGGCTCAGGATCTCCGCTATGGATTCCTCGGTGATGTAGACTGGGCTATCCTTGAGGTTTGTGCTATCGAAGACGATGGCAAGGTTTATCTTACTGCAGCAGGTGGTATCTCACCAACAGCAGCTCGCCTTGCCAAGAAGGGTATCATCCTTGAACTCAATGCCTTCCACTCACCAAAGTCAATCGGTATTCACGATGTATATGAGCCACTTGACCCTCCATGCCGTAAGCCTATTCCAATCGAGAAGGTTACTGACCGTATCGGTACTCCATACCTCCAGCTCGATCCATCAAAGGTAGTAGGTGTAGTAGAGTGTAACCTCCCAGATGAGGCTCGTGACTTCAAGGGTTCAGACCCTGTTACTGACCAGATTGGTGCAAACGTGGCAGCATTCCTCATGAACGAGAAAAAGCTCGGCCGTATCCCAGCAGGCTTCCTCCCATTCCAGAGTGGTGTAGGTACAACTGCCAACGCTATCCTCTATGCACTCGGCAGCAACCCAGAGATGCCACAGATGGAGATCTACACTGAGGTGCTTCAGAATGCTATCGTCGACCTCATGTTTGAAGAGAAGGTAAAGTGTGCGTCAACTTGTTCACTCACAGTGACTAACGATAAGCTTCTCTCTATCTACGACAATATCGACTTCTTCAAGGACAAGCTCGTGCTCCGTCAGTCAGAGATCTCAAACAATGCTGAGGTTATCCGCCGTCTTGGTCTTATCGCTATCAACACGGCTATCGAGGTAGACCTTTACGGACACGCTAATTCAACTCAGATCTGCGGTACTAAGATGATGAACGGTGTCGGTGGTTCTGGTGACTTCGAGCGCAACGCGTTCCTTTCTATCTTTACTTGTCCATCAGTGGCTAAGGGTGGTATGATCTCTTCTATCGTGCCATTCTGTTCACACATCGACCATACAGAGCACGATGTTAACATCATCGTAACTGAGCAGGGTGTGGCTGACCTCCGTGGTAAGAGCCCTATCCAGCGTGCTCAGGCTATCATCGAAAACTGTGCTCACCCAGACTACAAGCAGTTGCTTTGGGATTATCTCAAGATTGCTGATAAGGGCCAGTCTTGCCATAAGATGTCGGCTGCTCTTGCTATGCATGACACATTCCTCCGTGAGGGTGATATGCATAAGACAGACTGGGCTGCGTATGTGAAGTAGCCCCTAACCGGCCCCTAACCCCAGCCCTTTCCCCTAAAGGGGGAAGGGAGTTGGTTACTGATTGGAGATTCGGGGAAGGGAGTTGGTTACTGATATAAAAAAAGAAAGCCAGTTGATTTGATGTCAACTGGCTTTTTCTTTATTGTTAAAAGTCGTTTTTAGTTGATTGCTGAGTCAATCTCGGCACCAGCCTTGAACTTAGCAACCTTCTTAGCTGCGATAGTTACAGCCTCCTTAGTGCGTGGGTTGATACCCTGACGTGCTGGACGCTCAGAAACAGAGAAAGTACCGAAACCTACGAGAGCTACCTTGTCACCAGCCTTGAGGGCATCAACGATAGCTTCAGTTGTTGCGTCAAGCGCCTTCTTAGCGTCTGACTTGCTCAATCCAGCCTTAGTGGCGATTGCGCTTACGAGTTCACTTTTGTTCATTTGTTGTTTTGTTTGTTTATTAGTCAAAAATGTTTGTTTTGTAGTTTTACTCTGCAAATATATGAGATTTAATTCTTTATAGCAACATTTTTGTTAAAAAAAAGTAGAAAACACTTAAAAAACATAGTATTTTAGGTTGAAATGCGGTTAATTGGCAGAAAAATAACTAATTTTGCAGTCAAATTGAATGACATAGCCCGTAACAGAAAGGGTATTGATATTTTTCGGATTAAATAAAAGGACAACATTTTTATCATGCAATTAACTCCAGTAGTAAAGACATTACTCATTATCAATATTGTGTTTTATGGTATTCAGGTTGTATCGGGATTGCTGACAGGATCAGAGTATTTCACTTCTCTCAATGCCCTGTACCCATTCGGATATGATCGTCTGATGCCACATCAGTATCTCACATACATGTTTATCCATGGTGGTTTCTTGCACCTGTTTTTCAACATGTGGCAGTTGCTCATCTTCGGTCCCGCCATCGAGCAGACATACGGACCTAAGCGCTTTGCGATCTACTACCTGCTGTGTGGTATCGGTAGTGCCTTTGCACATCAGTTGTGCACACTCGTAGGCATCATGGGACCTCACCCTGTGGTCGGAGCCTCAGGAGCCCTGTATGGTGTGATGGTAGCAGCGGCATTCAACTTCCCGAATGCCAAGTTGTTTATCATCCCATTCCCATTCCCGATCAAACTCAAGTGGCTGGTGGTTGGATTTGCTGCCTACGACCTCTATTCCGGTACCCGTGGAGGTGATGATGTGGCGCACTTTGCCCATCTCGGCGGACTGGTGGTCGGACTCATCATACTGCTGATATGGAAGTATATGGATGCACGCCGTCCGCACTTCTCAGGCAACACATACTGGACACACGCCTCATCGTCGTATGATTCGTACGATAAGGGTAGCGGAGAGCGCATGTCGGAGCGATTCAAGAACGCCTTTGGACTTGGTAAGAAGAAGCCAAAGATGGACGTAACCTACGGTTCGGGCGACCGTGCTGCTGACTACGCGTACAACCAACGCAAGAAGGAGCGCAATGAAGAGATCGACCGTATCTTGGATAAGGTGCGCATAGGCGGTTTTGATAATCTCACCGAAGAAGAGAAGAAAACCCTCTTCGACGCAAGCAAGAGATAGACAAAATGGCATTTAGGATCAAGAAAATACCTCAATACATATTCGTTGCCATAAACGTACTCACGTGTATGGCAATGATTTTGTGTGCCTTTACCCAGTATCTGCCCCCATCCCAATTTGAGGCAGTATCGTATGTAGGCATGCTGTTTCCTGTGTTCTTGGTGCTCACTATCTGTTTCATCCCATTCTGGATCATAGTGACAAAGTGGAAACTCAGTGCCGTATCGGTCGTAGGTATGCTGATATGCAGCAGCAGCATCCGTGCCTATTGTCCGCTGAACCTGCAGGCGGAGATACCGACAGATGCCATAAAGATTGTGTCGTACAACATTATGAACATGGGCGATGATGCCTTGGATAACTTCGATAGCTGCGTAACCATCCAGTACCTCAAGAGCCAGAATGCCGACATAGTGTGCCTGCAGGAGTCATCGTCCGTGATTGACGATGTGGCGGAATACCTGCGTGACGTCTATCCATACAGTCTGGTCAGCAGAGACAACAACACTATTGTGTCCTGCCTGTCGAAGCATCCGGTGGTAAGTGCTGAACGCATCGACTATACGAGCCTTGCCAACTGCAGCTATGCCTACCGCATAGCCTTGGATAGGGGAGAGGGCAGGTCGGATACCATACTTGTGGTCAACAACCATCTGGAAGGCTACCACCTGGAAGATGAGGACAAAAGCGACTACAAGACCATCGTGAAGAATATCGAGGATGAGGACAACGAAGACCGCTACCTCAGTCTGACGGCCAAACTCAATGCAGCCAATGCCATCCGTGGCAATCAGGCCGACACCGTGGCCATGTATGTGGACCATCAGCCTGAGAAATATAAGATAGTGTGTGGCGACTTCAACGACAACCCTATTTCGTACACCCACTACCGCCTCACACGCACGCTGAACGACGCCTATACACGCTCAGGAAATGGTGTCGGATTCAGTTACAACAGGTACGGAATGTACTTCCGAATTGACAATATCTTGGTGAGCCCGAACATTACGGCTTGTGTCACCCGTATTGACTCGTATAGTAAAATAAGTGACCATTATCCAATCGTTTCGTGGTTAAAATTGCAGTAAAATGCAGTTTTTTGACTTTTTATTAATCTTTTTTAATTTAAAATGTGTATCTTTGCGCGCTTATTATGGCGTGGGCTCCACTTGTGGCCCACAGATTTTCGTGCGACAAGACACGTAACAACGTTTTGAACAATCAATAAAATCAATAATAATCATTAACAATTTCAACAAAATGCAAAACAAAGGATTTGTAAAGTTTTTAGCTGTGGCGCTGACGTTGATCTGCTGCTTCTATCTTTCATTCTCCGCTGTTACCTCAATCGTTGAGAAGCGTGCGGCAAACATGGAAGAGAAGGAGGCCGAGCTCTACTTGGACTCGCTCAATACGACTCCATTCTACCTCGGCAGCTATACTCTCAAAGACTGTCGTGAGACTGCCATTGGTCTTGGTCTTGACCTTAAGGGCGGTATGAACGTCATCCTTGAAGTAAGCGTTCCAGAAGTGGTAAAGACACTTGCTGACCACAAGACTGACCCTGCATTCCTCAAGTCTGTAGACGAGGCTCAGAAGGCTGCAGTAGAGAGTCAGAGCGATTTCATCACACTTTTTGTCAAGGCTTATAAGAAGAACGCTCCAAGCAGCAACTTGGCGTCTATCTTTGCCACACAGCAGCTTAAGGGCAAGGTGAACACTAACACTTCCGATGCAGACGTAGAGAGCGTGCTCCGTGAGTCTGTAGAAGAGGCAGTCGACAACTCATTCCTCGTGCTCCGCACCCGTATCGACCGCTTCGGTGTCGTTCAGCCAAACATTCAGAAGATTGAAGGTCAGACAGGCCGCATCATGGTCGAGCTCCCGGGTATCAAGGAGCCAGAGCGTGTACGTAAGCTCCTCCAGGGTTCTGCAAACCTTGAGTTCTGGGAGACATACGACGGTCCTGAAGCTATCAACTACCTCTCTCAGCTGAACAATGCCCTTCGCAATGGCGACACTGCTGAGGACGTAGAAGAAGAGACAGAGGTGGCAGCTAACGATTCTACAGAGGCAGACTCTGCAGCTGTAGCTGACAAGCCAGAGGCAGCAAAGGAACTTCTTGCTCAGGCATCTGCCAAGGCTGATGAGGCTGTTACGCCATCAAAGACTACTGATGCTGAGGCTAAGAAGGCTAATCCGCTCTTCTCTATCCTCCAGCCAGTACCAGGCAACCGCGGTTGTATGGTAGGTTATGCCCTCGCACTCGATACTGCTGAGGTCAACAAGCTCATCACATCAGCTGTTGCTCGTCAGATTCTTCCTGGCGACCTCTCACTCAAGTGGGGTGTTAAGGCTATGGATGAGGCTGGTAAGGTGTTCGAACTTTACGCTATCCGTATGACAGGTAAGAACGGTCGTGCTCCACTCGAGGGTGAGTGTGTGACTGATTCAAAGGACGAGTTTGACCAGTTTGGTAAGCCATGTGTATCTATGAAGATGAACTCTGAGGGTGCTCGCAAGTGGGCTGCTCTTACAGAGGCTAACGTAGGTCACGCTATCGCTATCGTACTCGATAACCTTGTTTATTCAGCTCCAAACGTAAATGGTAAGATTGACGGTGGTTCATCACAGATCACTGGTAACTTCACAACCAACGATACTAAGGACCTTGCTAACGTGCTCGCTTCAGGTAAGATGCCAGCACCTGCTTCAATCGTACAGGAGGACATCGTAGGTCCAACTCTCGGTCAGCAGTCAATCGAGGCAGGTTTCATCTCTTGTATCATTGCCTTCATCCTCCTCATGCTCTACATGGTAGCAATGTACGGTGTTAAGGCTGGTATGGTTGCTAACCTCGCTCTTGTGCTCAACTTCTTCTTCTCATTCGGAGTACTCACATCATTCGGTGCAGCCCTCACAATGTCAGGTCTTGCAGGTATGGTACTTACTCTCGGTATGGCTGTGGATGCCAACGTGCTCATCTTCGAGCGTACTAAGGAAGAGCTTCGCGCAGGTAAGAATATGAAGAACGCTATCGATGCTGGTTACAGCAATGCGTTCTCAGCTATCTTCGACTCAAACGTAACAACAATCCTCACTGGTATCATCCTCTTCAACTTCGGTACAGGTCCTATCAAGGGATTCGCTACTACATTGATGATCGGTATCATATGTTCATTCTTCACAGCCGTAATGCTTACACGTCTCGTATTCGAGCACTTCGTAAACAAGGGCAAGTGGCAGAACCTCACATTCACTACTGGTATCTCTAAGAACATGATGCAGAACACTCATGTCAACTTCATGGGTAGATACAAGGTGTCATTTGCAGTATTTGCTGCATTGGTAGTGATCTCTGCAGGTTCGCTTGCAGTTCGCGGACTCAGCCAGTCAATCGACTTTACGGGTGGTCGTAACTATAAGGTAGAGTTTGTGGATCAGGTACAGCCTGAGGATGTAAAGAATGCTATCGTTGATCATTTCGAAGCTAACAAGACAACTGACGACGCTATCACAGTAAGTGCTATCGCAGTTGGTACAGACGGCAAGCAGATACGTGTATCAACCAACTACCGTATCAAGGAGAATGCCACTACTGTCGACGAGGAAATCGAAAACCTCCTCTATCAGGCATTTGTTGACGGTGGATTCGTTGCTAAGGATGTGACTGCTGAGCAGTTCCTCGACCGTGATGATCGTACAGGTGGTTCTATCATCTCATCTCAGAAGGTAGGTCCATCAATCGCTGAAGACATCACACGCGGTGCATTCCTCGCAGTAGGTTTCGCCGTAGTAGTAATCTTCCTCTACATCCTCCTCCGCTTCCGCAACCTTGCTTACTCAGTAGGTTCAATCGTTGCCCTCATCGTCGATACATTCCTTGTAGTCGGTGCGTTCTCACTCTTCTATGGAATCCTTCCATTCTCACTTGAGATCGACCAGACATTCATCGGCGCCATCCTGACGGTAATCGGTTACTCTATCAACGATAAGGTGGTTGTGTTCGACCGTATCCGTGAGACATTCCAGATACATCCTAAGCGTGACCTCCAGAAGAACTTCAACGACTCGCTCAATGCTTGTCTTGCTCGTACAGTCAACACTTCTGTATCAACATTTGTCGTACTGCTCGCTATCATCCTCTTCGGTGGTGAAAGCATCCGTGGTTTCGCATTCGCAATGATCCTTGGTGTTGTAATCGGTACATTCTCATCTCTCTTCGTTGCTGCTCCTACAGCATACCTCGTAATGGGTGCTCGCATCAAGGAAGAAGACGAGCCAGCTGACGCTGCTAAATAATATAGCACATATTACCACTAAATAGAAAATCCAGCCATGAAGTCTACATGGCTGGATTTTTTGTGTTCTTATGATAGCGTGAAGTCCCTGCATGGAATTCGCGGAAGCCCTACTAAGAGAAGGTAAAGTCCTTGCAAGAGGAAGGCGAAGTTCTTGCAAGAAGATCGTAAAGTCGTTGCAAGAAGATCGTGAAGTTCTTGCAACGACTTTTTTTGTCTATTGCAATGTGTGTATAATGGCCCTGATTGGAGCCATTCTTTTTTATTTCTATCTCAACCTCAAACCATTCTCTTCAATAGTGATCAGTTGCTTCTTATACAGATCGCCTACACCTTGTTTGAATACCTTCTTACTTACTCCAAACTCAGCATATATGTCCTCTGCTGCCGACTTGTCGTGGAAGGCACAGAAGCCATCATGCTGCTTGATGTAGTCGAGCAAGCGAGGCGAGAAGTCGTTGATGAGGATGGTGCGGTCGCCTTTCTCCGTTCGCATATCGCGCGGATGATCGGCATTCTTCTGAGGCTTAAGCAGTTTGTCGATCTTGCTTGTGCATACAATGCGGTATGTCAGATCGTCGATATAGCAGTACACCTGATATCGCTGACCGCGCTGCATACGTACTTTCTGTTCCTTGAACGGGCAGAACAGGTCCTTCATAAGTCCCCAGTTGAGGTATGCTCCATATTGGTTGGTCCATGTGCATTCGAGGTATGCAAATTCACCGACCTGAATGAGAGGATGCTCGGTTGTGGCAATCAAGCGCTCTTCCTGATCAAGGTAGAGGAAAACGTCGAGTTCGTCGCCAACCTGCGTTCCTTCAGGGATATAGCGCTTTGGCAGAAGGATGTCGCCTATCTCTCCCCCTTCGAGGTAGAGTCCGTGATCAAGTATTCTCTGTACTTTCAGCAGGTTCCTCCTGCCCAGTTGTAGTTTCTTCTGGCTCATTATATGTTTCTTCTGATATTTGAGTTTCTACTATTGGTTCGTTTTCTTCTGGTACCTCCTCTTCTGGAGTCTCAATAAGACCATCCTTGATGTGGATGGTGCGATCGGTGATAGTGGCAAGAGTTTCGTCGTGAGTGACAATGATAAATGTCTGTCCATACTTATCTCTCAAATCAAAGAACAGCTGATGGAGCTCTTCCTTATTCTTTGAGTCAAGACTTCCTGAAGGTTCGTCGGCAAGGATGACTGCTGGGTTATTGATAAGTGCACGAGCTACTGCAACTCGTTGTTTTTCACCACCTGACAACTCTGAAGGCTTATGGCTTGCGCGATCAGCAAGTCCAAGGAATTCGAGCAGTTCTGTTGCTCTTGCTTTGAGTTGCTTTGTTGATGTACCCTTTATCATACCAGGTATCATGACATTCTCCAAAGCCGTAAACTCGGGAAGCAACTGATGAAACTGGAATACAAAGCCAATATGCTTATTGCGGAACTTAGCTAACTCCTTGTCACCCAGTCGAGTCACATCCGTTCCGTCAATGTAGATAGTTCCTCCGTCAGCATTGTCGAGAGTACCCATGATCTGGAGCAGGGTAGTCTTTCCGGCACCGGAAGGCCCGACTATACTTACGACCTCGC
Source organism: Bacteroidales bacterium UBA1733 (assembly GCA_002315795.1). The sequence goes on from DCIF01000096.1 coordinate 79,552, forward strand.
CCTTGTCTATCTCAAGGTTTATGCCCTTCAGAACCTGAAGGTTACCAAAACTTTTTGTTATATTGTATAGCTTAATCATATTATCTTTTGTATGCTAAAATAGTTGTCTAATGTCTCTTCCTGGATGTCTGGATAAATGACCATAAGACTGCAGTGGCTGAACTGCTTCTGCAATATCATTGGTAGTTTATTGAATTCTTTTTGATAAGAAATGCCATCCCGACGACTTGCTATGACCACAAGCAACTGATCGTTAGCTATTTGTTCGCTTAGTTTAGGGAACTCAGTCCACGATGACATCAGTTTGTGTTCGACTCTTACACTCGCATGGCGGCTCTCCATATAAGCAGAGATGAGCTGCTGGGCAGAATCTGTGGCATGAAACTCGCATCGGCAACCTAAGTCCTCTGCCATACGGGCTATACGGTTGATCCAACGTGTGAATCCCTTCTCAAACTCAGCCTTTTCAGGTACGGCAATCACGATCTTACGGATGGTGTTGGCTGGTATGAGGAAATTGACGATAGTGAGCTGGCGAGTCATGCCGTCGATGAGTCCTTGGGCAAACTGTCCAAAGAACGAATCGTTAGGTTTGCGTTTCTTATGCAGGCCAATGAGTATCTCACTCGCATCGTTTTCCTTAAGAGCATGAATGGCTGCTGTGACAAAATTGACTGCAAGGCGTGTCTGAGTTTGTACTGGCACATCAGCCGCTGCTGCAAGTTTTGAGGCTGTTTCCAAGCACTCACGACTATATGCCTGAGTCTTCTCATTCACATCTGCATCGTTGATGATATTCAGGCAGATAAGGCCTCGCTTCAGTTTGCGGTTGCGCATCATGAATGCAGCATTCATCAGTGTAGGGATGGTACTGGTCTCATGCAGAGGTATGAGGATCTTCTCATCGTCAAGAGCAGTGGAGTCGCGTCGTTCTCCTGAGTTGGATCGCTGGCGTTCGACCTCAATCTTAAGTCGACGGGCAGCATGCTCGGTGGCAAACGAACTGATGATGCACGAGATGAGAATCATCATCACCACACCATCGAGCACAGCATTGTCCATCAGTGGCACACCGGGTTCGATCTCCAGTTTTGTGCCCACCATGACCATAGCGAGAGCGCCGGCTGCATGGGCCTCAGTGAGACCAAACATCATAGTGCCCTGTTTGCGGCTGAATCGCAGTAACCTTTGGGATAGACGAGCGGCAATATATTTCGATACCGTACCGGCGATAACCATACCCACTACCACTACCACTGCCTTCACATCCATAAACAGAGGCTCTATATTGACCAGCATGCCCACCCCGATCAGGAAGTATGGGATGAAAAGGGCGTTACCCACAAACTCAAGACGGTTCATGAGTGGGGATGTGAGTGGTATGAAGCGGTTGAGTACGAGTCCGGAGAGGAAGGCGCCGAGTATGCCCTCCAGTCCGCATATCTCCGCTGTAGCAGCCGAGATGAACACGCACACAAGGGTGAAGGTGAACTGCATGATTGGTTCGGTGAACTTCTTGAAGAACACTCGTATGATCTTAGGCAGAACGCCAAACATGAGACCAATATAGATAAGGAGTTTGACGACGAACAAAGCCCAGAACCAGAAGTCGCCGTTGCCGGATATCACGCCCGAAAGACCTGCGATGGTAAGAAGTGAGATGAACAGAGCTATGACGGTAGCAAATACTGATACCGTGACTGCCGGATTCTTGTTCAGACCGTACTTGCCAACTATGGTATATGATACCAGAGTGTGTGAAGCGAGGATGCAAGCCAGAAGCAATGAGGCTGAAGCTGTGTAGTTGAGGAACCAGTATCCCGTGGCAAAACCGAATACGAACGGAATAATGGTTGTGATGGCTCCAAATATCATGCCTCGGGTATAGTTCTGCTTGAGGTTCTGCATGTCCATCTCGAGCCCGGCAAGAAACATGATAAAGTATATGCCGACCTTTCCGAACAACTCGAACGAAGCATCGCGAGCCAGCAGATTCAGGCCATGCTCACCGATGATCACACCGGCCAGAATCATACCAATCAGGTGCGGGATGTGCAGCTTGCTCAGTACCATAGGAGCAAACAGGATCACGCACAGCACGATGATAAAAATCCATGTCGGATCAGTAATCGGAAGATGCAAATATGTAGTTATTAGGTCCAAATCTGTTGAAATTTTTTACAAAGTTAGAGAAAATCTCGAAAAAGTGTCGTTTGTTTCGTTAAAATATTATACTTTTGCACCGAATTTTACAATTAATTAATGTAAGAATTAACTGAAATCAACTTTTTAAGGTAAAAATTTTAATTAAAGAATAGATAAAATGAAAGTAGCCATTGTTGGCGCATCAGGCGCTGTAGGTCAGGAATTTCTCCGCGTGTTGGATGAGAGAAATTTCCCAATGGATGACCTTGTTCTCTTCGGATCAACTCGTAGTGCAGGAACTAAGTACACATTCCGTGGTAAGGAGTATGAAGTAAAACTCCTTCAGCATGGTGATGACTTTAAGGATGTGGATATCGCATTCACAAGTGCTGGTGCCGGTACAAGCAAGGAATTTGCTGAGGACATCACAAAGTACGGTGCTGTGATGATCGATAACTCAAGTGCTTTCCGTATGGATGACGATGTGCCATTGGTAGTGCCTGAGTGCAATGCTGAGGATGCTCTCAATCGTCCACGTGGCATCATCGCCAACCCTAACTGTACTACAATCATGATGGTGGTAGTTCTCAAACCAATCGAGAAACTCTCACACATCAACCGCATCCATGTGGCTTCATACCAGAGTGCTTCAGGTGCTGGTGCAGCTGCTATGGCTGAACTCCAGGAGCAGTATAAGCAGTTGGCAAATTCACAGGATCCTACTGTGAGCAAGTTTGCTTATCAGCTTGCATACAATGTGATCCCTCAGATCGATGTGTTCCAGCCAAATGGATACACTAAGGAGGAGATGAAGATGTTCAACGAGACAAAGAAGATCATGCACACAGATGCTAAGTGCTCTGCTATGTGTGTACGTATCTCTTCACTCCGCGCTCACTCAGAAGCTGTATGGGTAGAGACTGACGAACCAATCTCAGTAGAGGCTGCTCAGAAGGCTATCGCTCAGGCTGATGGTGTAACTCTCGTTGACGATATCCTCAAGGTCGGTGCAAAGGCTAATGCTGATGCTAATGCAGAGACTATGGAAGGTCTGCCTTACCCAATGCCACTCTATGCTGCAGGCAAGGATGATGTGTACGTAGGACGTGTACGCAAGGACCTCTCAAACGAGAACGGTCTGACTTTCTGGCTCACAGGCGACCAGATTAAGAAGGGTGCTGCTCTCAATGCGGTACAGATTGCAGAGTACCTCATCAAGGTAGGTAATGTGAAGTAATTCACAGCACATAGCGATAATTATAAGGTGGCTTGAAAACAGGGTTTTCGAGCCACTTTTTGTATTCTGAAAGCCAAAGAACGTGTGTAAAATGCTATTTTAACTGTTTTTCTTTTGTCTTCTTGTTATTTTTTCGTTTCTTTGCACCTTATTAATTATGCGCAAATCAAAGATAACATGGATTTGTGGCACTTTACCTATAAAAAAACAATACTTAATACCGATATGCTGACTTTTAAGAAACTGACTTTTGCTCTTGTGCTTGGCTTGCTTCCTGTGCTTGGATCCTACGCTCAGGCATGGGTGGATATTACTGATTCGTACATTAAGAACCCTCGCTATGACAATAATAACTATAGCGATTGGGAAGGAACACAGTTGTCTGGATACAATCCTATGGGAAATGCTGAGCATTATGAAAAGACGTTCAACACCTATCAGGTGCTTCAGGGATTGCCTGCAGGCAAGTATCGACTGAGTCTTAACGCTTTCTATCGTATTGGTAGTTCTGCAAATGATTTCAGCCTTTACAATAGTGGTCAGTGGAAAAACAATCAGCATGCCAAGTTGTATGCCAAGTCAAGTGTGGCCGACTATGAGGTGGGCATCTCACCGGCCAGCAAGGATAAGAAGACGTCATCGCTCGGAGGTGAAGTGTCGCAAGTCGGAACGACGGTGAAGTATTACATCCCGAACAATATGGAGGCTGCAAACTATTGGTTTGAAGCAGGCTACTATCTCAACCAGCTCGAATGTGAGGTGGGCGATGATGGTGTGCTGACTATCGGTATATATAAGAATGAGTACGTAAGCCAGGATTGGATTTGTATCGACAACTGGAAACTCGAGTCTTATACTACCATGACTGCTATCAATCTCGACCGGAGTGCTGCCAGCATGATCATCGGAGAGGAACTGCAACTCAATGCGACCATCGAACCTGGCGACCTCAACGTCAATTCCTCGGCTAAGTGGTCTACGTCCAACGCCAGTGTGGCTACAGTCGATAAGGGTGTCGTCACTGCAGTGTCGGCTGGTTCTGCTTATATCTATGCCAAGATGGGCAGTCTGTCTAAGTATTGCCGTGTTACGGTGACTACTTCCACTCCTTCGGCAGAAAACATCGTCATCAATGAGATTATGGCTGCCAATGTGGAGGAGTATCGTGACCCATCGACTAACTTCGGTTCATGGGTGGAGCTGTACAATCCTACCAACCTTGGTGTTTCGCTTGGAGGATTGTATGTCAGTGATGATCCGAATGATCTGAAAAAGTTTAAGTTAGGCGCTAAGTATGGCACTCTCTCTGGTAAGGGCTATGCTATACTTAACTTCGATCACCACGATAACTTTACAACCCTGTCCTACCGTCAGATTGACTTCAAACTTGACTGCGACGGTGGTACTATCATCATTTCTGACGGAACGAATATCATTGCTCAGCAGGATTATCCTGAGGCTGTGAGCCGAGTGTCTTATGCCCGTACTGAAGACGGAGGCGCTGATTGGGCTCTTGCTGGTAACCCTACTCCGGGTGAGAGCAATAATGAAAAGAGTGCATTTGCAAAAGAACGTTTGGCTGCCCCTGTGGTTAACAAACCTGGTCAGCTGATAGAGAGTGATCTGACTGTAAAGGTTACGATCCCAGCCGGTGCAACTCTACGATATACTACTGACGGTTCTGTGCCTACATTGACAAATGGTGAAACTTCGACTACAGGCGTGTTCAACGTTGATTGGACTACTTGTTTCCGTTTCCGCTTGTACAAGGATGGCTATCTGCCAAGTCCTGTGGTCACGCGTTCATATATTTATAGTTGGTACGAGGAGCCATTCCCAATCATCAGTCTTGTGACAGACAAGAATCATATCTTCGAGTCAAGTTATGGCATATTTAAACAGAGCACATACGGACGCCCAGGAAATGGTCAGTCAAGCAATTGCAACTGGAATATGGATTGGGACCGCCCTTTGAACTTTGAGTTTATTACGACCGACAACGAATGTGTTGTGTCTCAGGAGTGTGATTTCTCTGCTTGCGGTGGTTGGAGTCGTGCTTGGACACCTCATTCATTCAAGCTTAAGGCAAGTAAGCAGTATGACCTTCAGAACACGTTCAATTATCAGTTCTTTGACGAAAAGCCATTCCTCAAGCATAAGACTCTCCAGATTCGCAATGGAGGTAATGATAATGGATGCCGCATCAAGGACCCTGCATTGCAGCGTGTTGTGGCTTCTTCTGGTCTGTATGTAGACTATCAATCATGGCAGCCTGTTCATGTATATATTAATGGTGAGTCGTACGACGTGCTTAATATGCGCGAACCAAACAATAAGCACCATGGATATGCTAATTATGGCATCGATACCGACGAGATGGATCAGTTTGAGATCAGTCCTGACTCCGGTTACGTTCAGATGGAGGGCTCAATCGACTCTTTCCTCCGTTGGTATGATCTTGCTAAGAATGCTGCTGATGAAGAGGCGTATAATGAAATCAAAAAACTTGTTGACATCGATGAGTATGCCAATTATATGGCTGTGCAGTTGTATCTTGGAGGTAACGACTGGCCACGCAACAACATGAAGGGCTATAGGGATCGAAATGATGGTAAATTCCACTTTATCCTGTATGATCTTGATGCTGCGTTCAGCACCGGTACGCCATTTACTGAATTCTTTAATAAAGAGAAATATACATTCGATAACTTGCTTGGATATGATTACTCTAAGAATAAGAGTATTGCCGGAACTCGTGTCACTACCGAACTGAAGGTGGTTACCATATTCAAGAATATGCTTCAGAATGATGCCTTCCGTCAGCAGTTTATTGACGCATTCTGTATTGTGGCTGGTTCGGTGTTTGAACCAAACCGTTCGAAGGAGATCATTAATGAGGCTGCTGCATACTTGGCTCAGGGTGGATATGTCTATCCGTATAGTACGTCAAACAATCTTATCAGCAATCTGTCTGCAAGCCGTCAGTCTTCCATGATCACCCAGCTTAAGAACTGCTCGTACATGAATCTGGGCTCAAAGACTTCTAAGAAGTTTGTGCTCTCAAGCAATGTGGATGGTGCACAGATCCTTCTCAATGGTCAGCAGATACCTACTGGTTACTTCTCAGGTCAGTTGTTTGCTTCTTCTGTTATTACTGCCAAGGCTCCAGCAGGTTACAAGTTCGTCGGTTGGAAGTCTGGTGGCGGCGATACGTCTACGGAGGTGGTCTTTGATGCAGGATCGACATGGAAGTATTATGATTCTGGTTCGCTCGATGGTAAACAGTGGAAGAGTACGAGTTATTCTGATTCGGGGTGGAAGTCCGGGGCTGCACCGCTCGGGTACGGTAAAAGCACGAACAAGACTACTACTTCGTCAAGCAAACCTACTTACTATTTCCGTAAGTCTATTTCGCTTTCGTCTGTCAAGGCTGACGATGAGTTCATACTTGATTACACTGTCGACGATGGAATGATTGTGTATGTCAATGGAACTGAAGTGGCAAGATATAACATGCCTTCCGGTGATGTTTCGTATAATTCTTACTCGACAACCCATGCAAGTGGTAATCCTGACACTGGTTCTTTAACTATTAAGGGTTCTTATTTTGTCGCAGGAAAGAATGTTGTTGCAGTAGAGGTTCACAACAATAGTTCCACATCTTCTGATGCCGTTTGGGATGCTTCGCTTTCTCGTGTCACTAAAATAGAAGATGGGTCTAATATTTATACCACTGAGCCTGAATTTAAGGTTCCTGCTTCTGCAATGACTCTCACTGCTATGTATGAGAAAATTGACGATTCGCAGCTTGCTGCTACAAGCACGGCTCCTATCAAGATCAATGAGGTGAGCGCGGGAAATACTATCTATGTGAACGAGCACTTCAAGAAGGACGACTGGGTCGAGCTTTACAACACTACCGACACTGATATCGACGTGGCTGGTCTTTACATAAGCGATAATGCCAATAAGCCAACAAAATACCAGATTCCTTCGGGTGTGGTTAATACTATTGTTCCTGCGCATGGTCATATTGTGGTATGGTGTAACAAGCGCGATAATGTGTCCCAGCTTCATGCTACCTTCAAGCTTGCAAACACTCAGGTCGCAGATCCAAGCGAACAACTTGTCATGATTTCTGCCGGTGAGGATTTCGTTGCAAACAATAGTAAGTTGTATAAGGCGCATCCTGAATTGGTTAAGGAGTTCACTGATGTGCTGATGTATGGTCAGCATAATTATGACCAGTCCGTAGGTCGATACCCTGATGGTGCTAATGCTTATTATCTAATGCAGCATCCGACAATCAATGCTGCCAACTACCATGCTGCAGCCGACAAGGCATCAGGTACGGATGAAGCTCCGACGACTGGAAAGGTTACTCTTGATGATATCACAGATCTCATCGAGCGATACCTCAATAATGCAAAATCTGTTGACATTACTGACATCACCACGCTCATTGGTCGTTATCTTGCTCAATGATGTGATATTGCTATGCCGCAAAGCCATTATCTGGATAATAGATGTTAAAATGCATAAGAATATGTGATTAAATTCAGTTTTGTCAATAATTATTTTGTAAAATGAATATTTTTCCGTTTCTTTGCATCGAATTATAAATATAGTTGAATCAAAAAATCATTAAGATGTACAATATGAAAAAGTTTTATTCGCTTCTTGCTGCTCTGATCGTGAGTGTTGGCGCATTCGCTCAGTCAGTTTCTATTGAGGATGTACTCATCAAGGCTGGTACTACAGCTGAGGTTACTCTTTCGCTCAACGATGCTAACAAGGTCAAGGGCTTCGGTGTGATCATCGGAGGTACTGATGCTGTTAAGCCAACAGACTCAGCTGCTGCTGCCCTGACAAACGAGCAGAAGGACAACAAGACTCTTTGGACTGTAGCTGGTAAGGCTCGTGAAAACAACTACAAGATGGCTGTTGTCAACATGGTCAACAACTCTGCTTTCTTTACTGAGTCCACAGACCTCGTAAAGATTACATTCACTGCCGATGCTTCCGCCGTAGATGGTACATACACTGCTAAACTCACATCTGTAGAGTTTGCTGATGCCACAACCGGTGCTCTCATCAAGGGCGAAGATGTTGCCTTCAATATCATTGTGTGTCAGGATCCTACTGCCCTCCGATCTCTCAAGTCGGGTGAAGCAACTTCTGCCGTATACAACGCATCTGGTGTACAGCAGCAGGGTGTCAAGAAGGGTGTCAACATCATCAGGATGTCAAACGGCACTGTGAAGAAGGTGGTAAAATAAACTCTTTCACTTGTTTGGTTTGTAATATCCAAATTATATATAATAAGGTGCATCAGAGGCTATAGGCTTGTGGTGTGCCTTTTGTTATAACGTTATTTGTATGAAAAAGATATTATCTATAATTATTCTTTTGCAGCTTTCAATCGTGATGATGGCTCAAGAGTATGGAAGCGCCATTCTGCAAGGTGTTAAATGTGAATATGAAATTGTCGAACAGCGTTCGATAGCTCCTGGTGCTAAATATGCCATGTACCAGTTCTATGATATGCCAGTTTCTTTTTATAAGAAAAAGATGAGGGTGCATGTTGTTTCAATCGATGTTACTAATCCGTATAATTCCTTTGCGCCTTACCTCTCCAAGGATCAGTTTTTTGAAGCGGATAAGCAGTCGGAGGACGTTAAGTTTCGTAAGGAGAAAGGCCTAAAGCCTGTAGCCTCAATGATGGGAAGTGCTTTTGTTCAGACAAACGGTACTCATGAGTATAATACTCCTAATGAGGTGGTTGGAGGTCTTGTGGAAAATAGTGCCATCAAGTATGAGGCTTCCTGGAACAGCCGAATGTTTTACATGGATGATCTGGCGCATATCGGTGTGGTGAAATTCTCAGGGTCAGTAGTTGCTGATGGCAAGTCATACCCGATATCTCAGATCAATCACCATCGTGATCATGCGGGCCAGAATATAGCACTGTTTTGCAATGGTGTGCCACGAAGCGCCAGTTCTGCAGGTACTTTAAGCTATGGTACTGATGTCAGAGTGCGTTTGAAGGGAGCGTCCTCTGTGTCTCCAGGCACTACGGTGTGTGAAGTTGTTGAGGTGTTGAGCGGTTGTGGACATACTTTGGGAGAAGGTGAAGCCATACTTTCTGGAGTTAATTCGGCTTCCGACTTTCTTGCATTGCTTACTCCAGGCTCGGAAATATCAATCAATGTCGAGTATTCTGATGCCGAGGGACGTAATGTCCAAATGCAGCAAGGGGTATGTAAGTTCTTTGAGTATGGCATTTTTAACGGAGAGGTGAAGGGTACTGATGCTGATGAATATCCAATCTGTGCACTTGGTTGTTCGGAGGATGGTAAGACTGTGTACATGTGCGATCTTGAGTTTAGTTCAAAATCCAATGCATCTGTACAGTGTTTTATGGAGTTTATGAAGCATTTGGGAGTGTATAACCTTCTGCCATTGGATGGCGGACCTTCTGCAGAGATGACTCTTGACGGTGAATTCATAACCGAAAGCAGTATCCCTGGATTTGAAGGAAGACCGGTTCCTAATGGGGCTATTTTGTATTCGACAGCCCCAGATGATCCTAATATCACAGAAGTTGAGTGCTCGAATGCAAAAAATGTGTGGATGAAGTACGGCATGACGTTTACACCTTATTTATATGCATACAACCAGTATGGCGAAATGATTCTTGCTGATGCAAAATCATCACCACAGATTAAGGTGTCGTGCTCTCCTGAAGTGGGAACGATTGCAGACGATGGCTATACTTTCATTGCAAATGGTATCGGAGATGGATATATCTATGTCGAAGTTCCTAATTCTGGGTCTAAGATTTCCATTCCTGTACTTGTAGAAGATAGTTGCTCGATATCCTTAAACTATGAGTCTCTGTTCACTTGCCCAGGTCGCGGATGCCAACTGGAGCTGTCCTATACTAAGAATGGGGTGACAGAAAAGATTAATCCTAAGGATGTAGACTGGCGCATATATGGCGATGAAGTAATTGGTAGCTGCGTCGACGGCTATGTTGTTCCGGTCGCAGAAGGAAAGGCTACAATCGATGCTTGGTACAAGGATATGTATGTGACTGCTCAGGTTGAGGTGGAGAATCTACCTTCCCGGAATTTAGATTTGACCGACAAGCTTGAGTTCAATGATGTCGAAGATGTCCGTTTGCCTGGCTTGCCACTATCTTTCGTCTTGACCTTGAAAGCAAGAAAGAACGGTAAGATGTATTTGGAGTACACCGCCGGTAGTCGTAAATACGAGGTTGAGTCGGATGAGCTTACTGCTGATGACGTTTGGGAGTGCAGGGTTGATCTTGATCGTGACTCATTTGAATCTTATCCCGTTGTGTTGAATTCTATCTACGGTACATCAAGACCTACTGCAAGGAAGTTGGTTGCATATTACTATAGTAAGATCAAGGGTGACTTGGATAACAACGGTTTTATCGAATTGAACGATATTTCGCTGCTTCTCTCTCTCTATTTGGGTGAGAATAGTGATGCTGATGGCGATGTGGATGTGGATGGTGATGGCGTATTTACCATAAATGACGTGGTGACATTAGTGTCGATATACCTTCAACAGTAAATAAATCGTTCTAAAATGAGAATTTTGGCTACAACAAAGGAAAAAGTATCGATAATTGCATTTTTTTTTATGTTTGTATGCATTTTTTTATAAAAATTGTTTGTCGGAGAAAAAATAATGTGTACATTTGCACAAAATTATCGTCGGCAACTCTGTATTGGCGTCACTATACCTATATAATATAGGTGTGTACACGCATGTGAGGAGCCACCATGTATAACATAAAAACAGGGATAGGAGGCCCTAAATTCGGAAAAGCATCATATAACGGATTAGAATGAAGTATTTATGTGGTTATTGACCAGGTCAAGACCACAGGCATGGCTCCTATGCCATTAAAGCAAAAGTATCAATAATTAATAAAAGAGAAAATTTAATTCACTTTTAAATTTATAAATTTAATTTCTTTATTATGAACAAAAAAATCTTAACCGCGTTCTTGTTTGGAGCTACAGTACTCGCTTCAACAAGTACATTCGTGTCTTGTAAGGACTATGATGATGACATCAAGGACCTTCAGTCACAGGTGAACAATGAGGTTAAAGCTCGTGAAGCTCTCGCGACTAAGGTCGATGCTGCTGAGAAGGCTATCGCTGCACTCCAGAGCGCTCAGGCTAACCTCGAAGCAGAACTCGCTAAGAAGGAAAATATTGTTGACCATCAGGCCGACAATGCTAAGCTCTTAGATGAGATCGCAAAACTTAAGGCACAGATTACTGCTCTCGATGCTGCTAAGGCTTCTCTCGAGGATGTAGCTGCTCTTAAGACAAAGGCAGATGCTAATGCTGCAAAAATCGAAGACCTCTTGAAGGCTGATGAAAAGCTTGTTGCTGCTGACGCTGCTCTTCAGGCTGCTATCGCTCTCAAGGCTGACCAGACAGAGCTTGATAAGACTAACGCTAGTCTTGCTCAGACTCAGAAAGATCTCGCTGACCTTATTAAGGACTTCAACACTCTTAGCGATGATTACACAGCATTCAAGGCTGACGTTACTAAGAAGATCACTGCTCTTGAAGCTCAGGATAAGGTTCTTGAGAAGCTCATCGCTGATGAGGATGCAAAGCTTTTGGCTTTGATCACTGCTAATCAGGCTGATATCGCTGCTAACAAGGCTGATATCGCTGCTAACAAGGCTGATATCGCTGCTAACAAGGCTGCAATCGAAGCTGTTGCTCAGAGCCTTACTGACGCTATCACTGCATTGAAGGCTGCTGATAAGGAACTTGACGATAAGATTGCTGCTGTTGCAACTGAACTTAACGGTAAGTTCGATGAGGTTAACGGTACAGTTGTAGGTCTTAAGAATGATGTTAAGGCTCTCCAGACTGACGTTGAAGGTCTCCAGAACACAGTTAAGGATATCACTGAAAATAAGATTCCTGCTATCGAGAACGATATTAAGGCTATCAGCGCTAAGATTGAAATCATCTCTACAGTTCTCAGCAACGCTCTCCGTAGCATGGTATTCATCCCTTACCTCTATGTAGATGGTATTGAGGCTACTCGCTACCGCGTTTACTGCGATACAACTCTCGTTAAGACTGCAGTATATGACATCCAGCGTCAGCGTCCAGGTGAGAAGTATCTTAAGAAGATCTCTAACATCGATGACTACCGTCAGGCTATGCCAGGCGTTAAGCCAATCTTCTGTGGTCCAACTTGGCCAGTAGATTATCATATCAACCCATCTACAGCTACTACTAAGTTTGCTGATATCAAGGGCTTCAACGTTCTTGAGCCAGAGGTTATCACTCGTGCTAACCCTACAGCACTTGGCGTAACTGCACAGGAAAAGTATGAGGATGGTACAGAAGTATTCAGCAACAAGAATGGTATCCTTACTGTAGGTATCAAGGTTGCTAAGCCAGAACTTCTCTTCGCTAACGGTCCTAAGGCTGTTAAGGATGGTGAGACTGGTAAGATCAGCGACGGTAAGGACAATACAGTTGCTCTCCAGGCTTACTCTGACAATGATGCTCAGAAGGACACTGTTATCACTTCTGACTATGCTCTCCTTTGGGGTACTAAGGTTTACCTTGAGGGTCTCGTATGGTTGCCAAACGTAGAGAAGACTCGTCCTACTGGTCTTGCTAATAAGGTACAGGTTAACGGTGCTGCTGGTGAAAGCGATGAAAAGACTTATGACCCATCAGGTGACTATAAGGCTGACAACGCTATCGAGCACAAGGCTGACGCTAAGGATTATCTCTGTGGTAAGAACATCCACGTTTGGGATACTCCAGAAGAGGCTCTCCTTGATAACACTAACAACCTCGTTGAGCTTTACTACAACAACCGTAAGGGTATCACTCTCGAGAACTACCTCGGTCTCCACTGGTATGAGGAGAACGCTACTCGCACTAAGACTGAAGCTATCAAGACTTGGAAGTTCGTTGGTGACAACGGTACTATCAATAATGACCTTAAGAAGTATGGTATCAGCTACTCATTCGAACTCGTTGACTATGTAATCGACGGTAACGGTTCTAAGGATAGCCAGTATGCTTCTCTCGATAAGAAGACTGGTACAATCATCGCTCAGAATGTTAAGGTTGGTGGTGAAATGTACGAAGATGAGTCTGCTACTTCTGTAGACCGCGAGCCACTCGTACGTGTACTCGTTAAGCATGACAACGACGTTGTTCTCGATGGTTACATCCTCGTTCACATCACTAAGCAGGATCCTAAGATTGAAGGCAAGCCAATCACTATCCCATTCGAGGATAAGGGCGAATTCGATCTCTGTAACGGTAAGTCATTCACTATCGTAACTTGGGATAAGTTCTCTAAGATCATCCTTACTGACAGCCTCAAGAATATGACTAAGGAGCAGTTCGACGGCTACTATGGTCCAACTAAGGCTGCTAACGAAGGTGATGCTATCGCTGACGACGTTCTCGGTAACAACGTATGGCCTGTACTCAAGGGTGTAGCTGACGGTGACTGGATGAACGCTAAGTATATCGCTGGTGCTGGTTACAAGGTTCAGGCTAACCTCTACAAGGAAGCTAAGGCTGACTGTGTTGCTAACAAGGACGTTTATGGTAAGGTTTACTACTACCACAATGAGTCAGGTACAACTAACGAAAAGATCGTTTGGGAGTTCACTGCTGACGAACTTGAGGCTCTTACTCACGACGCTAACTTCAAGAAGGAAGGTAGCACATACACTGCTTACATCCGTTGGACTGGTCACGATGGTGCTCCATACGACTACATCTGGTTGAAGTTCACTGTAACTATCACACGTAAGGACGTTACTGCTTACTCTATCACTGAGAAGATTGAGAACTACTGGTTCGCTATCAATGGTAATAAGGATGGTAAGGAAGCTATCGTATTCAACACTGTAGTTCCTGTTGACAATGGTACAACTTACAACTGGAATAGCAAGATCCGTTCAACATTCCGTCTTAACGAAGTATTCTTGACTAAGGGCGGTAAGCTTGTTGAGGATACAAAGAAGCTTGACGACGTTTATTCTGGTGCTGCTGCTGCTAAGTACAATGTAACTACTTACTTCAACAGTTCACTCGTATCAACTGACTTTAACATTGAGAATACTGGTAAGAATCTTGACAAGGCAGTTCAGGGCTCTAAGTTCTACTTCACTCCAGAAGAGAAGAAGGTATTCGTTAAGTATGTTCACTCTACTGACGCTGATGGTAACCACATCGCTACTCTCTTGAACAAGAATTACATCGTTTCTCCTCAGCCAAATGCAACTGATAAGAATTGGAATTCTCTCGTTGCAAAGTATGCTGCTGCTCCAGTTGCTGACGTAGCAATTCATACTTACGATGCTAAGACTGCTTGGGAAGACTTCTTGAACAAGACTGTTAATGAATGCGCTATCGACTACTATAAGGGTGCTTTGGCTAACGTTACTCTCTATGCTCACGAAGAGGGCAAGACTAACTACACTGCTATCGCAACAATGAACCCTCAGACTGGTGAAATTAGCCTCATCCACAACCAGGTAACTTATGACGTTCTCAACGCTATCGGTTACAGCGACTTCGCAGGTGCAGACGAGGAAGCTCACCCAGAAATTGATAAGGAACTCCGTGCTCAGGTAGGTGTTGTAGCTTACGATCGTGAAAAGTCTTGTGTTCTCGCAGCTCAGATGAAGGATGCAACATTCCTCACTTCATGGCAGCGTCCAATCAACTGGGTATCTAAGGATACTGTTGTTCTCGACTCTAAGACTAACCACAACAAGATCTATCTCGCTGACCTCATCAAGTTCTACGACTGGCGTGGTTATGAGCGCAAGTCTGAGAGCGTATGGTACAACGTTGATCACTCACAGCGTGGTTCTATGGAACTTTCTAACACTAAGTGGCTCTATGCTTACTACAACATCAAGGCTATCACTGTAGATTGTACTCCATCTAAGGTTTACACTAACATGCACGGCCAGGATATCAAGACTACTACTCTTGATAAGGTGAGCCCAACTTACGCTTACATCCGTGCTGACAAGAACCTCAACAAGATTCACACTTATACATTCGACTTCAAGAACTTCTGTGGCGCATCTTGTGTATCAACTGTTAAGAATCACAACAATGTAGCTGCTTCTGCTAATCTCTTCAATGACTTGGCTAAGAACACTTGCTGCCGTGATACTTATGGATACATTTGGTATGAGAACAATGGTGATAACGTTAATGAGTTTGATGTAATCTTCCCTGTTACTGTAACTTACGAATGGGGTCAGATCACTACAAATATTAAGCTCCATATCATCGATACTCTCGGTCACCAGGACTAATATTTGAATAATATTCAATAAACCTCTTTTGAGAGTGTGTCTTTCTAAGGAGAGACACACTCTCTTTTCCTTTTATAGACACACTCTCTCTTTATCAATCGAAGTGTTTATTAACTGATTGTTTTCTTAATATTAATTTTGTTATGAAGAAAATTTCTTTTCCTATATTTCTCATCCTTACTTTAATGATCTTTACTTCGTGCAAAAACCAGAAGGCTAACAAAGAAACTGAAGTAAAAGAGTTTCAGACTCAATTGACAGAGGCAGATACTACGGCTATGCTTTCTGCTTGTGATAATTGCATGGAATTGTTGAAGGAAGGTAAAATTGATGATGTACTTAATTCTATTTACGAATATGACGACTCTTTGCAGCAGGTGAACCCACTTTCAGAACAGACACTCAATCGATATAGGAAGGTGTTTTCTATGTTCCATGTCAAGAGTTACATACGTCAGTATTTCTCTTTCCAGTTAGAGGGCTTGAATGACGTTAAGTACTCTGTTAAATTTACCGATGATAATCCTGAAACTGGTGAAAGTGGTGCTGTCACTTCATTTATGTTTAATCCAGTTAGAGTCGATGGTTCTTGGTATGTAACTGTAAAACGTGCAGATCAAGAGATTGATAATTCTCGTCAATAATGAATAAGTTTATGAGAAAATACATATTGTCTTTAATTTTTCTAACAATGATGTGCTCATTAAATGCACAGATTGTTAGAAGTGTTAAATACGACTTTACCAATCCTCCGACACTTAATCCAGCAATGCCTATGTTGGAACCTCATTCCTATGACATTATTGCATTGGATGATATTCAATTTATTGCTGGTCCTATTGTGGTTAGTTTCCACAATCCTGATCGCTCTGCGGCTAAGCTTGAGGACGTAGGATCTGGAACAAGTGTCCTTTCCCTCTACCGTGGTCAGTATATGGATATTGAGGCTAAAGTTGATGAACTTAAAGAGATTCGTTTCTACGGTCGCCAGATTGGAGACCTTGGCAAAGTGCTTGGAACTTCTGGTACATCAGAGTTCCTTCCACACTATAGTCATTGGGTACCTGATACGGATTTTCATCTTGCTCAATTCCAGAATACTGGTCAAACTTCCATGCTTGACAGTATTGTTGTCTACTATACTGTCACTCAGAATGTTTTGACGCCTATTTTGTCGACATTAAAGGAAAGTGATGTGCTAAATTCTTTCAAGGAGATGCAACTTACCTTCTCTGACAATGTAAAAATTACTGATGCTGCAGAGTTCTCTTTGAAAGACTCTCAAGGTAATATCATTCCTTTGACAGGAAAAGCTGAAGGCATTTATGTTACTTTGTCACTTTCGAACGCTGTTACCGAGCCAGGTTCTTATAGCTTGATTATAAAGGACGGCTCGATTGCAACTCTTGATGGTATTTTATATAATAATACAATCAATATTCCTTTCGTTATCGAACTGCCAAAGAACAGTTTCGATTACGCGACGATTTCGTTACTACCTGGTGAAGTATCACTTATACCTACAACTATTGATTTGACATTTGCCGGCACAGTAGCTGGTGTGGATGTGACAAAGGAAGCTCAACTGATACCAGATGGCAGTTCTACTCCAGTATGCAGTTATATTCCTTCTATCACTGGTGTCAATAAGGTTACTTTGACTTCTAATATTTTGTTCCCTATCGAATCAACAGGTACCTATGACCTTAAGATTCCTGAGGCCATGGTATTCGACGTTAATTATAAGGATGATGAGTCACATGGTGTGGAGTCTAATGGCGCATTCTATAATCCTGCTAAGACACTCCGCTATTATGTTAACGTTTCTGCACCTAAAGACCCTGAACCAGAGCCAGAGCCAGAGACTGTTATTGCGTCTGCTGAGATCTTAGAGAGTGCAAATAATCTCTTGAACTTGAGTGGTGTTGGTTATCCAAGTGCAGAATCAGAAGCGCGTAAAAAGATCGCAGCTTTACTTGAGATCGCTAAATCTACTGATGATCAGTATCGCGCAGCATTCGATGAGTACTACAATGCCACTGATATTGAACTTCCTGAGGAAGGTAAGACATACCGTATCATTAATCTTTCAAAAAATGGCACAAAGACTTATCTCGCCTATTCAAACAGTACGATTTCCCTTACAAGTAACATTAGTGAGGCTTACAGGTTTGAAGCAAAGCAAGTAGGTGATAAGTTTGCGTTTGTTACCGAAGATGGTAAGTATCTGCATACGTTGGTAAATACTGATACATATTCTGTTACAAAGAAAGCAAATGTGTTGGCAGAACAAAATGACTACACAGCACTTTCTATCAGCAAGTTTACTTTCAGCACTATCAAACCTGCTAATGCATTGGGTCTGGTTTCCATCTCTGGTAAGGTGGGCGAAAAGAATGGTATCAATTTCAACTACTATTCAATGATCAACACTGCTGCAGGTGAAATTGATATGCTCGATCCAGATACAAAGTATATGGATGACCAGTATTCTTCTGCCTTTATGATTGTGCGTTCTGACCGTCCATTTAAGCCATATGTGGCAGAGTACACAATCTCTCCAACATCTGGTACCGTTTCTGATTTGGAAGAGATAGTTATTACTTTCCCTTCTCTTACAGGCGTGACTTATGATTCTAACAAGGCGATCACGCTCAAGAATAGTTCAGGATCTGTTATGCAGCCAAAATCATTCGATGCAATAGGTGGTAATGGAAATGCATTCTCTATCAAGTATCTTAACTTGGCGCGTGATTCATATACACTTAATGTTCCTAAGGGAGCCTTTATGTGTGGCAAGGATACTATTCAGGCTCTTACTGCCAACTATATTGTGGCTAATGGATATGAATTCAATACAGATTTTGTTTCAACCTGGTATTATCAAGTTGGAACTAAGGAGGTTTCCGGTAGTAAGACTTATACCCGAGAACTCAATGAAATCATGTTCTTTGACTACGAATGGTATGGCAAGGAGATCTATGTAAATGAAAATGCTCAGATTCGTTTGTATGACCTCTGGCAGGACAAGGTGATTGGTTATGGTCGACTTGAAAAGGCTAAGATTCCTATTAAGGATTCTGATAATTATTACCCTGCAGTTAAGATTGTGTGGGAAAAGACTTATTACGAAGGTTCACTTCCTACCGATATGGGTGGCGAACTTGGATACACCTATAAGATCTATATTCCTGAGGGTGCAATAGGCGATAAGAACTATGCAAGCTATCTTGCCGATCCATCCAGCGTTCGAAAGACTGATTGTCATATTAACTCGCAGTATGAGAAACTGATATATCTCTACCCTGATGTACCATTCGAGACTGCATACACATTGGCCCCAGAGGAAGGTAAGGTTGAAACACTTGATTCAGTGGTTGTTTCATTCCCTAAGATCAGCAATGTTGATTTCCTCAATAAGAAGCCTATCACGCTCACGAACGAGAGTGGTGATGTCATTACTGCAAGATCTGTAGAGGTACAAGGCAAGTTCTACAACATGGCTGTCATCCGATTTATGAATGTCGACAAGGGTGTTTATTCGTTGAATATCCCTAAGGGCTCGTTTGTAAGTCATGAGGATACCATTCAAACTATTACTGCCACTTATGATGTACTTGTAGGTTGTCCTTTCCAATACAATATCGCATCTAATGTTAAGGTTAATGTTGGCTCTGCCACAACAAAGATCATAACTACAGACATTAATGACATTGTCCTTTATGATGAGTCTTGGATTGGTGAAGAGATCTTTGTCAACGAAAATGCTGTTGTTCAACTTCTTGACGAAGAAAAGAACGTTGTGGGAACTGGTAAGTTAACAACCGACAAGGTCAGCGTAGATGTAAATGGAAATCTCAAGTCATGTCCAGCGATCCGAGTTAAGTGGAATAAGACTTATGCAGAAGGTGACCTTGTGACACGCAAGGAATCTTATGGTTGCGACTTTGAACTTGTTATTCCTGAAGCTTCTTACGGAAACAAGACTTACGCTCAGTATCTGCAGGATCCAGAGAATGTAAAGAAGTCGGAATGCCGTGTTAATGCTGACTACTCTTATAAGATGACTATCTGCCCAGAGGCTCCATTTGAGGTTACATACGCTTTGACTCCTGGTGCTGGTACTGTTCAGACTCTTGATGAGATTGTTGTGAAGTTCGATGGTATTAAGGATGTAGGTCGTGATGCATCTAAGGCTGTGTTCTTGATTAGAACTAGCGATAGCGCTGTTATCCTCCCATCATCAATATCTTCTATCAATGAGGATCGCAATGAGTTCTCAATCAAGTTCATCAATGTCGACAAGGGTACATATATCCTTGGTATCCCTGCTGGAACTTTCTTCTACAGAAATGAAACCATCCAGGAGATTCAGGCTACTTATGTAGTTGAAGTTGGTGCTCAAATGAACACAGATTTTGCTCAGAGTCTTATTGCAAACGTCAATGGCGAAAATGTCGATGAAAGCGCTAAATATTATACCGCAGATTTGAACAATCTTTCGTTCTATGATGTTTCTTGGACAAGTTCACAGATATATTATCTGGACACAGAGGTTGTTTCGTTAGTGGATGCCGATGGCAAGGTGGTTAGAGCTGGTAAGTTGGAACCAACAGTCAAGTCAATATCACAGGCAGGAATGTCAATTAACTTCTCAGCCTTCAATATTGTATGGAATCCAGAGTTTGAATCTGGTTCTATTCCGACATCTACCGGTACTATTGATGGCTCTGTATATAAGGTTGTTGTGGCTAAGGAGTCATTTGGTGATGAAAACTTCTATAAGTATCTCCAGTCTCCAAGCACCATCAGCAAGGCAGATTGTCATGCTAATGCAGAGTATTCATTTAGTGTTAAGGTCTATCCAGATCCTATACAGATCGCGGATATCTCTAACGCTATTGATGATTATATCTCTGATGGCTCTTCCATCTCAATTGCTGACATTACCGATCTTATCGAAAAGTATCTGAATCAATAATGTGAATGATGCAGAAATTGTTATGTGTACTCTTTGCGCTGGCACTTAATCTGAGTGCCAGTGCACAAGATGTAAAAGCGCCTCGTATCAAATTTCTTACTGATGAATTTGATTTTGGCCAGTTCTCTGCTTCGGCTGGGACTAAGCAATGTTCCTTTGTATTTGTCAATAAAGGTACTGGTAAGCTTGTCATCACGAATGTACATGCATATTGTGAATGTATAAAGACATCCTACCCTAAGGATTTTATAGCCCCGGGTGATTCGGGCAAGATTGTCGTTTCCTATACGAGTAATCAGTTAGGAGAATTTATGAAGGATGTTCAAGTTTACACTAATTGTGAACCTTCTCTTTATCGGTTGAAATTGACTGGTGAGATTGTTGAGGAGAAGGTTCCAGTCAGTACAAAAAAGACACAATCGAAGAAGAAGTCCAAAAGGCGTAAAAGATAATATATACATTAAATAATAAGGAGGGTAGGGATGTCTCTACCCTCCTTTTATTTATTTTACCTCAATTTCTGCAAGAAAAGTTTGCAAATGTCATATATATAATGTTATTTTGCAAAAAAAATACTTATACTATAATTATAATATTATGAATACCGTTATGAATGAATCTAAATTGGCGCTTTGGAGCCTATGTTTGTGTGCTATCTTCGCGCTTGTCTCCTGCGAAAAACTTGAGATCCCTTCCAACCTTGTCGATACAGAGGATGAGACTGAAAAGACTGTGGTGACGATTACTACACGCGGCGCAGGCAGTGATAACGTGCGCTATCCTGTCAAGGTTTATGCCTTTGGAAGTGATGGTAATTGTAAGGCTCAACAGATTGTTAA
Source organism: Bacteroidales bacterium UBA1733 (assembly GCA_002315795.1). Next base: position 101,136 of record DCIF01000096.1, read on the forward strand.
TTCGGCTTCTGATGCTTTGGAAATGACTCTTAATCAAGGCAGTTATACTATTGTGGCTGTAGGAAGCAGTACTGGATATGATGTACCTCAGACTCCAACGCTTAGCTCTTTTGTTACGTGTTCGGGCAACAATAATTATAGCACTTCTCCATTGCAGATGGGGCAGGCAGAGATCACTCTTTCAAAATCTTCAGCCAATGTGAATATCATGATGACAAATTGCTCGGCTCAGTTATCCATCGAGCTCGGTAATGTGCCTTCCAACGTGACTGCAATCACTGCCTCCATCTCTGGTCAACACTCAAAGGTGTCCTTATCCGGACAAGGGGACGCATCGACGGCAACATCGTCCGTTGTGACTCTGCAAAAGAATAACTCCAAGTGGCAATCTGGCACATTTTATACTTTGGCCAGTGCACCCAGTACTACCTCCGTCTCAATATCTATGACTACGTCTTCTGGTACATCAACCTATGGCTATACATATTCTCAAGGTTTATTAGCGGGAACTCCATACAATCTCACTGGTACATACGTCGAAGGTTCTCTCTCTATGACTGGTACTATAACTGCTCAGGGCTGGGCTCAGCCAATCAATCTCTCTTTTGATTTCGGACCTGGAGCAAACAATTCTGGTGGTACATCTGGTGAACCATCTACCAATGATTTTCCAGAGCCAGGAACTATATACAAGGGGTTCTTTGTGGTAGGATTGAGCAATGTTACATCTACAACTGCTACTGCTATGCTTATGAGCCTGAAGGATTGGTCTAATATGATCTCTGCCAAAAATTCCGAATATGACGATGACGCACAGACTATCGCGAATGGCTATTCTGAAGGTGTAGTGAATCAATGGATGATTCCCGACTCAGACGATGCAGCTGTGTTGAAGGAATTATTTACTCAGAAAAGTATTACTGCATTAAACGCTGTGATCACAGCTGCTGGAGGAGATGCCGTCGATGGTGAAGCACGCTATCTCTGCGATGAGGCATTAAAGACATTTGGTTTCACTTCTGGCTCTATCTCATATGGTGGTACGACTAAGAGTGACTATCATTTGCGATTGGTGACATGGGTAAATATTCAGAAGGAATAAAACGCTATTTTACTTATGCAACATTGCTTTTAGACCTATTTTAGATATAAATGTGCACTTATTTTCTATTTTATTGCAAAAACATAAAAGTAAATGAATAACTTATGAATATTTTTTATTAATTTTGCACAATAATTTAGAATTGAATGATAGAAGTTATAGAATATATTCAAATAAATTACTAGTATTATTAAATTTTATGAAGACAATTAAGACTTTGTTGGTTGCTGTTCTTGCTCTTTTCGCGACAGCAGCAAATGCGCAGAATTCTAGCGAGGTTACTTACAAGTATCTTCCTCACTGGTATTTGCAGGTAAACGGAGGTGCTCAGTACACTCTTGGTGAAGCTAAGTTTAGCAAGCTCCTCTCTCCAAACGCTCAGCTTGGTATTGGCTACAACTTTAACTCTGTACTCGGTGCTCGTCTTTCAGTTAACGCTTGGCAGAGCAAGGGTGGTTGGGTAAACCCAGAGCAGGATTACAAGTGGACTTATGTAGCTCCACAGCTCGACCTCACTTTGAATCTTACTAATGCGTTCTTTGGTTTCAATCCAAAGCGTATTGTTGACGTTGTTCTCTTCGGTGGTGGTGCTGCAAACATCGCATTCGGTAACGATGAGGCTGCTAAGCTTGAGACTCACGGATACGAGCTTGAATATCTCTGGACTGGTACTAAGGTTCGCCCATTCGGTCACTTCGGTCTCGATATCGACTTCAAGGTATCAGATCGCGTAAAGATCGGTCTTGAGGGTGCTGCTAACGTAGGTTCAGATAAGTATAACTCAAAGAAGGCAGGTAACGCTGACTGGTACTTCAACGCTCTCCTTGGTGTTAAGGTTGCTCTTGGTAAGACTTATGAGACTATCGAGCCTTATGTTGAGCCAGCTCCAGTTGTTAAGCCAGAGCCAAAGCCAGAGCCAAAGCCAGTTGTTAAGCCAGAGCCAAAGCCAGCTCCTGAAAAGACTATCAACGTATTCTTCAAGATTCGTGAGTCTATCATCAACGACGTAGAAGGTCAGAAGGTTGCTGACATGATCGCATTCCTCAAGGCTAACCCTGAGACTAAGGTTTCTGTAACTGGTTATGCAGATGCTGGTACAGGTAACCCACGTATCAACATGAAGTACGCTAAGAACCGTGCTGACGTTGTTACAAAGGCTCTCATCGACGGTGGTATCGCTGCAGATCGTATCACAACTGATGCTAAGGGTGATACAGTTCAGCCATTCGCTGAGAATGATATGAACCGTGTTACTATCGCTATCGCTAAGTAATCATTGCTTTATCGATATACAGTTTGAGGACTGGGGATAATCTCCCCGGTCCTCATTTTTTTGTGTTATTATATATGTAGTGACGATTATTTATTTTAAGAATGTTAAAAAAGTAACCAAATTTCAAAATTGTGACTTGTTTTCTTGTGTATTATGTGAATTTGTCGTAAATTTGCACAAAATAGTAGTCGTACACTTTGTCGTGCGCTTTTCGTTCTCGATTTACCAAAAGAAATTATTGATACTTAAAATACGAACGTTATTTGAAAATTCCGTTTCCAATCTTGTTTATGTTGTGAAACAAAGTGACAGGATTACGTCATCAGACAAATTAAAGGAGGCACTTGTATAAGTGCCTCCTTTCTTGTTTCTTTATTTTTTGATCCCCTAAGTGTTAATACCAGTTCGTGTTGGTATCAATACCGAATCTATAGATTTTCGCCAGTTTAATGTCGAAAATCAGTGTTGAGTAACCTGGTATGCCGCTGGTGGTGTTGTCGCTTTCACCGTAGGCCAGATAGTAAGGAATGTAAACTCTCCACTTATCTCCTTCGACCATGTGCAGGGTAGCTGTGGCAAATCCTGATACAGCAAATCCGTTAACTCCGAATAGGGTAGGGACATCTGTTTCTTCGTTTGCAGTGTAAGTACTGTAACTCTTGTCAAATATGTATCCTCCTTCATTTGTCGCAGTCTTAGGATAGGACTTTGAAGGTATCAGACGCCCCAAATAGTGGCAGCGAACGGAGTCTTTGTATAGAGGATGGGTAGTACCGTTACCATCTTCCAGCTTGTGAATGTAAATGTAATGGATATTGTTTGGGTTCAGACTTTCCACAGAGTCATTCAACGTGTATGACACCATCTTGGTCCATCTGCCATCAGCATTCTTATCGCAAACCTTTGCAATGGAATCAATGTATGCCACATTTCGTTCTCTCCAGTTGACATACTCGTTTTCTTCTTCTACCTCAGCGCATGAAGCAATGCCCAGCGTCATAGACGCCAGGAACATTGCACTTGCTGATATTTTGCTTGTTAATTTCATATCTGACTTTTCCCCTCCTTATTATTAAGGAGGGTGGGGGTGACTTACTTGAGATTTTTAAGGAGGCTTGGAATGCTAACCTGATCCTCGATGATGCCACGAAGGTCTGCAATCGCAACACGCTTCTGCTCCATAGTGTCACGATAACGGAGGGTTACAGTGTTGTCTTCGAGAGTCTGCTGGTCTACGGTTACACAGAATGGTGTACCGATAGCATCCTGACGGCGGTAGCGCTTACCAATCTGGTCCTTCTCCTCGTACTTACAGTTGAAGTGGAACTTGAGGTCGTCGATGATTTCGCGAGCCTTCTCTGGCAGACCGTCCTTCTTCGTGAGTGGGAATACAGCGAGCTTTACTGGTGCAAGGGCTGCTGGGAGGTGGAGCACAGTACGTGTCTGACCGTCCTCAAGCTTCTCCTCGTCATAGCTGTGACAGATGACAGAGAGGAACATACGGTCTACACCGATTGATGTCTCGATAACGTATGGAGTGTATGACTTGTTCTCTTCTGGATCGAAATACTCGATCTTCTTGCCTGAATACTGAGCGTGCTGGCTGAGGTCGAAATTCGTACGAGAATGGACACCCTCAACCTCCTTGAAACCGAATGGCATGCGGAACTCGACGTCAGTAGCTGCATTGGCATAGTGAGCGAGCTTGTCGTGATCGTGGAAACGGTAGTTCTCTGCACCGAAACCAAGAGCTTGGTGCCAAGCCATACGACGCTTTCTCCACTCGTCAAACCATTCGAGCTCTGTGCCTGGCTTAACGAAGAACTGCATCTCCATCTG
>DCIF01000096.1:105364-122879 GCA_002315795.1 Bacteroidales bacterium UBA1733
TCACGCATACGGAAGATGAACTGACGAGCCACGATCTCATTACGGAAAGCCTTACCGATCTGAGCGATACCAAATGGAATCTTCATGCGGCCGGTCTTCTGTACGTTGAGGTAGTTGACGAAGATACCCTGGGCAGTCTCAGGACGGAGATAGATAGTTGATGCGCCTTCAGCAGCTGCACCCATCTCAGTCTTGAACATGAGGTTGAACTGGCGTACGTCAGTCCAGTTGCGAGTGCCTGAAATAGGACATACGATCTCCTCATCGATGATGATCTGCTTCATGCCTTCGAGGTCGATACCGCCTTCAGCGTTCATAACCTCCTGATAACGCTTTTCAAGAGCATCGCGCTTAGCCTTGTTCTCTAGCACATGCTCGGAAGTGGCACGATACTGCTCCTCGTTGAAGTTCTCCTTGAAACGCTTGCGAGCCTTCTCCACTTCCTTCTCAATCTTGTCCTCATACTTTGCAATCTGCTCCTCGATGAGCACATCAGCACGATAGCGCTTCTTTGAGTCGCGGTTGTCAATCAGTGGGTCGTTGAATGCGTCAACGTGACCTGAAGCCTTCCAGATCGTAGGGTGCATGAAGATAGCAGAATCCAAACCTACAATATTCTCGTGAAGGAGGACCATATACTGCCACCAGTACTGCTTGATGTTGTTCTTGAGTTCAACACCGTTCTGTCCGTAATCATATACGGCTCCAAGTCCGTCATAAATCTCTGAAGATGGGAATACAAAACCGTACTCCTTGCAGTGGCTTACCACTTTCTTAAAAATGTCTTCTTGCTGTGCCATTATGTATATATAGTTTTTTATTATCTAATTCCACATATTTCGGTGCAAAGTTACCACTTTTCTCGCTAAAAAGCAGTACCTTTGCCTTTAAAATAATAAAAAAGGTGTGAAAATGACATATAATGCCAATACAAACGAGGCAGTTGAACTGCTGAAAGAGCTAATTTCCATCCCAAGCATAAGCCGTGATGAGGCAAAAGCAGCCGATGCACTTGAACATTACATTGCATCGAAAGGACTGAATTACAGTCGACATGGCAACAATATCTGGTGCCAGAGCCGAGGCTTTGATGATACAAAGCCTACCATCCTGCTCAATGCCCATATTGATACTGTTAAGCCGGTAGCTGGATGGCAGCATGATCCGTTCACTCCAACCCTCGAGGGGGAGACGCTTTATGGATTGGGGAGCAACGATTGCGGAGGAGGCCTTATGGCCCTTCTGCAGACGTTCATACTCTTGCAGGACGAGGACAGAAACTTCAACCTCGTCTACCTTGCAAGCTGTGAGGAAGAAGTGAGTGGTAAGAATGGTATAGAGTCAGTGCTTCCGCTCCTTCCAAAGATTGATTTTGCCATAGTCGGCGAACCTACTGCCATGCAACCTGCCATTGCGGAGAAAGGTCTTATGGTCATTGATGCTACGGCTCACGGTAAGGCTGGACATGCAGCCCGCAATGAAGGCGATAATGCCATCTATCATGCCATCAAGGACATTCAGTGGCTCAGCGAATGGATGTTCCCAAAACAGACCGACCTTCTGGGCCCCGTGAAGAATACGGTCACCATCGTAAATGCAGGAACCCAACACAATGTCATACCAGACCAGTGTACATTCACCATAGATGTGCGCTCAAATGAGTGTTATGCAAACGAGGAGATATTCGAATTCTTCCAGCAACACCTTACCTCCGAACTCAAGGCACGCTCATTCCGTCTGAGCAGTTCGCGAATTGATGTAGGCCATCCGTTCGTACAGCGATGCATAGCAAAAGGTATGCAGCCATTTGGTTCTCCAACACTTTCCGACCAAGCCCTCATGCGTTTCCCCTCCCTCAAACTTGGTCCTGGCAATAGTTCTCGCTCGCATACAGCCGATGAATACATAAAGATAAGTGAAATCGCTGAAGCCATCGAACTCTACACAGATTTGCTCACTGGTTTGACTTTGTAAAAAGCATCATTTTGAAGAAAAACAAAGCAGCGCTTTCTTGGTGAAGGCGCTGCATTTTCTGTATCCAAAATCTCCCTCCCTTTGGGAGGGTAGGGGTAGGCCTGTGGGTAGGCCTGTGGGTAGGCTATTTGTGGTAGGCTCCTTATCGCTCAATAGTCTGATCGCGGTCTGGGCCAACGCTCACGATAGCGATTGGTGTCTCAAGCTGCTTCTCGAGATAAGCGATATAGTCGCTGAACTGCTGTGGGAACTCAGCCTCGCTCTTGATCTTAGTGAGGTCAGTCTTCCAACCTGGGAGTTCATCGTAAACAGGTTCAACATCGTCAATCTCGTATGGGAAGTAGTCAATCACGCTACCGTCCTTGAGTTTGTAAGCTGTACATGCCTTGATGGTGTCGAATCCATCGAGCACATCGCTCTTCATCATGATGAGTTTTGTGACACCGCTTACCATGATAGCATACTTAAGAGCTACGAGGTCAATCCAGCCACAACGGCGCTCACGACCAGTCACAGCACCATACTCATGACCGATGGCACGGATTGTGGCACCAGTCTCGTCGAAGAGTTCAGTTGGGAATGGACCTGCACCTACACGAGTGCAGTATGCCTTGATGATACCGAACACATCGCCGATCTTATTAGGACCTACACCGAGACCGATACAAGCACCGGCACAGATAGTGTTGGAAGAAGTGACGAATGGATATGAACCAAAGTCGATATCAAGCATTGTGCCCTGAGCACCCTCACAAAGCACAGACTTATCCTGCTTGAGAAGGCTGTTGATCTCATGCTCTGAATCAACGATTGGGAACTGACGGAGATACTCGATGCCTTCCATCCACTTCTTCTCTACCTCAGTGATGTCGTAGTCAGTGTAGTTAAGACTCTTGAGGATTGCCTCATGGCGAGCCTTAGCTGCAGCATACTTAACCTCGAAATTCTCGAGAATGTCACCTACGCGCAGACCATTACGACTAGTCTTGTCTGAGTAAGTAGGGCCGATACCCTTACCTGTTGTACCAACCTTGTTCTTACCCTTAGCAGCCTCGTAGGCAGCATCGAGCAAGCGGTGAGTTGGCATGATGAGGTGAGCCTTCTTTGAAATGTGAAGACGGCTCTTGAGTTCGTGGCCAGACTTCTCAAGATCCTTAGCCTCGTCCATAAAGAGGTCTGGAGCGAGAACTACACCGTTACCGATAATGTTTACTTTGTCACCCTGGAAAATGCCCGATGGAATGGAGCGAAGTACATACTTCTGACCTTCAAACTCGAGTGTGTGTCCAGCGTTAGGACCTCCCTGGAAACGAGCAACTACATCGTAGCGTGGAGTGAGGACATCTACGACCTTTCCCTTGCCTTCGTCTCCCCACTGGAGACCTAAAAGTACATCTACTTTCATGTTTGTTCTATTTATATTTAGTTTGTTTGTAAAATTCAACTTCTTCCTCAACTCATTCAACTCCCTCAACTTCCTCAACTAACAACTCAACTCCCTCAACTAACCTTCACTTTCCGATTCCCATCTCCTCAGCAACCTTAGTCAGTTGTTCGCCAATCTTGGCTATTCTAAGTTCATCGCGTGGGATAGACTCAAGACGTTCCTTTTCCAGCTGACGTTCGATCTTCTTCTTCTGTTTTGCAATCTTTGCTTTGCACTTGGCACACAAACCATAGATGTAAGCAGAGTTTCGCATTTTGCTGAACTTTGGAGTCGTGATTTGGTTCAGAACCTTGTCGACCGTAGAGTCCTTGAAGTCCCACATCTCTTTGCATTCAGTGCATATATAATGGTGATGGGTATCAACCTTGAATGCACGTTCGTAGAGGGTGGTGCCATGTACCTGATGACTGACTAGAATCCCGATTTCATCGAACAATTGCAGTGTTGTGTACATAGTTGCACGACTCACGGAGAAGTCCTTAGGCATCAGTTCCACATACTGTTCTGTGCTATGATGTCCCTTAGTCTTTAGTACCATCTCGAGTATGGCATACCGCTCAGGGGTCTTGCGCATCTTGTAGTGTTCAAGGTGGTGCGTCAGTATGGCTTTCGCCTCGTCTAAATCTGATAAATATGCCATTGTTGTTCTTTAAACCGCACAAATTTACCACTTTTAAGTGGTTACTACAAATAATCTGCGATTTTTTTTACTTTTTTCTCGTTTTCTGTGCTCTGAGCGGCAAAACATTGCAGTGCTTTGACTGCATATCGGTTGTTTAATGCTGCAGAAGCCTGATCAAGAAACTCCTCAGCCGACCTCTCATTCAGTTCGCTTCTTCTCAGCAGATGGCATAGAGTGAGGTATCCGCAGTTTTCGCGCTGGTCCTTGTTTCTACCGTCATTTTCCTCCCCTTCTGTTCCACCGCATTGAGCAATCCATTCGAAAGCTTTCGTACTTGCGTATGGCATGTGCTGTATGAGGTTCAGGCAGAATATCTGTGCTATCTCGTCTGTATGTATTTCTTCCACCCAGATATCACACAATTCCTCGGTGAAATCGACTTTTGGCATCAGTAACGTGGCCAGAATCTTACATTCACGCACTCGCTCATTCCATAAGGTCTGAGCCAACTCTCTGCTTGGCTCAAACTCCGATGCAATGGCGTGTATGCGGGGCAGTTCGATACCCCAGTTCACTCTGTAGTCGTCAGTTTGACGCATAGCAGCCGAAGCAACGCCATTCATGTTGGCGCGCAACTCTTTTTTAATATCAGTAAGTATGTCAGTCATTAATTAATGGTAAATTAGAATAGTCCTTTGAATATCTAAGCATCTGCTCTGCATACCCCTCGGTGTAATCGATAATTACATCAGTTATATTGCCATCAGCATCTTTGATAGCCGTGTACACAGGATTGATGAAACCCTTGTAAGGAGCAAGGTCTAGCTTTTGATAGCGTTCGAGGATCTCTTTGTGGAGCTCAGGATCGATCTTGATGCCGTAAGTCTCAACCAGGTGTTGAGCAGCAGCGTAGTCGCCCGTCGACTTTATGCGTTGTATTTCCGCAAGCTGTCGGCTAAAAATGTCTCGCAACCTATTATAGTCATTAATCTTGACGTATGTCTTACCATTATTTTTGACCAATTCCATAACGGGCATGTTCGCAGTATCAACATGCTCCCCCTTTGGGGGCTGGGGGGCTGCCATAGCCATTGCCCATCGTGCAATCAAAGCCCTATTGCGCATGTGCGATTCCTCTATCTGATCGCCAGGCTTGATGCGAACCATCTGTGTGAGCAGACCGTTCATCATCTGACCATAATAGCTTGCCTTGTATGCATCAAGGTCAGGAGTGAGTCCCAATTCAACGAGTTTTTCGTCTGCCAGATAGTATAAAGCAAACAGATCAGCACGAGCCTCCTCGATGGTGCTACCGTATGCCTTCAGAGCATCGCTGTCCACACCTTCAAGCAGTTTGCCACTACCATGTCCGAGACATTCGTGAAGGTCGGTGTGAAGATCGTCCACTATGTCCCCATACTTCTTTGTGAGTTCGATTTCATCGGCAGAATATGCGAATTCATCGATAAAACCATTGCCCTTGGCCGCTTTATTGTATGCGTCGGTCAGGTTTCCAATAGTTACCGACTTGCTACCATGCTCAGCTCGAATCCATTCGCTGTTTGGCAGATTGATACCGATGGCTGAAGCAGGGTAGAGGTCACCTGCCAGGATGGCTGCATTGATGACCTTTGCCGACACACCCTTCACCTTATCCTTCTTGAAGGCTGGGTTGACAGGAGAGTGATCCTCAAACCACTGAGCATTGTCGCTCATTGTTTCTGTTCGCTTTGTGGCAGCGAGATCCTTGAAGTTAACGATACTTTCCCATGAGCACTTCAAGCCCAATGGGTCGCCATAACACTCGATGAAACCGTTGGCGAAGTCCACCAAAGGTTCGGTGTTTTCGACCCATGCTATGCTGTATTCGTCGAAAGTCTTCAGGTCGCCAGTCTCGTAGTAAGAAATGAGTTTGTCGATCACTTCTTGCTGCTTCTCGTCCTCTGCAAAAGCTCGTGCCAGACGTAGATTGTCTACAATCTTAGTCAGTGCATCTCCGTACTTACCCGAAGTCGTCCATTTCTCCTCGTACACCCATTTGCCGTTGATGTCCATCCCTTTTGGGTGTCCACCCATGCGCTGATGAGAATCTATGCCCTTCAGCGTTGAGTTCATGCCGTACATCACTGGGTGACTATTATCTTCGCCTTCTTTCTGCTTGGCGTAGAATGCTTCAGCCTCTGCCTGGCTTACTCCTTGGTAGTAATTGCAAGCCGAAGTCTGAACTAAATCCACTCCTTCTGCAAGATTCACTCTCTTTGGATCTATTTCAGGATTGAAAATGACATCTGCAAGCTCTTTTGAACAATTCACGTTCTTTTCAAACCATTCACGGCTGAACCCGGGAACGAACTTCTCGCATCCATAGTGATGGTGGATGCCGTTGGAGAACCATACACGCTTGAGATAAACGATCAACTCATCCCAATTCTTTTTATCCTCTTCGCTCACATTCTCCGCATGGCTTCCCTCCCCCTCAGGGAAGGTCAGGAGAGGGGCTGCCATCTCCTCCAGCATCTTCCTGATACGTAGGTTGTACACTCCATTCTGATCAAACAGTATGTCTCGTCCCCATAGGGCTGCTTCCTGCAGGTAATAGATAAACGTCTTTTGCTTCAAAGTGAGGTTCTCAAATCCCTCCACCTTGTATCTGAGCATCTGCAAATCTGCAAACCGCTCATCCGTGTATTTGAATTCTTCTTGTGTCATATTGTTGTTTGTTTTTATCAGTTCAGAAAATCATCCGTGATTTTCGCTCACCCACTCGCCATACGCTCGCTCTTCCATTCACCCGGTGTCATACCTTCATACTTCCTGAATGCCTGAAAGAACGACCACTTGTTCATGAAACCAACAGAGAGTCCAATCTCCTCGACCGTGTACCTTGCCTTACTGCTACTCAGCATATATTTCTTCGCCAGCTTCAGTCGAAGTGGCAGAACGATGTCGGAGTATGGTTTGCCGTACACCTTCTTAAAGATGCGGGATAGCTGGAATACACTCACACCCAACTCCTCCGCAAGCTTGCTTGCCGAGAAATCCGGGTCTCGATACTTCCGCTTTTTTACGATGATCGCATCAATCCTTGTCTTCCAGATTTTATCTTCTTCTTTCATACTTTTTCAAAACGATTCGCAAAGGTAGTAATAAAAACTGACAAACTCGTCAGTTGCTAAATAAAAAAGTTTAAATCCTATGCTTCACTTGTTCTTTCCACTACGTTTCAAGCGACTTTGTCGATAACACTCCTTTACTTTTTTACCCGAAATAATGCCTTACAAGATAATGTCGAACGCCTTGCAAGAAGTCGGCGAAGTCGTTGCAAGAAGAAAGCAAAGTCCTTGCAACGAGTAAGCGATGTTCTTGCAATGAGTAAGTGAAGTTCTTGCAATGAGTATGAAGCTGCTGTAGGAGTGTTATCGACGAAGTCGCTTGAAACGAAGTGGAAAGAACAAGTGAAGCACATAATTTAAACTTTTTTTGTTGTGTTATTGTTGTATAAGTTATGAAAACTATTCATAATGTACGCAAATCGATGCTAAATGTGTTAAAATCGAGACTTTTTGACACTTTTATGCAATTATTTAAGTTTTTTTTCATAATTTTGCGCCCTAAAAGATAGTGCGAAGGTCAAAAATCGACCCCTGATGCACCCTTATATATATGTATGCGCGTGAATGAAGAGAAATGAACCAGCACACGCTTTGTAGAAGGAAATAGTAGAAATATTATATCAATCAAACTTATTAATAACAAATTTTCAAAACAAAAGAATGGGAAAAAGATTATTGTCGTTCCTTGTTATCTGCCTATGTGCAGTTAGCATGGCGTTCGCCCAGCAAAAGATAACTGGTACAGTTGTCGACAAAGCTACTGGCGAACCTGTAGTCGGCGCAGCAGTGCTCGTCAAGGGTACACAGGTTGGTGCAGCTACAGACATTAATGGTAACTTCACCATTACCAATCTTCCTGCAGGTGCAAAGACACTTCAGGTATCTTACATCGGTATGCGTAGCATCGAAGTTGCAGCTCGCAATGGTATTCGCATACAGCTCGAATCGGAATCAAAGTCACTCGACGATGTCATGGTTGTAGCCTTCGGTACAGCAACCAAAGAATCATTCACTGGTTCTGCAAAGGTCGTAGGTGAGGCTGAACTCAGCAAGTCACAGGTGGCATCAGTTACCCAGGCTCTCGCAGGTGCAGTTCCAGGTCTTACACTTACATCTTCAAACGGTGCTCCAGGTTCATCACCAACAATCCGTATCCGTGGTTTCAGCTCTATCAACGCTGGTAACGACCCACTCATCATCCTCGATGGTGCTCCTTACAGTGGCGACATCTCTAACATCAACCCTAATGATGTAGAGAGCATGACAGTCCTCAAGGATGCTGCTTCTACAGCCCTCTACGGTGCACGTGGTGCTAACGGTGTCATCATCATCACTTCAAAGGGTGGTAAGAAGTCACAGGAAGCTCGTATCACATTCGACGCTAAGTACGGTTGGAACTCACGTTCACTTCCTAACTACGATGTGATCACTTCACCAGCTCAGTACTATGAGATGCAGTACACTGCTCTTAACAACTACTTCACAAATCAGGGCTATGATAAGAACTCTGCTTGGCAGGCTGCCAACAGCGCTCTCATCGGTCAGGTGGCAGAAGGCGGTCTCGGCTACAACATCTGGTCTTACCCAGAGGGACAGACACTCATCGGTACAAACGGTCGTCTTAACCCAAATGCTACACTCGGTCGTGTAGTCAACTATAATGGTACTGACTACTATCTCACTCCTGACAACTGGGAGGATGTAGGTACTCGTATCGGTAATCGTCAGGAATACAACGTTTCTATCAACGGTTCTTCTGACAAGGGTAACTACTACATGAACGTAGGTTACCTCAGCGACGAGGGTCTTACTGTCAACTCTGACCTCAAGCGTCTCACTGCACGTCTTCGTGCTGACTACCAGGTTAAGAAGTGGTTTAAGGTAGGTGGTAACGTTGGTTACACTCGCTTTGACGGCAACACACTCAGCAACAACGGTTCTACAACTTCTACAGGTAACATCTGGGCATTCACTACTCAGATGGCTCCTATCTACCCAGCATACGTACGCGATGCTCAGGGTAACATCATGACAGACAACAACGGTATCCAGATTATGGACTACGGTAACGGTATGAATGCCGGTGGTCAGCGTCCATTCATCTACGATGCCAACCCTATCCAGGACGTTAAGCTCAACACTCAGAACTACGAAGGTAATGCAATTGCAACAAACGGCTTTGCAAACTTCACTCCACTTAAGGGACTTACAATCACTCTCAACGGTTCTTTGATCCTTGATGAGATACGTGGTACATACTACTACAACCCTTACTACGGTCAGTTTGACACTACAGGTGGTACACTCGAGAAGTATCACAGCCGTATGTTCTCATACAACCTCCAGCAGCTCGTCAACTACACTACCACTATCAAGGACGTTCACAACCTTGGCGTGATGGTAGGTCATGAAAACAATGACTATCGCTACTACATACTCGGTGCATCAAAGTCGCAGATGTTCTCTGACAAGAACCTCGAACTCAGCGGTGCCGTAGTAGACGGACAGAGTGCTTACTCTTATAAGACACGTTCTAACACAGAGGGTTGGTTCGGTCGCTTGCAGTACGACTACGACACAAAGTACTTCTTGAGTGCTTCTCTCCGTCGTGATGCATCTTCAACATTCGCTCCTGAGCATCGTTGGGGTACATTCTGGTCAGCAGGTGCTGCTTGGCTTATTAATAAGGAGGACTGGTTCAAGGCTTCATGGGTTGACCAGTTGAAGCTTAAGATCGCTTACGGTCAGAACGGTAACGACGGTATCGGTTCATACCGTTACACAGACCTCTACGACATCTCTAACTCTGGTGGTTCAGTAGGTACTTCATTCTCTGCAAAGGGTAACCGCGACATCTCATGGGAGAAGGTCGGCAACCTCAACACAGGTGTTGAATTCTCTCTCTTCAGCAACCGCCTCTCAGGTAGCTTGGAGTACTACTATCGTAAGACTACCGACATGCTCTACTTCTTCAGCGTTGCTCCATCACTTGGTTACTCAGGTCTCTATGACAACGTAGGTAGCATGCGTAATACTGGTGTCGAACTCGACCTCAGCTACGACATCATCCGTCGTAAGAACGTAGAGTGGAGTGTAAACTTCAACATCTCTACCAACTCTAACAAGATCCTCAGCATCCCAGACGATAACAAGACATCTACTTACTACGACCTCGATGGCAATTCATACGATGGTTACATGTCAGGTAGCATGTTCCGTTACGAAGGTTCTACTATCTACTCATGGCGTATCCGCGAATATGCAGGTATCAACCAGCAGAGCAACTATGCAGGTAATGATGCCGACGTTGAGGCTGTGGCTAAGGCAATGGGTGGCACTGAATGGGCTTACAACGAGGCTAAGGCTAAGTATGGTAAGGAGTATGACGCTTCTACAGGTGGTCTCACAATGTGGTACCAGCGCGTAGAGACTAACGTCTACGATGCAGAAGGTAAGGCTCTCTACTATGTAAGCGGCGACAGCGGTGAGACAACTACTGAGATGACTGCTGCTGACGGTACAGTTCGTACTGCAGTTATGAGCTCAGCTCTCATCCGTACTACTAAGAACTCTGATGCTACATACTTCGTCAACCACGAGACTACTATTCCTAAGTTCACTGGTGGTATCGGTACTTCATTCAAGTGCTATGGCTTCGACTTCAGCATCAACTGCTCATTTGGTATCGGTGGCAAGACTCTCGACGGTACTTACCAGTCATTCATGTCTTCACCAACTAACAGCAATGCAGGTTACAACTTCCACAAGGATCTCCTCAATGCTTGGTCAGCTGACAACCAGACTTCAACTCAGCCACGCTTCCAGTATGATGACCTCTATAGCGCAGCTACATCAACATACTTCTTCACAAGCGCAAGCTACTTGAACATTGAGAACATCAACATCGGTTACACATTCCCTAAGGCATGGCTTGCTAAGGCACAGATTGAGACTCTCCGTCTCTACTGCTCTGCAGAGAACGTATTCTTGTTCTCAGCTCGTAAGGGCTTCAACCCAACACAGACTTATTCTGGTGGCTCAAACGCTACTCGCTATGCTCCAATGAGAGCTATCTCTGCTGGTGTTACACTTACATTCTAATTAATTAAAGAGAAAGGATATAAAAAAATGAAATTCAATAAAGCATTATATGTTATAGCTGGAGTTGCGACTCTCTCGCTCTCAAGCTGTATTGAAGAGACTTTCCCTGAGAGCAGCACTGCTACTAAAGAACAGGTCGGTGCATCAGCAACAGCGCTTATGTCATCAGTAAAGGGTATTCCTTCACAGATGGCTCAGGGTTATCTCGTATACGGTTCTCAGACTCATGAAACTGACATGGCTTTTCCTGCATACATGATCGCACAGACAGAGTTACTCGGCGACATGTACCCAGAGGGTGCTAACTCAGGTTATGACTGGTATCGTACTTACAACACAATGAGTTCTGCCATGGGCGATAAGTCATACTTCGCTTACCTCCCTTGGTTCACATTCTATAAGTTCATCAAGTCTGCCAACGACGTCATCAGTACTGTCGACATCACTGATCCAAATGTGTCATCTGAAGTAAAGGGTCTTGCAGGTATCGGTTATGCAGCACGTGCATTCAACTACTACATGCTTACTGTGCTCTTCACACCAGTTGAGAACCCTTACACTGACTGTGGACGCGAACTCACAAGCGACCTCATCTCTCAGACTTATGGCCGCACAGTTAAGCTCTCTGAACTTACAGTGCCAAAGGTTACTGAGTCTACTGACCGCGAAAGCGCTAAGAAGAACCCACGTCTGCTCAAGTCTGAGATGAAGGAGTTCATCCTCTCTGACCTTGATAAGGCTGCTGAGTGTCTCGCTAACTATGAGCCTTCTACAAAGACTCTTCCTAACCTCGCTGTCGTTTACGGTATCCGTGCCAAGGTATGCCTCTGGTTTGAGGACTATGCTGAGGCTCTCAAGTATGCTGACCTCGCTATCTCTACTTCTGGTGCTTCTCCAGTGACAGAAGCTCAGTGGGATGATCCACAGAGCGGTTTCTGTGTGGCTAACCAGGCTTGGATGTGGTATTTCCACTACGATGCAGAAAACATGGGTAACCTCTGTAACTTTACAGGATGGATGTCAGGTGAGGCTGACTGGGGCTACTCTTCACTTACTTGCCCAGCTATCGACAAGTCTCTCTACGACAAGATGGGTGCAAACGATATCCGTCGTCGCACATTCCTCGATCCTGACCGTAGCGTATATGACTATAAGACTTGCCGCGATAAGGCATGGCTCGATGAGATGCCTGACTACCTCGCTCTCAAGTTCCGTTGCAAGAGTGGTAACTACACTGACTATGCTACAGGTGGTGCAGTCGACGTACCTGTGATGCGTATCGAGGAGATGATGTACATCAAGGCAGAGGCTATGGCTATGTCATCAGGCAACATTGGCGAGGCTACTAACTATCTCGAAAGCTTCATCAAGCAGTATCGTGATCCTGACTACAAGTGCAAGGCTACTTCTACACGTGAATTCCAGCTCGAAGTGCTCACTCAGATGCGTCTTGAGTTCTGGGGTGAAGGTAATGCCTTCCCATCAGCTAAGCGTATCAAGCCAGGTGTAATGCAGAACTACGAAGGTACTAACGCTCCTGCTAACATCTTCAAGATCAACTGTAAGGACATCAAGCCTAACTGGAACCTCGTTATCCCAGAGTATGAGACTGAAGCCAACCAGATCCTTCAGGTTTCCAACAACCCTGACCCAACTCAGGCTGTCGTAGGTCCTTCTACTGTAGGTGAGTATGCTCCAGGCAAATATTAATCACTAATATTTAAAGAGAAAAGAAAATGAAAATAAATAAATTATTTGTTGCTATTCTCTGCGTGATGTCAATGGTTCTTGGCTCATGCTCTGAAGACAAATACACTCCGGCAGAGCTCCTCACTTCTGCTCAGGTGTATTTCCCAACGTCCAATCCAACAAGCTATGAGATATTGAAGTCTGACGAGGCTCAGATTGTCAACGTTACTCTTCAGCGCATTAAGACTGACGATGCCATCACAGTGAAGTTGGTAGCTGAAGGCGCTGATGGCGATACTATCAGTGTGCCTGCATCTGTTGATTTTGCAGCTGGTTCTAAGACTGCTACAATCCCTGTGTCTTGCAAGTCTGCTCTCATGGATTATGATGTAGCTAAGAACATCTCAATCTCTATTGCTGAGGAAGCATACCAGACTCCTTACGGTGTCTCAAGCGCTGATATCTCTATCGTTGTTCCAGCTCCTTGGACTCCATGGATCAATTCTTATTCTGACTGGACTAAGGCTGGTTATGACGCTGATGCATGGCCACTCTCTAAGACTGTGGCAAGCTGTACAGGTACTTATACATACGTAAACTATTGGTCTGGTGATGATCCTGGTCTTCCAATCGAGTACCGCGTGTCAACTATCGATCCAAAGCAGGGACAGTTCCGCATCTCTAACTGGGGTGCAGGCAATCCACTCGTGCTCGATTATAACACAGAGACTCACGAGATTCGTCTTGCAAGCGTGTATTACCTTACTGAGAACTCTTCATACGGTAGTGTTTGGGTATCAGATATCATCTATTATTATGGTTTTGTACGTGCTCTGTTTGGTCAGTCTACAGCCAATCTTGAGGATGACCCAGATTATAGAAGTACCTATGATCCTGAGACAGGTCTCTTTAAGATGTTCCTTGCTTACTATGTAACTGCAGGTTGCTTCGGCTATGATGCTGAGACATTCCAGTGTGATGGTTTCTATATCCCTGATTACAGCGTAGCAATGCTTTACAGAGGTATCCTCACTGCTACTGATGGCACTCCTTACGCTCAGACTATCATCCAGAAGGGTGTAGATGCAACTAACGTCATTGCTGCAGTCGTTGGTAAGAACGACGACACTTATGCAGTGGCTGATGCTCTTGCTTCTGGTGAACTCGCTGGTACTGAGATTACTGAGGACGGCATCTGGGAGTTTGACTTGGAAGGTCAGACAGGTGAACTCAAGGTCGTAGTCGCTTCTATCGTTGACGGTGCTGTGGCATCTGTTGCTGAGGCTCCATTCGAGTACTATGGCGGTGGCAGCACTCCATGGGTATCACTTGGCATGGGTCTCTACACTGACGCTTTTGTCAGCCCATTGTACACAGAGGAAGGCACTTCAAGCACATACGAGGTTGAGGTGCTCGAAAGCACTGATGAACCAGGACGCTACCGTCTTGTTAATGCTTATGGTGCAGGATTCCCACTCAGCGAGGAAGGCACTTACGATCCTTCTGCCACTACTTATCTTGAGATCAATGCTCAGGACCCAGATGGTGTTTACATCACAACTCAGGATCTTGGCGCTAACCTCGGCGATGGTCCACTTGCTATCGTAAGTCTTGGCGGTTACTATGTTGAGAACGGCTACTCTGTTGAGGAACTCAAGGGATATGGCTACCTCGGCACTCTTAAGGATGGTGTGATCACACTTCCTTCATTTGGTATCAAGAACAGTGAGGCTACATATCAGGGTTATACTTACATTGGCGACAAGGGCTACTATGGTGCTTACAACAATGAGTTTAAGCTTGTCCTCCCATCAGCTCGCTCTGCTGCTTCTAAGGCTAAGGCATCAAAGATCAACAGCCTTAAGCGCTTGAGCAAGGCTAACGGTGTTCAGATCCCAATGCGTAAGTTGGTTGACAAGAACATCCACAAGTCATTGAAGAAGTAATCAAGTCTGACAACGTGTGATATCCGACCGTCAGCGCACGGTTGGCGGTTTGATATTCACTATATATATATTAATAAGGTGTGTTCTCCGACACTGGAGGATGCACCTTATTTACCAAATATTCGACTCCGATAAATATATTTGTTACTTATGAAAAGGATCATACCTTTATTAATTATTTTATTTTTCATATCAATTCGTTTGTCCGCTTCGCCAGCCATAGGTGTGAAGCGTATAGTTACTTTGGCTGATGGCAGCAAGGTCGAACTTACCTTGCACGGCGATGAGGATTACCATTATTGGCGTGCGGCCGATGGGCGTGCTTTTGTAGTGCGCGATGGTAGTTATGTACAGGTTTCCCCTCAGGAGGTTGATGATAGTTGGGCTAAAAACCGAAAGGTGAGAGGTAAGGCTGTCGATATGCGCACTTTGATGTCCAATACTCGAGGAGCACACAGACAATCAGCTTACACCGGGACAAAGAAAGGTCTTGTCATTCTCGTTGAGTTTACGGATCTGAAGATGTCTGTCACATCTGATCCCAAGGCTTACTATAACGATTTCTTCAATAAGAAAGGATTCAACGAGAACGGCAACACAGGTAGTGTAAGTGATTATTTCTATGACCAGAGCTATGGAACGTTTAATCTTGAGTTTGACGTTGTTGGACCTATCCAGGCTAAATACCAGATGGCTTATTATGGTCAGAATAATGATAAAGGTAATGACATGCATGCCCGAGATCTCATGGTGGAGGCCTGTAAGGCTGCTGACAAATATGTTGATTTCAAGGACTATGATTGGGACGGTGACGGTGTTGTAGATAATGTGTTTATCGTATATGCTGGATATGGTGAAGCAGATGGCGGTTCGGAGAATACTATCTGGCCTCATGAGTCTTCTCTAAAGGATTTTGATCTCCGCTTAGATGGCAAGACTATTGATGTTTATGCTTGTTCGTGTGAACTGTCTGCTATGTTTAAGATACCAAAGGGTGTCGGTACTGCTTGCCATGAGTTCTCTCATTGTTTAGGTCTCCATGATATGTATGATACTACATACAGCGGTGGATGGGGTACTGGTAACTGGGACGTTATGAACAGTGGTGACTATAATAACAAAGGGTGCACACCTGCTGCCTACACCAGCTATGAGAAAATGGTAATAGGTTGGGCTAGTCCTCAGGAATTGTCGACTCAGACGTCCATCAAGGGAATGAGATCGATGGAGGAAAGCCAGGACTCTTATATCCTTTACAATGATGCCAATCGTGATGAGTATTATATGCTGGAGAATCGTCAGCCTGTCAAGTGGGATAAGTATCTCGGAGGGCATGGTCTGTTGGTACTTCACATAGATTATAAGAAGTCTGCATGGGAATCCAATAACATAAATTCGGATCCTAACCACCAGCGCGTGACTATTGTTCCTGCTGATGGTAAACGTTCTTCCGTCAATCTAAGTGGTGACCCATTCCCAGGAACATCCCACAAGACCATGCTCAATAAGCAGACATCTCCTGCGAACATAGTCTACAATACCAATACGGATGGCAGTCTCTTCCTCAATAAGAATATCGACAGCATTGAGGAGACTGAAGACGGTCTCATTTCGTTTGTCGCTTGCCGACCTGATCCGTCAGGTATCACTTTTACCGATGTAAAGACTCTGTCTGACAATTCATTCTCAGTTTCTTGGACTCCGTCATCTGCCGGCTCAACCTACGAACTGGAACTTGCTGAGTTCCCTGCTTTTGTTCGCGATAAGGATGCATGTCGTCTGTTCGAAAGCGATTTGAAAGAGTTCTATGCTTCCAAGGCTGGATTCTCTGATGTGTCAAGCAAACTCACTCAGTATCTCAGCACTGGCTGGTTAGGAAGTAAACTCTTCTGCACTCCAAACTATATGCGTGTCGGTACGACTTCGGCTGCTGGTTATTTAGTGTCGCCTACCTATGATTCTACAGCCAGTGGCGAAGTGACGTACGCTCTTGATGTCAAACTCTATAATTCTTCCACACCGGTCAAGGGCGTGTGGGAGTACATTACTCCTGACGGGTCTGTGACTTCCGACTTTGAGGTGATGGAAAACGGCCTCTTGGTGTTACATCAGTCTGATGTCAAGACACGTTTCCGTCTCGCATTCTATCCTGAATCACCTATATACGTCAGTCATATATACATCTTTGATGGCTATTGGACAGCAGAAGAGTTACAGTCCGAATCGGCTCAAACGCGAGCTGCTCGTCGTGTGATCACTACCAAACTTACTACTACCGATACGTCATATCTCTTTGAAGGCCTCAATAGTACAAGTACATATAGTTTTAAGGTACGCGCAACTGATGGCTTCATGTACACAGATTGGACTGAAGAAAAGTCTATCGCGTTTGATGCTGATCCTATCAACGCTCCTATCGATGACGCGGATGCATCTGTGGTAAAGTGCGAATACTTTGACCTTAATGGTCGCAAACTCTCGTCTGATGCTTTGCAGAAGTCTAACGGTGTCGTAATCGAAAAACGTCAGATGTCAAATGGTAAGGTAAATACCCGAAAAATGACGTTTTTTCGATGACTTTGCGCGATATTTGAGGTGTAAATAGGTAAATTAGTGTCAAAAC
>DCIF01000110.1:0-3310 GCA_002315795.1 Bacteroidales bacterium UBA1733
GAGGTTGGTAGCCACGTTGGCAAGACCCAGCATAGAGAGTTCGTCGTGTGTACCACTCTGACCACGGTCAGCCTGTGGATGGTTCTTGAGGAGTTCTTCCGACTCTGCCATCAGGCGCTTCGACTGTACGAGTGCACGCTCTGCCAAAGCATCGTCAAAGCCCTTGAGCGCCTTAGCAGCAGCAGCAAACATATTGGCAGCACGTGAGTCGAGCATAGGGCTGCGGGTAGTGAATGCCCAGAGGTCGTCGTTGGTACCGCTTGACTTGCCGTCAGCAGACTTCTGATAAGGTTTGAGCGATGGATCGTAGTGCAGGCCATCGGTGATAGCCGAGATATCGCCCAGGTGGTGATAGTTGTCGAGTACGCCATTTGAGAGGCATGAAGACATGTAGCCGATGACCTCGGCCTGCTTGACGAGGTTGAGCACGCCATGACGGATGTACTGCAGCATATCTGGCTGACCGTCCGGGCGGTGGAGGTCGACGTAACGCTGATCCTCGTTGACATAAGTCACGTCACGCTGTGGGTGGAAGAGTTCCCAGTTGCGAACGAGCGACTGAACGACACCTACATTCGAACCGGTCTCGATATCATAGTCACCAGCATCGAAATAACCACCTACATTGAGACCAGGGATGAGCTGATAGGGCTTGAACTTACCGGTCACTGGACCCTGATAGTGGAGGTCGAAGTGATCAGACTCAGGAGCCTGGAGATAACCCTCCTTGAATGGCTCGCCGTGCCAGATACGATAACCCTCGTTGACGGTCATGTGGTTCATGTGGATAGGAATCCACACATCGCTGGTGGCATCGGTGATCTTGTCATAGACAGTAGCGTCGATAATGAAGTTGTTGGTCTTCGTATCGCCATACTGGATGTAGTAGATACCTGGCTCCTTGACTGAAGAGAAATCGAACTTAGCGTAGTTATACTTGTAGTAACGACCCCACTCAGTTACCTTGCCAGAGAATGCCTCCTTGACAGAGCCATCGGCATTGACCTTATAGAGAGAAGCCGAAGTCTTGACTTTGTCGTTCTTGTCGAGCTCAAGGACAGCTACCTTAGGCTGCTCAGGCACATAACCCACCTGGCAGAAACCGATATTTGGCTCGCGCACCCAATTTGAGATCGTATGTGGAGTAACAGTCCAGGTGACAACCTTACCTGTCTGACCGGCAGGGAGTGTGGAACGGAGCACGTACCAACCATTCTGTGCCAGCACACGGCCATCATAAAGCTCAAGGTCATTGTCAGACTTGACGGTGATGGTGCGCTCAGGATCTTCTGGCGCCAGCACAAGGGTATGACCGGTAGCCAATGGCAATGGATCGACGAACTCATTGGTTCCACGATCGTCATAGGTCTTGAATCCCTTAAACTGTCGCGGCTTCTCGCTGTTTGGCAGAGCCTGGGTCTCAGGAGCAGTATAACGTGAGAAACGGTTTAACTGGCCATCCATCAGATAGGTCTTCTGCCAGTATTCTGCAGGCAGGAACTCCAGGTTAAAGCCAGCCTTACCAGCCAGGAACTCTGGTACAGGCTTGTCAAGATAGACAGAAATCTCGAACGAATCGCCTTTACCGATGACGGCAACACGCGAATCAAAATCATAGTCCTCATAACGGAGTGCTACCTCCACGGTATTGTTCTCAGCATCGACCTTACGATCGGTAGTCGTTGGGACAAGATCCCACTGTTCAGGAGTCTTGTTGAGACGAACAGCGCCACCCTGCACCGTACGCACACCGTGGTGGATGATCTCAATACCCGAATTTTTCTCGTCGTTGAATCCGCCATCAAAAGTATTGCTGTAAACAAGGACATTGACTCCCCTCGCTTCGAAATATTCCTGATCGTTAATTGCCAAATCAGAAGATACAGGGGTCTGGCTAGTACATGCGGCCAGGAGAAGGGCAGCAGCAGCCAAAGAAACAAATTTCTTCATTGATTAGATAGTTTTTGTAGTAATGTGTTTGATTTGCTATACTTTTTGACTGCGTCAAGTCCGTAAGGTTTAAATACAAAACTAAATTTTAAATCGTTGATTATATCATACTTCCAACCTCACTCAAAGGAGATCAAAGCAATATATATTTCACCATAAAGATTGCGGCGAGGATGACTACACCCCAGTTCAGTTCGCGCCAGCGGCCGGCAAGAAGGCGAAGGACGACGTATGAGATAACTCCCATCATGATACCATCGCTGATGCTGTAGGTGAAAGGCATGAAGAAGATGCAGATGAAGCAAGGGATGATATCGATCATATCGTCCATCTTCAGTTTCAGGAGGTCTGACGCCATCATAATGCCCACAATAACGAGCGTTGCCGAAGTCGCCTGAGATGGAATGGCCAGGAAAACAGGAGCGAAAAACAGGGCCAGGACGAAGCACACGGCCGTAACGAATGATGTCAGACCTGAACGTCCACCTGCATTTATCCCGGCAGCACTTTCTGAGAAGGTTGTAACGGCTTGCGTTCCCAATATAGCGCCACCCACAGTTCCTATAGCGTCGGCCATAAGCGCCCGGTTCATGCGGATGGGGTGTCCTTCCTTATCAACCATGCCCGCACTATTAGATATTCCTATGAGCGTTCCGATGGTATCAAACATATCCATAAAGAGGAAGGTCATCACGCAGATAGCCATATCGGCAGAGAGCACGCTGTTCCACTCAAACTGACAGAACACAGGCGCAAGTGAAGGAGGAACGTCTATTGCCGATGTGAAATGGGTGATGCCAAGAGGAATGCCTACAAGAGTTGTTGCAGCAATACCTATCAATAGGCCACCAGTCACCTTTTTGACAATCAGAACGGCAGATAGTATGATGGCAAATATTGACAGCAGAACCCCCGGGTCGTGCAGATTTCCCATAGTAACCAAGGTTGATTTCGAATCACATACTATACCCCCGTTCTGAAGTCCGATGAAGGCAATGAACAAACCGATTCCTGGATTGATGGCACGACAAAGGACCGATGGCAACGCCTCGACAATCTTTTGTCGCAATCCTGTTACTGTAAGGATAACAAAAAGAATACCCTCAAGTAGGACTGCCGTCAAGGCAAACTGCCATGTGTAGCCCATTATCAGCACTACGGTGTAGGCAAAGAAAGCATTCAGTCCCATGCCTGGAGCAAGGGCAAAGGGTAGCTTCGCATAGAGTGCCATGACAAGCGTGGCAACCACAGACGATATGGCTGTAGCTGTAAACACGGCCCCCTGGTCCATGCCCGCATCATGCAGGATAGCAGGATTGACGGCCAGGATATAGGCCATCGTGAGGAAGGTGGTGATGCC
>DCIF01000110.1:3346-5982 GCA_002315795.1 Bacteroidales bacterium UBA1733
TCATGGTAACAGAATCAAACCCGAAGAGTGTACATAGAATTTTTTGCATATTCGAAGATCTGTCTAAATAACTCATACATCCTGATTACAAAGAAAAGACTTTAACGTTTCACACTGCAAATATAGTGAAAACAAATCAAAATACCAAACAAACACATGTTGAAAATTGATTTTTTTATGTTGCAGAAATGAAACTGTCCGAAATTCCCGAAGAAACGGACGTTACGATTGTGCGACGTCTGTTTGCGCGAGATGAAACGGATGCCGCATCCGTATGACATCTGTTTCTTTGTCCGGGATGAGACGCTGCGCGGGTGCTACGGCTTTTTGTACCGGATGGAAAGTTCCTTATTTTTTCACCAAGGGGTGTGGGGGTGGCAGTCGGCAGACTGCTATCTACACTCTCTTTCTTTTCTTTATCTTTATTAAGTTCGTAAGAACTATTTAATAGGTACGGGCGCGCCGTATATGTCGTATCGACTGACACGAACTCGGGGTTCATGTCGGCCGTTGTTACGCTGTTATGACAGTCGATATGGCAGAATTCACAGTCCATAATGATGTTTTTGATCGATAGAAATTAAAAAAAATACACTTCCAGTCGAGAGCGTATATCTCTTGACCTCCGGTGCAAAGTTAGGCATTTTTTCTTACGCAACCAAGCACAAACTTACGCAAGTTTACGCAATTTTTACGCAGCTTTTACGCGAGCTTACGCAGGTTTTACGCAAACTTGCACAAACTTACGCGAACTTGCACAAAACCGCTGAAATGAATCAAGAATCGAACTTTTGTAATCCACACCAATCAAATTGTTCGTATTTCGACTATATATTATTGTTTTTCTTGCATATAAGATTTCTTTTTCTGTATCTTTGCACATCGATAAACGATAATTATTAACCTATTTACAATATTTTTATTATGAAAAAGAAGTTAAGTATCTATTGTGGCATTCTGGCAGTCGTAATCATCTGCAACATCGTCGTAAGTGTCTTTCACTATGACCATCACGATTCGTATAGAGTCAACAATGATGGAGAACAGTACGGACTTGAATTGAGCGACATGCCTGCAGAGTTTGCCGACATTGATTCTATCGAAGGTGGCGTCAGAACGACCTACAAGCCTACGCTCGACATGGAGGTCTTTGTACGTCCACAGAATATTGCTGGTGACAAGGTGCTTCTCTCGTACGCAGATGGTAAAACCTATAAGGTAGAGATGCAGAAGGTCAAGATCAGTCTTCCTTTGAACAAGGCCGACATCACTACACCTCAGACGATTATCCTTGGTATTACGATTTGCATCTTCATCCCTCTGGTCATCTGGCTGCTCATCATGACGTTCCGCATCATCAAGAGCATCCGCAAGGGAGAGATCTTCGTGACAGATGTAGCTAAGTATCTCGAGAAGCTGGGCGCATGGGTCATCATCTTCGAATTCGCCAACTATGGTGTCTACTATCTCATTGCCAGTTATACCATGAAGTACTTCACTCTGGCTCAATATGACATTGTCTTCGGCTATGAACTGAATACCGCGACATTCATCCTCGGCATCGTACTGATGATCGTCTCACAGATCATCCTCATGGGCAAGGAGCTCAAAGAGGAGCAGGACCTCACTATTTGAAATGGCGAATGTGAAATGTTGAATATTGAATGATTTAGAGACATGAGTATCATAGTAAACGTAGATGTGATGATGGCCAAACGTAAGGTCTCATCACAAGAACTGGCCGAGAAGATCGGTATTACGCCTGCCAATCTGAGCGTACTGAAGACGGGTAAGGCCAAAGCCATCCGCTTCTCTACGCTCGAGGCAATCTGTCAGGCGCTCGATTGTCAGCCAGGAGATATCCTGGAGTTCGTGAACGACGGACGGACAACCGCGGAAGAATAAGCAACCACGAATTGTTGATAAGTAGGCAAAGTTATCAACAATAGGTATTGATAAAGCCAAATGCAAGAGTTATCAACGATGATTTGTTGATAACTCTTGCATTTTGTTCACTATTTATCAACATCACGACAAAGGGGAATGATTGTTTTTCTCATAACCATAAAAGAAATCAACATAATCACAGAACAATAAAAAAACATGATGATTCACATTCTGTTCTTTGCCGACTCACCGGCACCGGTTCCCTTGTATTTGTTCTGGGCGCTGTTGAAGCGGTACGACACGCGCAAGGTAACTGCCGAAGAATAATACCTGTTATCCTGATTGACATAGCAGGCACCGAAATCGGAGATAACACGCTCGTGTTGGGTATTGAAGACATCGCTCCAAGTAAGTTTGAAAGAAAGGGCATCATTCTTGAGGAACGACTTGCCCACCGAGAAGTCCATGCCGTGTATAGGATTATCAATGAGATAAATCATATGATTAAACGGGCTCCGATATTGATAGTCCAGGTCTATGGTCCAGCTGTGCTTCAGGCGGAACTGGTTATAGGTCTGCAGCAGATACATTGGCTTGCCGAGGCTGAGATGACGGATACCGCCATCAACACGAGGATCGAAGACATCGGTCTCAAAGAACTGTTTCTGTAGACCTAAAGTCAGACGAGGATACCACACACCGACTGATGGAGCGGCAGTGAGATAGGCACTTAGTCTGTGAAGCGGATC
>DCIF01000137.1 GCA_002315795.1 Bacteroidales bacterium UBA1733
GCCTTCCAGCGCTTGTAAGCAGCCTTATATGCTTCGGTATCTGCAACAGGAGACTCAGTAGCAATGTGCTTGAGGGTCTTGAATGCATCGTCGCTGTCCTTATAGATACCAGCACCGATGCCAGCACCATAAGCTGCACCTACTGAACCGTCGGTCTCATAGAGTTCGATAGAGGCGCCAGTAACAGCAGCCAGCGTGCGACGGAAGAGAGGAGAGAGGAAGAGGTTAGCATGGCCAGCCTTGATGGTCTTGATGTCCATACCCATACCTGCCATGATCTCCATGCCGTATGCGAAGCTGAAGGCAATACCTTCCTGTGCTGCACGAAGCATGTGAGCCTTGGTGTGGATGTTGAAGTTGATGCCATGAACCGATGCACCAGGGTTCTGGTTCTGAAGCACACGCTCAGCACCGTTTCCGAATGGGATGACGCTGAGGCCCTCAGCACCTACTGGTACGCTCTCTGCAAGATCGTTCATCTCAGCATACTTGATACCCTCTGGTGCTACGGTGCGACGCATCCAGGCGTTGAGGATACCCGTTCCGTTGATGCAGAGGAGAACACCAAGGCGAGTCTGCTCACCATGGTTAACATGCGCGAAAGTATTGACACGTGAAAGCTTGTCGTAGTTGACTTCGCCAAGTACACCATAAACAACACCAGAAGTGCCACCGGTAGCAGCAATCTCACCTGGCTTCATTACGTTGAGCGAGAGTGCGTTGTTTGGCTGGTCGCCACCACGGTATGCTACAGGAGCACCCTCTGGAAGACCGAGTTCGGCAGCAGCGGAAGCGGTAACGCGACCCTGTACGCTGAAGGTAGGGTTAATGGTAGGGATAACCTGCTCATCGAAACCGAAGTTCTTCATGAGCTCCTTACATACACAATTCTCCTTGAAGTCCCAGAACATGCCCTCTGACAAACCGCTGATAGTGGTAGAGGTAGCGTCGGTCAACTTCATGGCGATATAGTCGCCAGGGAGCATAATCTTATCAATCTGAGCGAATATCTCTGGCTCGTTCTCCTTCACCCAGGCAAGCTTAGCAGCGGTGAAGTTGCCAGGGCTATTGAGGAGGTGCGAGAGACAGAAGCTGCCACCGAGTGTTTCGAAAGCACGCTGGCCGTAAGGAACAGCACGTCCATCACACCAGATGATGGCAGGACGAAGTGGATTACCTTCCTTGTCAACACAAACCAGACCATGCATCTGGTAAGAAATGCCGATGGCTGCAACGCTATCGAGTGCGCCAGGAGCCTTGTCGGCTACACGCTTGGTAGCCTGCTTGAGCTCATCCCACCACATTTCTGGTTCCTGCTCAGCCCAACCAGCCTGCTTTGAGGTAATAGGCGCCTCGGCATCTGGGTACTGTGCACTTGCAACTGTCTGTCCGGTCTCTGCATCTACAAGTGAAGCCTTCACTGAAGATGTACCAATGTCATATCCAAGTAAATATCTCATATTTTAATAAATTAAAAATTAATTTCTTTTGAAGGGATTTTTGGGATTTAACAGCCTTACTGTGCCTTAAATTTATAATATCTTGCTGCTCTATGGCTGACGTTTTGCTCAAACTCTTCCAATGGGATGATGTAAGGCTTGGTCATTACGATCTTGGCAAAGTTACGTACGTCAATAGTCTGTCCGCTGATCTGCTCATGTAAGCGTCGTAACTGGAGTGCAGTAAACTTTGCTGGCATCATCTCAAATAACAACTGTGGCTGAACATTTGCTATGCGATAGAGCTCCTGTAATGTGTCCTGTATGATTCTGTTATGATCAAAGGCCAGCGTCGGAAGGTCGTTGACAGGATACCAGGCCACATCTTTATACCATGAACCGTCAACACTGGCAAAATTGCGAGGTTTGCGGCTTTTGATTTGTATCAGACAGAGATAGGAAATCGTCACAATTCGTCCGATCTTCTGTTTGATGGCATTCTCGAGCCAGAGAATGTCTTTAGGATCTTTGGTGCGATCAGGAGAGCCATATGCTCTGAACTGCTGAACAAGCTGAGGGCGACTGCCAGTGATGGAGTGGATAATGTTATGAGCTGCATCATCAAGGTCTTCATCTACATGAAGAACTCGTCCTGGAAGTTTGAGTGTGGTGTACTGCTTGCTTGGGTCTTCGTTACCGCGGCGTGACAGTAGCACCTGAAGCTTCTCTCCGTCATAGCCAAGAATGACACAGTCAACAGATACGTGTGGATCAAAATTAAGTTCCATACTTAGTTTGTATTGTCGGGAAATGAGTTAATGATTAATAAATGTGTGGTTATTTGCTAGTTTTGAAAGAAGCTGCAGGTAAACCTTCGGTATTGTAGAGTGATACGATAGGATCATCGTCCCAGCCGTAACGTACTTCTACAGGTTCATCGACTTTATCGCTCCAGACAACGACCTCATTACCTTCAATCTTTGCATTGGCCCAATAGAACTTATGGTCTTTGCCACAGATGGTGAAGCCATTGAGGGTGCCATCAGCATTGACGGCTGAAGTCTTATAATGATGCATAGCCGGTGTTTCAGCCGGTGCGGCACAGAGGGTGCCAGTGCCACTACGGAAGGTCAGGATAGCCTTGTTGCCAATAATTTTCATGCTTTCGAATGCAGGACCTTCTGCTACAATCTTCTCCTGAAGATATCGCTGGCGCAGAATGCGAGCGATGCGTGCTGCTGCTTCTTTTTTATGAAGGGGATGAATATCATTCCATTCGCCAAGATCGGTTAATACGGCAAAACCCGCATTGCCCATTTCTTCAGTACCCAGACGCTGAGCTTCTCGTAGACGGGCCCAACCACCATAATAGTTAGCATCGGTGTGGCTTTCCTGGAAGTTGGCCAATCCACAGATTACGGCAGGAACATCACCATAGCTCTTTCGCCAGTCATTGATCATGGCAGGAAGGAGGGTGTGATATTCGTCAGGACGACCGGCATTGGTCTCGCCCTGATACCAGATAATTCCGGCTATGCGATAGGGAAGGAGTGGGTGAATGACGTTGGCATACAAAGACGATGCCGTAGCATTGCTGACACTCTGTACCCCTGGCTGATTAGGCATCAAGACGCCACGATGAAGCTTCCAATCACCTTCGAGAGAGATTTCCTGTCCACCATGGAAGATGAGTTTATAAGGCTTCTCTGGCATGAACATCATGCGTTGGCCAGCACTCATCAGACGGATACACACTACGTTGCGACCAGCCTTGATCAAACCCTCTGGTAGTGAATATTTTCGTGGAGGATACTGATAGCCGGTCTCTCCAACCTTTACGCCATTGACGTAGGTTACGTCAGCATCGACAAGACAACCGAGGCGAAGCAATGAATCCTTGCCAACCATATCGGCAGGAACATTAAATTCCTTACGAAGCCACAATGAGCCGACCCAATGCTGGCCATCAGCATCTCCAAGCTTAGGGTCATATTGGTTGACGACTTCCCACTGGCTATCGTCGAGTTTCTCGCTCATCCAGTTCTCCTGAAGACCTGGATCATCGGCATCGCGCATCTTGCGATAATTAGAACCAATGACGCCTCCCAGTTGACCAGCGCGCTTCAGATAACCATCCTGTAAAAGATGTGCGCGACGGTCCACATGGCTTGGAGCAAGTTGGGTAAGCACTTCATTGCTACACCATGCCACGATGTCTGAGCCACCCATACTGGCGCTGATAATTCCCTGAGGAACACCCTTGGAAGCCTTAAACATCTCTTTGGCTAAGAAGTAACCAATACCAGACCAATGGCCTACATTCTCTGGTTTCATCGATTCCCATGCATAGAAGCCACCATGGCCATCGACATCATCCTTGGGTTCCTCAACCGTAGGATTACGTGCTGTCTGTACCAGATGGATAGCCGGATTGCTGTCTGCTTCGAATTCCGCTTTGTAAAGATCAACCAGACGTGCGGTATGCAGATCCATGTTCGACTGTCCTGTGCAGAGCCAGACATCACCCACATATACATCTCTTAATTGTATAGGATCAGGCGTCTCAGAAGCTTCGACCTTCAGGGTGTAAGGACCTCCTACCAGCTTCTTGTTGGTAGTAGGTATGCCGATGCTCCACTTGCCATTCTCGTCGGCCGTGGTCTTGTATTTCTTTTTTTGGAAAGTGATGGTGATCGATTCGTTGGGAGATGCGGTTCCCCAGATAGCTGGAGTATCATTACGCTGCAGCACCATGCCATCGCTGATAAAACGAGGCAATTTCACTTCGGCCATAGAAGCAAAGCAAATGGTCGAAAGCAGGAAAGAGGTTAAAAGTGCTCTTCTCATGGAGAGTAGGTAAATATGAGTTTGGGGTAATGTCTTTGTTTGTGGTGCAAATATACTTACATTTCCATATAAATCCAATTAAAATTGCGTTATTTTTAGTTAATCTTTATATTTTAGAGAACTTTGTCAATGAATTTGTTCTTTTTCTCGTCAAAAACTATTATCTTTGCCGCAGAAATCTTTTAACCACAATTAATATTACCTTAAGCAATGAAACGTTATCTTTTCCCTGCCGATTATATGGCAGACCCTTCTGTTCATGTGTTCGATGGTAAAATCTACATTTATCCTAGCCATGACTGGGAAGCATCGAACGTAGAGAATGACAATGGTGATCAGTATATCATGAAAGACTATCATGTGCTTTCTATTGATGGAGATCCAATGACTGGTGAGGTTACCGATCACGGCTGTGTACTTCGTCAGGAGGACATCCCTTGGGCTGGTCGTCAGCTTTGGGATTGTGATGTTCAGGAATATATCGAGGAGGTTCCTACCAATGCCGCTGAGCAGGCTGAGGGTATGGGCTACAGCAAGAAGGTTAAGAAGTATGTGATGTACTTCCCTCTCAAGGATCGTAATGACGTATTCCATTGGGGTACAGCTATTGCTGACAATCCTGCTGGTCCATTCATCCCTGGTGCTGCTCCTGTTCCGGGTTCATATAGCATTGATATGTGTGCTTTCAAGGACGATGCAGACGGTGAGGTTTATGTTTACTTCGGTGGCCTCTGGGGCGGTCAGCTCCAGCGCTATAAGGACAATATCCACCTTGAGGAGCCATACTTGCCAGAAGGTGATGCAGATGCCCTCCCAAGCCGTTGTGTGCGCTTGACCAAGGACGGTTTGAATTACGCTGAAGCTCCACGTCCAATCCTTGTGGTTGATGAGAATGGTCAGCCTCTGAAGGCTAACGATCCTC
This sequence comes from Bacteroidales bacterium UBA1733, assembly GCA_002315795.1. The sequence continues at coordinate 5,209 of DCIF01000137.1, forward strand.
ACCGCTTCTTCGAGGCTTCTTGGACCTTCAAGAAGGATGGTAAGTATTATTTCTCTTATTCTACAGGCGATAGCCATCTCCTCTGCTATGCAGTAGGTGATAATCCTTACGGCCCATTCACCTATCAGGGCGAGATCCTTACTCCAGTAGTAGGCTGGACCACTCACCATGCTATTATCGAGTTCAAGGGTAAGTGGTATCTCTTCCATCACGACTCTGTGCCATCAGGCGGCAAGTCTTGGCTCCGCAGCTTGAAGGTTTGCGAGTTGGAGTGGGACGAGAATGGTAAGATCAAGACTATTCCGGGCATAGATTAATGCGAAGGGATTCTTAGGGATTTTAAGGGATCTTTAGGGATTTTAAGGGACGTTGGTTATTATGGTCGATTTTTCTCGAATCATAGCTTGGCAGAAGGCTCATGGCTTTGTATTGGCTGTCTATACTTCTGCCAAGTCATTCCCTGAATATGAGCGTCATGGTTTGTTCTCTCAATTTACTCGTGCTGCAGTTTCTATTGCTGCCAATATTGCAGAGGGTACACAGAAGTTGAGTAAGGCAGACAAACTGAGATTCCTTAATATTTCACAAGGTAGTTTGGCAGAGTGCCAATACTATATCATCCTTGCAAGAGACCTTAGATATATTTCATCCGAAGAATTTCAGAATCTTAAATACCATTTTGACAGTGTTTCCTTCTTTCTTAACAAATATATAGAAGGAATACAGAATAATAACGCAATCAATGATTAAACTATAGGAATAATACGGTTTTGGATAGCTGGTACATTCGTCCTTTAAAATCCCTTAAAATCCCTTATTATCCCTTAATATTTTTTTAACAATGTCTTCTGTAGATGAATCAAAAGGCTTTTATAAGCTAAATTGGACCCAGCGTATTGGTTTCGGTTCAGGTGACCTTGCGCAGAATCTTATTTTTCAGGTAACTTGTACTTACCTGACTTTCTTCTTCACCGATATCTACGGACTCGATGCAGCTGCTGTGGCATTGATGTTCACCGTCGGTAACGTTTTGAATGTAATCTGGGATCCTATCGTAGGTGCGCTCATCGATAAGAGTAATCCTAAGTATGGTAAGTATCGTTCTTATCTGCTTTATGTAGGTGTACCTCTTTCTATTTCTGCCATCCTCTGTTTCTACGATGGTTTCAGGCCGTCAATCGTATATGCGTACATTACTTATATTGCAATGACTTTGCTCTATACGTTTATTAATGTACCTTATGGCGCGCTCAACTCGTCATTGACCCGTGATACTGAGGAGATCACCATTCTGACCTCTGTACGTATGTTTATGGCCAATGTTGGTGGTCTCGCAGTTAACTCTGGTCTGCCTCTCGTCATCGGCCTCTTTGCTGTAGCCTCTGGTGATGGTCTGCCAAAGGATTCGCACGCTTGGTTTATCACCATGACGCCTTTATGCATATCGTAGGTATGGCACTCCTCATCTTCTGCTTCTCGCAGTGTAAGGAGCGTGTCGTCATGGATGCCAAGGAGAGTGAAAATGTAAAGATCAGTGACCTCTGGATGGAGTTCGGTAGCAACCGCCCTCTTCGTGTTATCGCCTTCTTCTTCATCACCGCATTCGCTATGATGTCTGTCGGCAATGCTGCTGGTGCATACTTCGTCAACAGTAACCTCCATGGCACAGCTGGCGAGCTCTCAATCTTCATGGCTCTCGGTTCTGCTCCAGCATTTATCTTCATGCCTCTCGTTCCTGCTATCAAGAAGGCTGTCGGCAAGAAGAATATGTTCTACCTCTTCCTCAGTGCAGCTATCGTCGGTATGGCAATGCTCTACTTCATCGCTAAGATGGATGAGCCAAGCATGACCTTGATCTACATCGCACAGTTCATCAAGTCAACGGGTGTTATCGTAGCTACTGGTTACATGTGGGCACTTGTTCCTGAGGTTATCTCTTATGGTGAGTGGAAGAGTGGCAAGCGTATCGCAGGTATCGTCAACGCTTTGACAGGTATCTTCTTCAAGGCAGGTATGACTCTTGGCGGCATCGTAACTCCAGCAGTCCTCGCTTATGTTGCTTACAACAGCGAGACTATCGACCAGACTCCATTGGCAGAGGAGGGTATCCTCTGGCTCGTCTGTGTCATTCCAGCAGCACTTCTCCTTCTCGCTATGTTCATCATCTCTAAGTATGAGTTGACCGATGACAAGATCGATCAGATCAACAAGGAGATCGAAGCACGTAACAAGTAATCCTTGACAACAAGGAAAACTTGAAAATCGTCAAAAACTCAATCTAAAATATTATAGCCACTCTCGCTACAATATTCTGTAACGAGGGTGGCTATCTTTTTTGTCATTTGCTGTGACTTATGGCACTGGCATTTCTTTTTCTTTCTTTGGTCAAAACTTCAAAACAATGAAAAAAGTATTTTTCCTTCTATTCTTTTCTGTCCTCCTTCTTTCTTCTTGTAGTACAGAGCGTCGCGCCTTAGGTCAGATGCGCACTCTCACTCAGCGTATTGAAGCACATGGCGATCAGTATGATATGGATGACTGGCAAGATGCTCTCGAGCAATACAAAGCCATCGATGAGAAGATGGATGAAACGAAGCTCACCCAGGAACAGGCTCAGGAATATGGCGAACTCAAAGGCCGTTGTATTGCTAAGTTCGCCAAAAGTAAAGTCGAGGATGTCGTCAATGGCATCACGAAATACATCAAGGAAGGTTCTGGCTTCCTCAAGGGTATCTTAGGTGGCATTTTGGGTGAATAATCACCCTCAACGACTTCTAAGCTGCTTCACTTGTTCTATTTCGTAATTCTGAAACCCTTGAAGGAATTAGCTTCAAGGGTTATTTCAACCTCTTTTTCTCCGCTTTTGTTCATCATGATCTCTTTTCCTGGCAGATTCTGTCCCGTGAGAAGGTCTGAGATGCCATTACCCTTCACGGCCACCTTGATAGTGACAGGGTGAGTGTTGATATTGTGAACCACAAAGGTGTTGTTGTCATAGGTGAAGAGTGCTACTTGCGATGGTGCAAGAAGACGAACAGACATACCTGTTGAGGCTATTTCACGAATCTTATCGAGGGCAGGGGCTGGAAGAGCATAAAGGTGACTGAAGTTGTCTGGAATGGTCAAGACATAGATGTTGCCATCTCCATATACACTGTGGTGGAGGAGAGGCCAGCCATTATCATAATCCAGGGCCGTGACGAATTCCCAGGAGTCGTTGGTGTGATACATCAGACAAGGAATTCGGATAGGGGTTTTAGTTGCATATTCAGACTTGTGTCCCCAGAGACCTGTTACTGCAACCGTATCGATATCGGCACTTCGCTCTGTTACGGTCATCTCAAAAATATCCTTGA